>JBKEAH010000233.1:0-2705 GCA_047972065.1 Desertimonas sp.
GGTCGGGGTGGCGACGGCGGGCCCCGACGACAGCATGAGGATCGTCACGGCCATGGCCAGCATCCGCCAGCGGCGCGTACCTGCGAGCATCGGCATCCCATCTCGATGAGGTCATCGGGGGCCGCTCCCCCGCCGACCTGATCGACGAGACGGTCAGCGTATCGCCGTCGCCGCCGAACGGGTGACGATTGTCACCTAGGTTCGAGGGCTGGACGTCATGCTCCGCAACGCCAGCGCAAGCACCTCGGTCAGGTCGTCGGTCACCGGGACCCGGGCGAGCGGGGCCAACGCGGGCGACGGGGGGAGTGGCGCGGGACCCCGGCGGCGTTCGGCGAGAACATCCACCACCGGGGTGAGCGGTTCCCGCTCGCGGTCGGGCTCGCCGCGGGCGATCGCCCGCGATCGGCCGACGCTGGGCCGGCCCAGGGCGCCGCCCGAGCGCCAGTGGCTCAGCAACCCGGGCTCGACCGAGACCTCGTCGGCAAACACCAGCAGCGTCGCCAGCGCGTGCTTGCACACCACCCCCGCCGTGTCGACATCCGGACAGGTGCAGGTCACGGCGAGGTCGTCACGACCGGGCATCAGCTGCACCGCGCTGGTCGCAGCGGCATCGGCGGCCGTCCGCGTCGCAGCGGGGAGCGGACTCACCAGCACCCCCGTCTCGTACGGTTCCGGGCGCGAGCCCTGCACCATCCCGCGCACCACACCCGGATCGACCTGGATGTCGAACACCGCCTGATCGCGGGCATAGGCCTTGGCCCGCTTGAACCGACTGGGGTCCGACAGCTCGGCGGCCAGCGCCCGCAGCATCGTCGCCGGGAGCCGCCCCTTGGGGTCGGCGCCGAAATGCGCCCGCGGTCTCATGACGTCGCGCTCGCATCGAGGCGCACGAGCTGGCGCAGGTCATCGGTGGACAGCTCGGACAGCCACGTCTCGCCGGTGCCGACGACCGTCTCGGCCAGCGCCCGCTTCTCGTCGATCAGCGTGTTGATCCGCTCCTCGACCGTGCCCTCGCATACCAGCTTGTGGACGTTGACCGTGCGGCCCTGGCCCAGCCGCCACGCTCGATCGGTCGCCTGGTCCTCGACGGCCGGGTTCCACCAGCGGTCGTAGTGGATGACCTGGCTGGCGGCGGTGAGGTTGAGCCCGGTGCCGCCTGCCTTGAGCGACACCAACAGCATCGGCGCCCCGAGCCCGGCCTGGAAGTCGGCGACCATCCCATCGCGGCGTGACTTCGACACGCCGCCGTGGAGGAAGGGCGCACGCATCCCGAGGCGCTCGGTGAGATGACGTTGCAGCAGCTCGCCCATCTCGACGAACTGGGTGAACACCAGCGCCCGCTCGCCGAGATCGAGCAGCTCGTCGACCAGCTCGTCGAAGCGGGCCAGCTTGCCCGAGCGGCCGGCGAGTCGCGAGTGGTCGCCGAGCGCGTGCACCGGGTGGTTGCAGATCTGCTTGAGGCGCGTCAGCGCCGCCAGCACCAGCCCGCGCCGTTTCATCCCGGCCGCGTCGGGGGCGTTGGCAAGAAGCTGGTCGACGACCTGTTGGTACAGCGTCGCCTGCTCCCGGGTCAGTCCGGCCCAGGCGATCTGCTCGATCTTGTCGGGCAGATCGGGGACCAACGACCGGTCGGCCTTGGTGCGCCGAAGCACGAACGGCTGGGTCAGACGCCGGAGCTCGGCCGCCTTGTCGCCGTCGCCGTCGCGCTCGATCGGGTTGGCGAAGCGATGCCGGAACCGTTCGCGGCTGCCGAGCATCCCCGGGTTGACGGCATCGAGGATCGCCCACAGCTCGCCCAGCCGGTTCTCGACCGGGGTGCCGGTGAGCGCCAGCTTCTGGCCGGCGGTCAGCGCCCGTACGGCCCGGGCGGCGTTGGTCCCGGGGTTCTTGACCATCTGGGCCTCATCGAGCACCAGCGTCGACCACGCCGTCTCGGTGAGGTGGTCGATGTCGCGGGCGAGCAGTCCGTAGGTGGTGATGGTGAGGTCCGGCGGCGCGTCGTCGTCGAGCCCGTCGAGCGAGATCTGGCCGTCATCAGCCCGCCCGGCGCGGGCGGCGCCGTGGTGGACGAGCACCCGGAACGAGGGCGTGAAGCGACGGGCCTCGGCCTCCCAGTTGTGCACGACCGACAAGGGGCAGACGACGAGGTGTGGTCCCGATCGGTCGAGGAGGTGGGCGAGGGTGGTGGCGGTCTTGCCGAGGCCCATGTCATCGGCGAGGCAACCGCCGAGACCGAGTCGGGCGAGGAATCGCAGCCACCCCAGACCCCGCCGTTGGTACGGACGTAGGGTGCCGTGGAAGCCGACCGACTCGGTCTCGGCGCGCAAGGCCTCGTCGGGAAGTCCCGTCAGCAACTCGCCGGCCCAGCCCCCGACGTCGGCCGCCCCGGTGGTCGCGTCGTCGGCGACGTCGATGTCGGCGTCCCCGGCGGCGGCGAGACGCACCAGGGTCAGGGCGTCGACCTCGGAGTGATCGCGGACGTGGTCGGCCATCCGCTTGCGAGCCCGGCGCAGCGCGGCGGGGTCGATGCGCACCCACTTCCGGCCGGTGTGCAACAGGGTGGCGCCGGCGGCGACCGCCCGGGCCAGTTCGGCCTCCGAGATCGCCACCGGGCCGTCGTGGTCGGTGGCCGTCACCGACCACTGCACGACGGCCTCGCGGCTGAACCGGGCCGGGCCCTGGCTGCGCTCGGCCGGTGCGGCGCG
>JBKEAH010000268.1:0-1542 GCA_047972065.1 Desertimonas sp.
TCCATCTTCTTGGTCCCCACCACGATGCACGCACCGTGTTGGGGATAGATGATGGTGTCACCCTTCTTGAACTTCACCCGAGCCCTCTCGATCGACATTGGCCGCCGAACCAGGCTAGGTGAACCCAGCCCGATTCGTGCCGTGGCCGGAGTCGAACCTGGACCCCGGCGCGGGGATCCACCCAGGATCTCGGCCGCGGTGAAGGTGCCCCCGACAGGATTCGAACCTGTGACCGTCGGATTAGAAGGCCGCTGCTCTGTCCAGCTGAGCTACGGGAGCGTGCGAACAGCCTACGAGAGCGCTCGACGAGCCAGATCGAGGGCGGAGATCACCGCCATCTGACGGATCTGGTCCCGCTGGCCGCCGAAGCGGACCGTGGTCGTCCGCGGCGGATCCGCCCCCGGCACGGCAACGGCAAGACACACGGTGCCCACCGGCTGACCCTCCTGTTCGGCCGGCCCGGCCACCCCGGTCAGCGCGATCCCGACATCGGCGCCCAACACCCGCCGCACCCCGGTCGCCATCGCCGCCGCCGCCGCCTCGCTGACCACGGGACCGTCGGGCACCCGCAACAGCTCGTGCTTGACCGCCGAGGCATACGAGACCACCGCGCCCCGCACCACATCGCTGGCCCCCGGGATCGCCGTCAAGCGGGCCGCCACCAGCCCGCCGGTCAGGGACTCCGCCGTCGCCAGCGTCCATCGCCGAGCGCGCAGCTCGTCGAGCACCACCGACTCCATCGAGTCGGTGCCGGTCCCGAACACGATCGGCCCGAGCTCGGCGCGCACCGCTGCCTCCCAGGGCGCCAGGGCGTCGCCGGCCGCCTCGGCGGTCCCTTGCCGGGTCGTCAGGCGCACCTCGAGACCGTTCCAACCCCTGGCCAAAAAGGCCAGGGTGACGTCGCCGACCTCGTCGAGCTGATCGATGATCGGCTGGAGGCGCTCGTTGAGCCCGCTCTCGCTCTCCCCCCAGGTCTTGAGGACCCTGCTGGCGATGACCCCGCGGCGGTCGTCGCGGCCGACCAGGTCGGGGATGACGGCGCGAGCGAGCATGTCCTCCATCTCGTGGGGGACACCGGGAACGGCGTAGAGCACCTTGTCGCCCACCGGACAGATCAGCCCCGGCGCGGTCCCACGGGTCTGGGCGATCACGACGGCCCCCTCGGGGACCAGCGCCTGGCGCAGGTTGTTGGCCGGCATCGGACGGTTCCGCCGGGCGAACATCGACTCGATCGCCCCGACGACGGAATCGTCGTGGCGGAGCTCGACGCCCATCACCTCGGCGATCGCCTCACGGGTGATGTCGTCGTGGGTCGGTCCGAGACCGCCGCACACGATCACCGCATCGGCCTCGGCGAGCATCCGTGTGAGCTGGGCGGCCACGCGTGACCGGTTGTCCCCCACCTTCACCTGGAGCAGCGAATCGATGCCGTGCTCGGCGAGGCGCTGACCGATCCAACCCGAGTTGGTGTCGACGATCTGACCGAGCAACAACTCGGTACCCACCGCCAGCACGTCACATCGCATGGGCCGCCTCCGGCTC
>JBKEAH010000029.1:0-1948 GCA_047972065.1 Desertimonas sp.
ACGGCGGTATCCGTGTGACCGGCCGCGGCGACATCGACGGCCTCGTCGACGACGCCCGGCTCGACATCACGATCACGCCGCGGCCGGCAAGCCTCGACCTCGACGTCGCGGTCGGCGTCGACCAGCTCGGCCCGGTGCTCGGGACGAAGATCACCGACGCCTCGCTGCGCTTGTCATCACGAGCGTCACGATGGTCAGGGTCGCTCGGTGGTCGGATCGAGGTGCTCGACGCCTCGGCGCGTGTCGCCGGGTCGATCGATCTCGGCGCCGGTGAGGGGTTCGACGCCCGCTTGGCGATGGCGTTCGACAACGCGTCCCGGCCCCGCCTCGGTGGGCTCACCGTGGATGGGTCGCTCGTCGTCGCGCTCACCGCTGCACCGCGGGGTGTGACGTCGAGTCTTGAAATCGACGGCTCGGCGTCGTTCTCCGGTGCGACGATCGGGATCGACGGTTCGCTCGCCGCGGGCGCGCCATCGGGTCTCATTGGGACGCTCGCGATCGACCTCCCCGACGACGGTCTACCACTCGGTCGAGCCGACTCGCCGTTCACGCTCACCGGCGACGTCGAGCTCGCGGTATCGCCAACGGCGATCTCCTTCGTCGCCACCGACGCCGGGCTCGCCTGGCGCGTCGCCGGAAACACCGTTGGTGAGTTCACGATCGACACGTTCGCGATGTCGACCGACGGATCGGTGACGATCGACGCCGCCGCACATACCTTCACCGCTCCCGGCGGGTTCCGCCTCACCACACCCGACGTCGATCTCACCGCCGACGCCGGGTTCACCAACCTGCGCCTCGCGCTCGGTGCGGGCACGGTGCGAATCCCCGGTGTCGCCGACGGTTCCCCAGGACGGCCACTGCTCGCCACCCCGGCGATCACGATCTCCGCCACGTCAGACTTCCGTCGAGTACTCACGGCCGGGCAGCTCAACCTCGGACTGCTCACGATCGAGGCCAAGCTCGTGTTCGAAGGAACCGACGGCGTGTTCCGCCTGGCGATCGAACCGCTATCGGCGCTCCGACCGGCGAGGGTGTCGATCGACGGGATGGCCGGTGCGTTGCGCATCGACGGCACCGCATTCATCGCCAGCGACGGCACCTTCGACGTCGGCGTCTCCGCGATCCAGCTCGGCCCGAACGCGCTCTCACTGCGCAACGTCGCGGCGCGGTTGTCGAAGACGACCACCTCGATCGGGTCGCTACGGCTGCGGGTCACCGGCGGCAGCCTCGCGCTGGCGGTCGGCGACCCGATCCCGCTCCCGAACCTCGACGTGACACCATTCTCGATGAGTGCCACGTCGCGCTTCGACGAGACGATCACCGTGCCGGGGATGACATTCGGTCCGGCGCTCTCGACAACGTCGGCGACCGTCCGCTTCCGCCAACTCAACAGCGGTGCGTTCAGCCTCAACCTGGTCGAATCGGCGTCGGTGCGGGCCCTCGGTGCCACCCAGCGGCTCAGCTTCACCCGCCTCTTGGCGACCTCGACCGGCAGTTTCGACGGTTCGATCACCGGGCGACTGACCCTGTTCGGCACCCGCCTGGCCACAGCGACGTTCGATGTTGACACCGAGACCTTGCCGAGCGGGGCGCGGGTGGTCAAGGTTGCGGTGCCCGAGTCGCGGGCGGCGACGTTCAACCTCGGTTTCACCTCGACCAAACTGTTCGGCTTCGTCCGCAGCGACGGCGTGTTCTCATTCGCATCCACCATCGGGGTCGACGTCAACATCGGTGTCGCCCGGATGACCGGTGAGGTCGCCGTTACCGTCGCCAACTCGGGTATCTCGGGCAGGTTCACCGGCACCGCGGAGGTGTTCTTCGTCGGCCGTGCCGAGGTCACCGCGACGATGAGCGACACCGGATACGTCGACGCCACGGCTGGTATCGACACCAACAACAACCGCATCCCCGACCGCTTCTTCGACGTCAGCTTCCAGATCGGCAC
>JBKEAH010000085.1:0-4058 GCA_047972065.1 Desertimonas sp.
GTTGGACAACGGTCTGACCTACTACGTGCGTCACAACGACCGTCCCGGCGGCAGCGCCGAGCTGCGACTGGTGATCGACGCCGGCTCGGTGGACGAGCTGGGCGCCCACGGTGGCGTCGCCCACTTCGTGGAGCACATGATGTTCAACGGGACCGAGCGGTACCCGGAGAACGAGCTGATCGCCGTGTTGCGCGGCTTCGGCGCCCGCTTCGGGCCCGACATCAACGCCTACACGTCCTACGACGAGACCGTCTACTCGCTGGCCGTGTCCGCCGAGCCCGACGTGCTCGACACCGGACTCGGGGTGCTCGAGCAATGGCTGTCGGCGGCCACCCTCGACCCGGCGCAGGTCGAGGCCGAGCGGGGGGTGGTGCTCGACGAATGGCGCAGCCGAACCCAGACGGCCGACGGGCGTCTGCTGGCCGCCGCCAGCGAGCTGTACCTGGCGGGAACGGCCTATCAAGGGCGCAGCCCGATCGGAGACCGGTCCTCGATCGAGGAGCTCTCGGTCGAGGAGCTGCGCGCGTTCTACGACACCTGGTACCGACCGGACAACGCGGCGGTGGTCGTGGTCGGCGACATCGACGTCGACGCCGTCGTCGCTCGGATCGAGTCGTTGTTCGGTCCGCTGGTGGCGCGCACCGAGCAGCGGCGCGAGCCGGCGCTCGAGCGGGTTCCGATCGTCACCGACCCGGCCGCGCTCGTGCTGGCCGAGCCCGACCTGGCCACCGTCGAGGTCGAGGTGACGCTCCCGCTCCCCGCGATCGAGGGATCCGGGACCGCAGCCTGGCGGGCGCGGCTGCTCGACCAGGTCGTCTACGACATCATGCTGACCCGTCTCGATGACGACATCACCGCCGGGGACGCCCCGTTCGATCGCATCGGCCCGGGGACCAACTCGTTCGTCGCCTCCCTCGATGCGCCGGCGCTGTACGCGCTCACCGGGGTGGACACCGCCGGCGCCACCGTCGAGGCGCTGCTCGACGAGTACGAACGGGTCAGCCGGTTCGGGGTCGGTGACGACGAGGTGGCCCGCGCCGTGCGTGCGGTACAAGCGGGCTACGACGCCGCGGCCGAGCAAGCCGCGACCCGTCCGGACGCCGCGTACGCCGATGCGCTGGTGGCCCACGTCCTCACCGGGGCCGCCTACCCGGACCCGGCGACGACCCACGAGACGGCGTCGGCGTTGCTGGCCGGGTTGGACGCCGCGGCGGTCACCGAGCGCTTCCGCGCCCGTTGGGATCACAGCGCGCCCCACGTGATCGTGTGGACCCCGACGTCGGTGGTGGCCGAGGTGCCGACCGAGGACGAGGTGCTGGTGATGATCGACGAGCTCGGCACCCGAGCACTGGCGCCGCGACCCGACGCGATCGGCGTCGACCCCGACACGCCGTTGATGACGCCTCCGGCGCCGGTGGCGGCGGTCGCCGACGAGCCGCTCAGCCCCGACGGCTTCGGCGCCTTCGATCCCTTCGTGCTCACCTTCCCCAACGGGGTGCGGGTGGTGGCCACACCGAGCTCGATCACCGGCGGGGCGGTCGGGTTCTATGGCTCCAGCCCCGGTGGCAGCTCGATGCTCGACGACGCCGCGGCGGTCGACGCCCACTACGCCGCCGAGGTGGTGTTCGGCGGGGGAGTGGGCGACCTCGACCAGCGTGACCTCGACGATCGACTCACCGGCACGAACGTCGCCATCCAGGCCGCGATCTACCCCTACGTGGACGAGCTGGGCGGCGGCGGGTCGACCAACGATCTCGAGACGCTGTTCCAGCTGATCCACCTGTACATGACGGCTCCCCGTTTCGACGACGGCGCGCTCGACCGGGTTCGGACCGGCGATGGGCCGGTGGTCGCCAACCCGCAGCACAGCCCGAACCTCGCCGGTGTCGACGCGATGGTCGATGCCCGCTACGACGCCGATCCTCGCTACACGGTGCTGCTGTCGCCCGACGAGTTCGCCACGGTCGACCTCGCCGGCATCGAGCAGGTGTGGCGGGAACGGTTCGGCAACGCCGGTGACTGGGTGTTCGGCTTCGCCGGGGATTTCGATCCCGACGAGTTGCGGGCCCTCGCCGCCCGCTATCTGGCGACGTTGCCCGGCACCGCAGGTGCCGAGCCCACCCACGATCTGGGTCTCGAGGCGCCGATGGGGATCACCGATGTCACGTTGGGTGCGGGTACCGGCGAGACCGCCGCCGTGCGGCTGCTGTTCTCGACGCCGGCCTACGCCGCCGACGTGAGCGCTCAGACCCTCGCCGATCTGTCGCGGCAGGTGGTGCAGGCCCGTTTGACCGATGTGGTCCGCGAGGCCCTCGGCGAGTCGTACTCACCGTCGGTGTCGATCACCGTGGCGCTCGACCCGACACCGGTCGTCACCACCGTCATCGCCGTCACCGGTGCGCCCGACCGGATCGGCGCGGTCGGTGATCTTGTCGTCGACGAGCTCGATGATCTGGTGCTCAACGGTCCGACCGGCGACGAGTTCCAACGGGCCGCCGCCGAGGTCGAGCGGCAGTACGCACTGGTCACCAACGCCGACCTGCTGGCCCACACCGTCGGCCCCTTGGCGCATCCCGAACTGCCACTGGCGTCACACGCCCAGCGCTATGTCGCGCTCGGCGGTCGCGACGCCACCGACGTGCAGTCGTTCCTCGCCGCCTATGTCACGACCAGCCAGTTCGTGCGGGCCACCGTCGTCCCCGCCTGACGACGGATTCGGGGTCAGTTCCGACCCAACTCGACCAGCCAGGCCGGCAGCCGCGCCGGGCGCCCTTCGGCGGTCACGGTGCCGTGGACCGTTACGGCGGTCGCCGCGACCGTGTCGCCGACCGTGAGGAGATAGGCCATCTGGAAGACGGTCCGGGTGGTCGCGGCGACGGCGAGGCGGACGTCGACGAGGTCGTCGAAACGCAAGGGCGAGCGGTAGCGCACGTAGGCCTCCAGCACGGCGGCGTCGAGCCCTTCGTCGCGCAGCTCGCGGTAGGGATGACCGATGTCGCGCAGATAGGCGACGCGAGCCTCCTCCAGGTAGGGGAGGTAGCGGCTGTGATGGACGATCCCCATCGCGTCCGTCTCGGCGAATCGGACCCGCAGCCGGTGCCGAAACGGATAGTCGGCGATCCGGGTGGAGGGCTCCGTGCTGACGCGCATCGGCGCATCCTCGCGCTCGCGACGCTTGAATCGCGGCGTGACCCCCGCCGTCGTCGCACTCCAAGCCGCCGGCGTGTCGTTCAGCATCCACGAGTACCACCACCGCGACGGTGTCCGCGACTACGGCATGGAGGCGGCCACCGAACTCGGGCTCGATCCCGACGAGGTGTTCAAGACCCTGCTGGTCACCGGCGAGCGAGCGGGCGTGTCGGAGACGGCGGTGGCGATCGTGCCCGTCAGCGCCAGGTTGTCGCTCAAGGCCGTCGGCGCCGTGCTGGGGCTCAAACGTGTCGAGATGTGTGATCCCGACGTCGCCCAGCGGCTGACCGGGTACGTGCTGGGTGGTATCAGCCCGTTCGGTCAGCGCAAGCGGCTCCGAACGGTGATCGACGAGACCAGCGAGCTCCACGACAGGGTGTATGTCAGCGGCGGGCGGCGCGGGCTCGATGTCGGTCTCGCCCCGGTGGACCTCGTCGTCGTGCTCGACGCGGTCGTCGGCGACATCACGGCGTGACGTCGCGCGGTCCCGGGCCGCCCCGCTCGCGGGCCACCCCCGGAACCCGGCGCTCGATCGGCCGGTCGCTGTCTCGGGCGGGGTGACGCAGCAGGGCTTCGATGCGTGCCACGCGGGTGCGTGCCGGGGGGTGGGAGGCGGCGAGACGAGCGCGCCAGCCGAACGCCCGGGGACCGCCGCCCATCGCCGTCACGCGGCGCAACGCGGCGGCGAGGTGGCGGCCGTAGCCCATCCGGACGACGCGCTGGTCGGCCTGGAACTCGGCGCGGTGGGCCACCACGTTGCTCAACGTGTCGGCGCCGAGCAGTCCGGCGTAGAAGGGGAACGACACCATCCTGAGGAGTCCGGCGACCAGCTGGCCGACGGTGGTCCAACCGGCCGAGTCGCGGGCGAA
>JBKEAH010000093.1:0-37416 GCA_047972065.1 Desertimonas sp.
CACCATCGGTGGCGCCGACGTGCTGGTGCCCGAGATCGAGGGCGACAACATGCAGTCGATCCTCGCCCTGTTCCGCGGCGAGTCGTCGCTGGGCGAAGCCCCCGACCAGATCCTCGGCGACCAGCCCGGCGACACCGCGGCGACCGCATCGGAGTCGACGGACGACACCGAGCCAGCGGCGGCGACGACCGCAACGGCCGGTGAGGCCTCGGCGACCAGCGAGCCCGACGACCCGGCCCGCACCACCTCGCCGTCGATCCCGGGCGCTCCGGAGGAGAACACCGCCGGCATCGTGCCACCGCGCGACGTCGAGTGCGCGTAGTTGCGATCGGTCGGCGGAGTTCGTCAGCCGCTCGCCTCGTCGGCGGC
Source organism: Desertimonas sp. (assembly GCA_047972065.1). GTDB lineage: Bacteria > Actinomycetota > Acidimicrobiia > Acidimicrobiales > Ilumatobacteraceae > JALZMG01. The sequence continues at coordinate 370 of JBKEAH010000093.1, forward strand.
CGCGCCGTCTACGTCGAGGACCAGTAGGTCGACGGCGCCAGCGCGCTGCTGAAGGTCGCGACCAACCCGGCCGAGCCCGCCGATCGCCTCGGCGCCGGCGGGGCTCCTCAACCGGCGAGTCGGGTCTGACGGACCGTCGCCAGCAACGCCCCGTCGGGCAGGTGGATCGATCCGTCCTCGATGGCGAACCCGCGGTGGGAATGGAACGCGTGAGCCCGGGTGGCGAGGTACTCCCCCGGTGCCAGGCTCCACGAGCCGGCGTCGTCGTGGATCTGGATCGAGTACTCGACGCTGACGGCCGGTGACGGTTGTTCGACGCGGGCGAAGACGGCCGGCGGGAGCAGGTCCCCGAACATCACGAGCCAGGCGCTCGTCACCACGTCGCCGTGGCGCGGTCGCCCCCAGCCGATCCACTCCGCCCGGTCGGCGCCGCAGAACGGCTGGGTGTCGGGATGGAGGTGCAGGTCGACGTTGGCGAAGTGATTCGGTGCCGGTGGGTCGAACGCGACCGTGTCGGGTGGACGAGGTGCCGCCGGGGCCGCGTCGCTGAACTCGTGGCCGTCGCGGGCGGCCGAGTGGTGCGTCCGGCCCACCGTCGTCACCGTCGCGGCGCGCGAGGTCGTGACGTGGCTGGTGACCATCGAACGGCCCCGACGCACGACGTCCACGTCGATGTCGAGGGCGCCGGGCCGGTTGGTGCGCACGAACCCGAACGTCGCGGCGCGCAGCGTCGCGGCGGAGGCGCCCCCGTCATCGCCGAGCACCGCCTCGACGGCTTCGGCCATCAGCCCGGCGACGACACCGCCGTGGAGACCGCTGAGCGCCGACCAGTGGTCGTCGACCTCGGCCGTGAACCGCGTTGCGTTCCGGGACGTGAGCGCGGCGTGTCCGTTCCAGGTCATCGGCGCCTGGCCGGGTGCCCATCAGCAGTGCCAGCGCGGCCAACCACCCGGAGGGGCCGACCGGCGTCGACCGTCAGTTCTTTGATGATACCCATCGGGAGAGTTCTAGCAAGCGGCTCACCCCGGCTCGTCATCGGCCCGGGTTCACGCGAGCAGTTCGGCGATCGCGCCGGGCACGTCGGTCGGGCCGTCGATCGTGGCCACCCGGGCACCGATCTCGTTGGCCAGAGCCCTCGCCTCGGCGTCGTCGCCGAGCGGCGCGATGATCGCCACCTCGTCGAGCCGACGGGCGACAGCGGCGACGTCACCGGGTTCGGTCGCCCGACAGTCCGACAGCAACACGGTGATCTTGCGACCGGCGCTCGAGCGCAACAGCTGTTGACCGGCGAGGGCGAGCGCGCCCGCCACATCGGTCGAACCCCGACCGCGCAACGCCAGCACCCGATCCACCACCGACTCGACGTCCATCACGGCGTCCTGGGACTTGATCGCCAGCCCGTCCTTGGCAAACGAGATCACGCTGAAGTCCTCGGCCCGGTGGGCCACCGCCGCGGCGGCCACCGCGTTGGTCGCCAACGGCTTGCCGACCATCGACCCGCTCCGGTCGACCAGCAGGCACACCGCGGTGCGCGGCCGCACCCATCGCCGCACCCGCAGGCCGTCGGGGTCGATGGCGGCACCGGCTGCCATCGCCTCCACGATCGCCTCGGTGCTGGCATCGACATCGAGATCACCGGCGTCGGGCTCGAACCGCGAGGTCGCCATCCGCCCGATCCCCCGCTGTTGCACCCGACCATGCCGGGCGACATCGACCACCAGCCGCCCGGCCAACCGCCGGGCGAGGTCGCGCAGCGTGCGATCGGTCGCCCGCGACATGTCGGCCAGCATCGCCAGCGCCTCGTCGGGTGACTCGCGCATCAGGTCGTCGAACGCGGCCTCGTCGAGCTCGCCGACCTCGGGTGACACCTCCTCGAACCGGTCGTGCTTGCCGAGCTGGCGGCGCGGCATCGAACTGCGTCTCGACTGGTCGATGGCCTCGTCGGCGTCCTGGCCTTCCTTCAGCCGGGGTGGGGCCCCTTCGGGCCCGGCGCTTTTCCCGTCGACCCCCCGTCGCCATCCTCATCGGGACGGTCGCCGCCGGGCGGCACGTCGAACACCGCGTCCCACAGCTCGGTGATCACGTCCTCGGCCGTGCGAGCCGAACCCTCGCGCACCCGGACCCGGCCCGACAACGCCACCAATGCGGCATCGAGCCCGACGACACGATCGTCGGGCGGCCGGGCGCGTACCGCCGACAGCGAACGGGCCACCGCGGTGGCGTCGAGCGCACCACGCACCGACGACCCGACCCGGAGGTCGGGATGATCACGGGTACGTCGCACCACCTCGACGATGCGGCCGACCCACTCGGGATCGGTGTCGTCGACCCCGCGGGCGACGATCGCCGCTTCCTCGGTGGCGTCCTGGTAACCGACGCTCAAGCGGCACACCCGGTCGTAGACCGCCCCCGAGATCCGCGCCGTGCCCACCGCGTCATAGGGGTTCATCGCCGCCACCAGCCGAAAGCCGGGCGCCGCGAGCACCCGACCGAGTCGTGGCACGTGGAGCTCGCCCTCGCTCATCACCGTGATCAACACGTTGAGCGTCTCCTCGGGCACCCGATTGAGCTCCTCGAGGTAGAGCAACGAGCCGTCGCGCATCGCCGTGATCAACGGACCGTCGACGAAGATCTCGGGGTCGTAGCCCTCGGCGAGCACCCGGGCCGGGTCGAAGTGGCCGACCAGGCGCGCCGGGGTGAGCTCGGCGTTGCCCTCGACGAACTCGAAGCCGATTCCCAGCTCGTGGGCCACGGCGCGCAACAGCGTCGACTTTCCGGTGCCGGGCGGACCCTCGAGCACGATGTGGCGGCCGGCGTCGATCGCCGCCAACACCAGCTCCTGTTCGCGCCGCCGACCGACCAGGCGACGTCCGAGACGCTCCAGCCGGTCGGGAGCGGATTTGGTGTCGGACACCTTGTCCGTCAGTCGTAGATCAACACGCCGCGGATGTTGTTCCCGGCGCGCATGTCGTCGTATCCGTCGTTGACCCCGTCGAGCGGGTAGGTCTTGGTGACCAACCCGTCGAGATCGATCTGACCGTCGTGCCAGAGCTCGAGCAGCTTGGGGATGTCGGCGCGGGGGTTGGCCGAACCGAACAACGAGCCGACGACCTGCTTCTCCATCAGGGTGAGGTCGAGCAGGCTGACGTTGGCGGTCATCTCGAGCGCCGGGTGGATGTTGGTCACCACCACACGCCCGCGCTTGGCGGTGACCGCCAGTGCACCGGCCAGCAGCTCACCCGAGCCGACGCCCATCGTCATGATCGTCTTGTTGGCCAGCCGTCCCCACGTGGCCTCCTGCATCGCCGGCAGCGCTTCTTCCAGCGACGCCGCGGTATGGGTGGCGCCGAACTCCATCGCCTTCTCGCGCTTGTTCTCGAGCGGGTCGATGGCCCAGATCTGCTTGGCTCCGGCGAGCTTGGCGCCCTGGATGGCGTTGGCGCCGATGCCGCCGACACCGACGACGGCGACGATGTCACCCGGGGTCGTCTCGGCGGCGTACACGGCCGAGCCCCACCCGGTGACGACACCACAGCCGAGCAGGCAGGCACGGTCGAGCGGGATCTCCTTGTCGATCTTGATGCAGCTCGCCTCGTTGACCACGGTGTGATGGGCGAAGGTCCCGAGCAGGCACATCAGCCCCAGGTCCTTGCCCTGAGCGTGATGGCGTGCCGTGCCATCGGTGATCTGGCGGCCGAGACCCTGGAGGGCGCCGAGGTCGCAGAGGTTCTGGTGACCGGTCGAGCAGCTCGGGCAGCGACCGCACGACGGGATGAACCCGAACACGACGTGGTCGCCCGGCTCCAGCCAACTGACCTCGGGGCCGACCTTCTCGACCACACCGGCACCCTCGTGACCGCCGATGATCGGCAGGTCGAAGGGAAGGTCACCCGTCACCAGGTGTTCGTCGGAATGGCACATGCCCGAGGCGGCCAGCTTGACCAGCACCTCCCCCGAGCGGGGCTCGTCGAGGTCGATCTCCTCGACGCTCCACGGCGACCCGACCTCCCAGAGCACGGCTGCTTTCGTCTTCAACGCGGTCCCCATCCTTCGAGTGTGTAGACGGCCGACCATACCCACCGGCCGGCGAGGCGACGCCATCGGCGCATTCAGGACCCGGGTGGGGCGATGACGGCGTCGATGAGCGTCGACCAGTCGACGTCTTCGGTCGATCCGCCCGTGGCGCGCACCTCGCGCCGCCGCTCGGCCAACTCGGCCGCCAACGTCACGACGTCGTCGGTCAGCAGCTCGCCCGACCGGTCGCGCAACCGTCGGGCGAGGGCAGGGCTCGACCCATCGGTGCTGATCGCGATCGACAATCGGCCCCGCCGGGCGATCGCCGGCAGGATGAACGAGCAGTCGGCGGGCTGGTCGGCCGCGTTGACCCAGATGCCACGGGCGTCGGCGTCGGCGGCGACCGCGGCGTCGACGCCGGCGTCGCCGGTGACGGTGATCACCAGCCTGACGCCATCGAGGTCGTCGGGACGGTACGGCCGTTCACGGACCTCGGTGACGACGGTGCGATCGAAGTCGGTGGGGACATCCGATGCGACCACCCGGACCCGAGCACCCGCCCGGGCCAGACCGGCCACCTTGCGGGCGGCGACCGCACCGGCGCCGACCACCAGCACCGCGACGTCGCGCAGGTCGAGCACGACCGGGTACCCAAACGTCGGCGGGTCGAGCTCGGTCATCACCACCCAGCCTGTCACGCGCCGGCCGGCGTCGCCCGTCCGCCGGGAAGCAGGCGCGGGAACCGAGCCGTTCTCAACCGGGCGCGGGCCCCCGGCGACGGAGCCGGTCGACCGACTCGGTCACCACCGCCATTCCGACCAGCGCCGGCATCGCCAACACGGCGATCGCGGCGCCGACCGACATGCTCGTGCCGGCCAGGGCACCAACGGCCACCGGCGTGACGAGCAAGGCGATGCCGATCCCGGCGGTCATCGCCCCGAGACCGGCGCCGCGCCGACCGGGCAGCCGGGCGGCGTCGTCGTAGAGCAGGGGCATGAACGTGGCCACGCCCAGCCCGGCGATCGCGAACCCGACCACGGCGGCCGCCTCGGCGGGGACCGCCGTCGCCCCGACGAACCCGACCGCCGCCAGCGCGATGCTGAGACGCTGCGTCGCTCGACGGCCGATCCGCTGCTGTAGCCAGTCGCCGCCGAAGCGCATCGCGGTCATGCCGACCGTGAAGGCGACGAACGCAGCGCTGGCGATCGCGCCGGTGGCGCCGAAGTCGTCGGCCAGCCGGAACGTGGCCCAGTCGCCGCCGGCGATCTCGGCGACCACAGCGAACATCCCTGCCGCCACCAGCAACGCCATCGCCCCCCGACGCGAGCGGCCCGGCCGCCGGGCGGGTGGCCCGATCGCCTCGGCGTCGGCGTGACCCTCCTCGTCGACGGGGAGCAGGTTCGAACCCACGAAGGCGAGCACTACCGTCATCGCCACGGCGACGATCCCCAGGTGGGTGAACGGCGACAGCCCGGCGGCGTTGGCGGCGACCGCGCCGAGGCCGCCGACGAAGCTGCCGAGGCTCCACAGTCCGTGCAGCCGGTTCATCACCGGGGTGCGGCGCCGGGCACTGATCCACGATCCCTGGAGGTTCATCGAGATGTCCACCAGCCGATCGACGAACGAGTAGGCCATCAGCCCGGCCAGCCAGACCTCGGGGCGATCGGCGGCGCCGATCACCCCGAGGCTGGCCACCATCACCCCCGCACCGACCCGCAACACCCGTCGGGTGCCGACGGCATCGACGATCCGTCCGGCGATCGCGCTGGCCGCCAGGCCGATGATGGCGGCCAGCGTCACCAACAGCCCGAACCGCTCGAGCGGGACCCCGATGCGGTCCCGGATCTGCGGCGCCCGGGCGATGAACGACGCCGTCATCGCGCCGTTGGCGAAGAACTGCACGGCGACCGCGACCAGCGCACGCCGGTCACGCTCGCTGAGCGGGGACCGGTCCACGAGGCCGCGACGCTACCGACCCTGCCGACCCTGCCGACCCTGCCGTTCTGCCGTTCGGCCGTTCTGGTGTTCTGCTGTTCGGCGCGGCGGGGAACGACCTCACCAGCCCGATCGTTCCGTGCATGATCGAGCTGCGGACGATGCGCCTCGAGATCGGCCGGTGGCTGAGGAGCCGAGCCGGTCGGCGAGGCGACCGGTCGTGACGGCCGAGCGCGGCGCGAACACCGGAGCTAGTCGCGCGAGCCCTGAGCGTCAGCCGCGGGCGATGGCGCGGTAGCGAACCGGTCGCTCGGCGAGCTCTTCGAGATAGTGCGCCGCCAACCCGGCGATCCGGGCGATCGCGAACAGCGGAGCATCGGCAGGGAGCCCGGCCGTGAACGTCAGCGCGCCGAGGGCCAGGTCGACGTTGGGGCGATGCATGACCCGCTGACCGGCGACGGCGACCAGCTCGTCGACGACCGCCATCCGCCCGGGCGCCGTCGGGAGCAGCGCGATCGCCTCGCGCACCGGCGCCACGCGCGGGTCGTCCGCGGCGTAGATCTTGTGACCGAAGCCAGGCAGTCGATCGCCGGTCGCCAGCCGTCGGGCCACGGTGTCGTTGACCCCCGCGTCGGCGCACTCGGCGATCAGTCGGTGAGCCGCCGCCGACGCCGAGCCGTGCAGCGGACCGGCGATCACCGACAGTCCGGCGACGAGCGCGTCCGAAGGCGTCGTGCGCACCGACGCCGCCAGCCGGACCGCCATCGTGCTGGTCGTCAGCTCGTGGTCGGCGAGCACGACCAGCACCCGTTTGAGCGCCGAGGCCAACGCTGGTGGCGCCTCGGGGTCCCACACCGCCGCCAGCCGGGCGGCGAGCCGGGGATCGCCGCTCGCAGACGGCTCGCCGCCGGCGAGGACGGCGGGCACGACGCCGAACAGCCGGCGGGCGGTGGCCGGCGCGGCGTCGCCCGGGTGGTGCACCCCGAGGGCCAGCCCGGCGCCGATGATCCGGTGCAGCGGATCGGCGCCCAACGGACCGCCGCCGAGCGCCAACGCGATGTCGTCGGGCTCGGGTGCGGGCCACTCGGCTCGGTCGGGCAGCGAACCGGTCCACAACAGCTCGGCCACCTGCTCGTAGGTGGCAGCAGCGGCGAGGGTGGCGACCTCGCGCCCGCGATAGCGCGGGCCCGCCTCGTCGAGGGTGGTGATCGCCGTCGAGATGTGGACGTCGAGGCTGGGCCGCGGGGCGACGGTGCGGCTGCGGCCTCGACGCCCCAGCGCCTCGATGTCATCGACCGAGTACTGCGACGTCCGGCCGTCGACGGCGACCCGCCGTTCGACCAGACCGCGGCTGACGTAGGCGTACAGCGTCGCCCGCTGCACCCCGAGCTGGCGGGCGGCCTCGGCGGCGCCGACGTACCTCGTCATGACGACGATGGTAGACATCATCAACGTTGATCGAATCAACGTTGATGTGCTCCGCCCCGACGTCGATGATCGGCGCATGAGTCCATTGATCGACGTGCCACCAGGCCTCAACGGCGTCGCCGTCACGGCGACGACGATCGGGGACGTGCTCGGCGACGAGGGCCGCTTTCACTACCGCGGGCTCGACGCTCCCGAACTCGCCCGCCGGCACTCCTTCGACGAGGTTTGGCACCTCGTATCCGTCGGACATCTGCCGAGTCCCCGCGAGCTCGCCGCCTTCCAGCAGCACACCGCGGCGGCCCGGCGGATGCCGCCGAGCCTGACGCCGATCCTCGAACCGATGGCCCAGGCCCAGGCCCAGGCCCAGGCCCAGGGGGCAACCCTCGGGCGGGTGCGCGCCGCGCTGTCGATCGCCGCTTCCGATCTCGGGCTCCGCCCGCTGATCGACCTCGAGCCCGATGCCCGCACCGCGCAGGCCGACGCCGTCGCCGCCGTGATGCCGGTGCTCATCGCCGGTCTCCATCGCGCCAGCCTCGGGCTCGCCCCCGTACGACCCGACGACGACCTCGGGCACGCCGGGGCGTACCTCCAGATGGTCACCGGGGATCGGCCGAACGACGACGCGGTGCGGGCCCTCGAGCGGTACCTCGTCCTGACGATCGACCACGGGTTCAACGCCTCGACCTTCACCGCCCGCGTCGTCGCCTCGACCGGCGCCGACCTCGCCGATGTGGTCGGCGCCGCGCTCGGGGCGCTGGCCGGTCCGCTCCACGGCGGCGCGCCGAGCCGGGCCCTCGACGCCCTCGACGCCATCGGCGACCCGGCCGACACCGAGGCCTGGGTGACCGCCGAACTGGCTGCGGGCCGCCGGATCATGGGGTTCGGCCACGCCGTCTACCGCACCAGGGACCCCCGTTCCGACCTGCTGCGCGAGGTGGCGATCGGGCTCGGCGGCGACTTGGTCGAGCGCGCCGTCGAGGTGGAGCGTCGCGTGCTGGCCACCTTGTCCCGGCTCAAGCCCGACCGTCCCTTGCCCAGCAACGTCGAGTTCTTCGCCGGCGTGGTGATGGCGGCGGCCGGGCTGCCCCGGTCGATGTTCACGCCGACCTTCGCCGTCAGTCGCACCATCGGTTGGGTCACCCACGCGCTCGAGCAGGCGGGCGAAGGCAAGCTGATCCGTCCGGCATCGCGCTTCATTGGCCCGACGCCGGCTCTACCCTGAGCCGATGGCTCGACCGACACGCTGGGTGACCGACACCAAGGACGGGCACTCGGAGTGGTACATCGAGCGGTTCCGCACGATGGCCGCCGACGGCGCCGACCTCGGCGGCGAAGCCCGGCTCCTCGACGCGATGGTGTCGCCGGGTAGCCGGATCCTCGACGCCGGGTGCGGGCCGGGGCGGCTGGGCGCGGTGCTCGACCAGCGCGGCCACACCGTCGTCGGTGTCGACGCCGACCCCAAGCTCATCGCCGCCGCCGAAATCGACCACCCCGGCCCGCGCTGGCTGGTCGCCGATCTCGCCGAGTTGGACCTCCCGGCGATCGGCGTGCCCGAGCGTTTCGACGCCGCGGTGTTGGCCGGAAACGTGATGGTCTTCCTGGCCCCCGGGACCGAGGCCGACGTCCTGCGACGGGTCGCCGCCCATGTCGTGGCCGACGGGCCGATCGTCGTCGGTTTCCACACCAACCGGGAGCTCAGCCTCGACGCCTTCGACCAGGCCGTCGAAGCCGCCGGACTGCGGCGGGAGCACCGCTTCGCCACCTGGGATCTGCGGGCCTGGCATGACGACGCCGACTTCGCCGTCTCGGTCCTGCGCACGCCGACCGACCCGTGAGCCGCCACCGCGGGATCGGACGCTCCTGAGCACGCAGTGACGTCCCGGCGCGCCACCACCTATCGTCGCCGCACACACCGCGTCAGGAGGCGACGATGGTCGATCACGACAAGGAAGGTCCGGTGCTGGTCACCGGCGCCAACTCAGGGTTCGGGTTGGCGGCGTCGTTGCGCTTCGCCCGGCGGGGCTGGGACACGTGGGGCACGGTTCGCTCGGCGGCCAAGGCCGAGGATCTCGCGGCGGCCGCCGAAGCAGCCGGGGTGGCCGACCGGGTCCACCCCGTGGTGCTCGACGTCTCGGACCACGACGCGGTCGTCGAGGCCTGGGGGGAGATGCCGCCGTTCTACGCCGTGGTCAACAACGCCGGCTACTCCGAGCTCGGCGCCGTCGAGGAGGTCACCGCCACCCAGGCCCGCGCCCAGCTCGACGTCAACCTGATCGCTCCGGCGGTCGTGTCCGGTCTCGCGTTGCCGGCGATGCGCGAGCGGGGGTCGGGGCGGATCGTGATGGTGTCGTCGCTCGCCGGGCGGATCGCGATCATGCCGCTCAACGGGTGGTACCACGCCTCGAAGTTTGGGCTCGAGGCGCTCTCGGACGTGCTGCGGATGGAGGTCGCCGGGTTCGGGGTCAAGGTGTCGATCGTCGAGCCCGGGTTCTTCAAGACCAACATCGATGCCGCCGCCTCGGAAGCGGCAACGGCCTATGCGGAGACCGATTCGCCGTACCGGACCGCCTACCAGCGTGCCGCCGCCGGCACCGAGATGCTGAAGTACGCACCGCCCGCCGACATCGTCGCCCGCACGATCGTCTCGGCGGTCGAGAACCGCCGACCGCTCAAGCGCTACCTGGTGGGTGCCGATGCCGTGGCCGCCGCCGCGAGCAACGCGCTGGTCCCACGCACCTTCCTCGACGCCGCCACCCGGTTCGTATCCGGCCTCGGCGGCAGACCCGACTCCTACCTCTGACCACGCGTTCTTTGTGAAGATGCGTTCTTTGTGAAGATCCGAGCCAAAGATGGCCCGATTCCGGTGTCAGAACCGGGTCAGCCGCGACCTCGGCCACGATGAACACCACGCGCCGGGCTCCAATCGGCACGACGACGTCGTCGCCCGGCGGAGCCACGACGGCCAACGCCGTCTCGGCCAGCCGGTCGAGCATCGCCGGTGCGCCCTTGTCGCGAGCCACCGCCGGTTCGTCGACGCCGGCGATGTCGATCTTCGGAACACACAGATCCAGCACGGTGCACTGACGCACGCTGCGTTCACCCAGCGACGGCAGCACGTTGGCGATGTAGTCGAGGAACGCCCGGTTGGGCCCGATCACCAGGATGCCCTCGCGGGCCAACCGACGGCGGTGCTCGAACATCAGGTAGGCGGCGCGGTGCAGCGCCACGGCCGTCTTGCCGGTCCCGGGCCCACCCTGGACGACGAGCACCTGGTCGATCGGGGCCCGGATCACGAGATCCTGCTCGGCCTGGATCGTGGCCACGATCTCGCGCATCGCACCGGTGCGGGTGGCGCCGATCTCGGCCAGCACGGAGTCGGGGATGCCACCGGCGACATCGGCGGCGTCGGGGTCATCGAGCTGCTCGTCGAGGTAGGCGGTGAGGTCACCGTCGACCATCGTGAAGCGGCGGCGCAGGTCGACCCCCAACGGGTCCGCCGCGGTGGCGCGATAGAAGGGCGCGGCGATCGGTGCCCGCCAGTCGACGACGACCGGTTCATGGGCATCGTCTTCGATGTGTCGACGTCCGATGTACCACCGCTCACTCGGCTCGTGGTCGCTGGTGTCGATGCGCCCGAAGAACTCGTCGGCGGCGCTGGCCGGGTCGACGCCCTCCAACCGTTCGATCATGCGGTCGCGCGAGGCGCGCGCGACCGCCAGACGGATGCGCTCGTCGGCGAGCTCGGGAAACGCCACCTCGGTCGACACGGGTCAGCGACGCTATCCAGCGCAGGGGCGGCGCCGACGCGGGATTTCCGCCCGCCACCGAGGCGTCAGGGGCCGGAGACCACCAGCTCCGCCTCGGCGGTGGCGGTGTCGTCGGGCCCGACGGCGACCAGCCGCAGGATCAGCGTGCCGGGCGACGACGGCGTGATATCGATCGCCTCGCGCCCGCCGACCTGCTGACCACCTGCGCCGTACCACGTCCACTGCGCCGCCCCCTCGATCGTCGCCGTGAAGGTCGCCCGCTCACCGACGACCAGCTCACCCGGACCGTCGAAGGCCACGGTGACGTCACCCGAGCGCGCCTCGGCACGCACCAATCCACCACCGAGGACCGTCAGCGACGATCGGCCGCCATCCCGGCCGTGACCGCCGAGCACCCAACCGACACCCACGCCGACGGCCAGTGCGACGACGGCGGCCAACACCGCCATCGACGGGGCGACCCGGCGCCGCCGGAGCGGCCCGGCGGCGCCCGGCGACCGCTGCGGGCCGAGCGCCCGGCCGACGGCCGAGTGCCACGCCGCGATGGTGGCCGGGCGCTCGTCGGCGTCCGCCGCCAACGCATCGGCCAACACCACCCCCAGACGGTGATCGAACCCGGCGGCAGCCACATCGGCGGCGACCGCGTCGCCGGGTCGTTCACCGGTGATCAACCACACCACCACCGCCGACGCCGCGAACACGTCGACCCGTTCGTCGATCACCCCGACGGCCCGCTGTTCCGGTGCGGCAAAGCCGGTCGTACCGGCGGCCGCGGTGAGGCCGGACGACTCGCCGAGGTCCTTGGAGATCCCCAGATCGGCCAGCACGAGCTGGTCCCGCTCCTCGAAGATCCCCGTCCCAGCGGGAGCAAGCTCGGCCCCGGCCCGGCGCACCAGCAGGTTCTTGGGGGCCAGGTCGCGGTGCACCACCCGTTCGGCGTGGAGCACGGTGAGGGCGGTTGTCAGGTCGTCGACGACCCGCGTGACGTCCTCGACCGTCACCCGACGACCGGCGGCGAGCATCGCGCGGCGGTGGACGGCGAGGTTGCCCCCACCCACGTACTCGAGGACGTGGAACGGTTGGTGCCGGTCGGTCTCGTCGAGCTCGTAGAGCCGCACCACGTGCGGGCTCGTCAGCCGACGCAGCAGTCGCGCCTCGGCGATGAAGCGCTCACGGATATCGGGGTCGAGGCTGTGGTGATCGGCGAGCAGCTTGATCGCGACGTCGCTGCCGATCCGCTCGTCGACGGCATGGTAAACCGCCGAGAACGCGCCGGTGCCGAGCAGGCCGAGCACGCGGAATCGGCCGATCGGCGAGTGTTCGGTCATGCCGCCCTGATCACGACGGTTCGCCCCCCAGGCGGCGCGCCAGCAGCGCCCGACCCCGCGCGACATGCGTCTTGGCAGTGTTGACGGGGATGTGGGCGCGGGCCGCGATCTCGTCGTAGGGGAGGTGTTCCAGGTCGCGCCACGTCACCGCCCGCCGGTACTGCTCGGGCAGCTCGGCGAGCGCGTCCCGGATCGTGGTCCGGCTGGCGATCATCGATGAGACTCGCTCGGCGTCGGTCGGCTCGAACGGCTCGGCGTCGAGCGATTGCTCGTCGCGTTGGCGGCGCAAGTGGTCGATCGTCTTGAACCTCGCCACCTGGTGCAACCAGGTCGTGAAGCGCGCCTCGCCGCGAAACGTCGCGATGCGCTCGGCCACCGTGATGAGCACGTCCTGGACGACGTCGTCGATGGCGTCGGCATCGACCAGCAGCCGACGGATCGGGGCGCGGGTGCGTGGTGACTCGTCGACCACGCCGAGGAGCAGTTCGAGCGCGACCGCCGATCCGTCGGCCGCGGCGAGGGCGACGGCATCGGTCAGCGCACCGTCCTCCTCGGCCGGCAGGGCGGCGGCAAGGGACGCCTGCGCCCGCGCATCGCCGGCCATCGCCTCGGCCAACAAGTCGGCCAACGAGTCGGCCAGCGGGGCGCGCCGCGCGCCCCGGGTTCGCTCCGCCGGGTGTTCCACGGTGACAGTGTGGCCTGACGCGCCCGCCGAAGACAGCGGCGATCGATGAAACTCTCTCGGCGAGTTCCCCGACGTATGGGACGTCGATCCGATTGCCACGAAAGGAACCCTCGATGTCCCGAACCCGTCATCTTCTCCTCACCACCGCCACGACCGCCGTCGCGGCCGGCGCCGTGATGCTCGGCGGTCACGCCGACGCCTCGAGCCCCCCGTCCACACCCGACACCGCCGGTGCCGAGATGGAGCCGGCCGCCGACCAGCTGGCCGCCGACGCGACCCCGACGGTGATCGTCGACGAGTCGGGCACCCCGATCGCCCAGGTCACGATCCTCGGCATCGATCCCGATTGGCAGGACTTCGGCGACTTCGACGAGCCGTCGTCGGACAGCCAATACGTCCAGGTGCTGGTGCGGATCGAGAGCCTCTCGCCGCGGGGCCTGTTCCAGGTGCAGGACAGGGACTTCTCGCTCCAGGATGCCGACGGCTTCCTGTTCGCGGCCGACGTCGTGCCCACCGCCGCGCAGCGCGATGGCGATGAGGACGTCGTCGACGACGCCGAGCTCGCCGTCGGCGAGGCGATCGAGCTTCCGTTGACCTTCGAGGTCGTCGCCGGTGTCGCGCCCGACACCCTCTACTACTTTCCCAATCCGCGCCGTCTCGTGACCTTGACCGAGCTGGTGGTCGACGGGGCCGCCGCGCCAAGCCCTGTCCCCCCGACGACGACCACGGCCCAGGGCTGACACCCATCACCCGGCCGCCGGGTCGTCGGCCGCTCGGTCGGCGGACACGCGCAGGCCGCCGCGTTCGAGCGTGAGCACACGCGTCGCCCGCTCGAACGCGACCGCCCGATGGCTGACGGCCAATACGGTGAGACCGGCCATCCGCAGGTTCTCCCACAGCATCAACTCGGTCTCCACGTCGACGGCGCTCGACAGGTCGTCCAGCACCACCAGTTCGGGGGTGTGGGCCAGCGCCCGAGCCGTCGCCAACCGCTGACGCTGACCGCCCGACAGCCGCAGCCCGCGCGGACCGATCAGGGTGCTTTCGCCGCCGGGCATCTCGGCCACATCGACATCGATCGCCGACCAGCGCAACGCCCGCGCCAGCGCCTCATCGGTGATCTCGCCGAGACCGACGTTGTCGCGCACCGAGTCCGACAGCAACTGCGGAACCTGTGGCAGGAACGAGGCGTTGGGCGGTACCAGGAACGCGGCACGGTCGGTCAGTTCCACGCCGTTCCAGCGCACCACACCGTGGTAGCGGGCCCGGCCGGTGATGCCGAGCACGGCGCGCAGCAACGTGGACTTTCCCGACCCGATCGGGCCGGTCACGACGACGAACTCGCCGCGGCTGATCTCGAACGAGACATCGTGGACACCAAAACCATCGGGGTACACCGCCGACAGTCCGCGCACCTCGAGCCGTTCGAGGCGCTGGCGTCGTGGGCGCACCCCGCTCGGGCCCGGCGCTCGCTGGCGATGTTCCAACGGCAGCGAGCGGGCCCGCACGGTGTTGCGGGCGTCGCGCTCGGCGACCAGCGTGCTCATGCGCTCGAACGCGATGCCCGCCTGCTTGCGTCGAGCCAGCACCCGCCCGACCATCCGGGGCAGGAAGGCCAGCCAGCCGAGATACGCGACGAACAGCGCGAGGGTGCCGAGCCCGAAGGCTCCCGTGGCGATCGCGCCCGCCGACACCAGCAGGACCAGACCGAGCCCGATGTCGACCGACCCGCGACTGAAGGCCATCACCGCCTCGTCGAGCACCCGGTCGCGCACCGCCGTCTCGCGTCGGCGGGCGACCAGCGTGGCGAGGCGGGCCAGGAGGTGCTCGGACGCGTCGTTGACCTTGACCGTCGTCGCCGCCGACATGACATCGCCCACGAGCCCGGTCACCGCCGCGGCCGCGGCCCGGTCGGCGGCTCGATACCGCTTGATCTTGTCGTCGAGCGTGCGGGTCATCAGCGCGACGGCCAGCAGCGGGATGATCAGGACCGCCGCACCGACCGCATCTGCGGCGCCGAGGGCGAAGGCCACCAATATGGTGAACAGCAGCCCACCGGACACGTCGACGACGCCGTCGACCAGTTGGGCGACGTCTTCGGTGTCCTCCCGGAAGTGGGTGATCGCCTCGCCCGCCGAGCCGACCGGCTGGCCGGCCTCGGGCCCGCCGCTGGCCACCTGCGCCGCCAGCAGGTTGGCCCGCAGCAACGTCTGCATGTGGATCCAGCACCTCGTCCACGTCAGGGCCCCGAAGTGAACGGCGCCCATCCGCACGACCTCCGAGACCACCGACGCCGCCGCCCACGCGTACACCCGTGCGGTGTCACCGTTTTGGAGGGCGCCGAACCCACGGCTGAGCGCCAGCCCGGTCACGGCCGGCATCGCGAAGAACACGACGAACAGCGCCCATCCGGCCCAGAACGAGCGCGGCTCGTGTTGGGAGACCCGCCAGGCCAGCCGCCATACGCCGATCTCGGGTGACGGCACGGCGGCGACCTGACGATCCGGTTGACCGAGCCCATCGGAGCGCTCGAGCTCGATCGTCACGTCGACACCGCGTGGTCATCGTCCTCGAGCGCCAGCTCGAGCAGCTGGCGGAACCGGCTGGCATCACTCCTCACGAGGATGGCGCGATCGTCGTGTTCGACCACTCGACCGTGGTCGAACACGACGATCTCATCGACCCGACGCAACGTCGACAACCGGTGGGCGATCACCACCGTCGTGCGACCGCGCATCAACTCGCCGACCGCCCGCTCGAGCCGGCGCTCGGTGACGGGATCGACACGGGCCGTCGCCTCGTCGAGCACCAGCAGGTCGGGGTTACGCAGCCACACCCGAGCGAGCGCGATGAGCTGCGCCTCGCCGGCCGAGAGCCCGGCCCCGCCGGCACCGAGGCTGCGGTGGAGGTCACCGGCGGCGAGCGGGCCGAGGCCGACCCCATCGAGAGCGGCACGGACCGCATCGTCGCAGGGTGCCGGGTCGAACATCGTCACGTTGTCGCGGATGGTGCCCTCGAACAGTTCGACCTCCTGGGGGACCAGCGCGACCCGGCGACGCAGCTCGGCGATGGGGATCTCCTCGATCGGCACACCACCGAGCGAGACGACGCCGTCGGTGGCGTCGACCAGCCGCAGCAGCAGCCGTGACCACGTGGTCTTGCCGCTGCCGGTGCGCCCGACCACCCCGACCGATCGGCCGGCGCCAATCGTCAGGTCGACGTCGTGGAGGATCGTCTGATCATCGCCGTAGTCGAACGACACCCCGCGCATCTCGATGCCCAGCGGACCGGCCGGCGGGCTGACGCGCCCCCGATCCAGGATCGTCGGTCGCTCGGCCAACAGATCCACGACGCGGCGCATCCCCCCGTTGGCCTTCTGCACCGTCTCGAGTTGGTGGACGATCTCCTCGAGCGGCTCGGCGATGAGTCGGGCGTACTGGAACAGCAAGAACGCGGTGCCGAGGGTGATCGCACCCGACGACACCAGGGTCGCGCTGACGGCGAGCGCCAGGGCCGAGCCGACGATGAAAGACCCCTGGACCCCCCACCACATCGTGAGGAACGCCCGTTCGCGAGCGACCGCGGCACCCAGCGCCCCGGTCGAGTCCTCGACGAAGCGCCGCATCACGTGGGTGGAGGCACCGTTGGACCGCAGGTCCTCGGCGGCGTTCAACCGCTCCTCGATGCCACCGTAGAGCCGGGCGAGCGCGCTGAGCTCCTGTTCGGACTCGTCGATCGCCCGGTGCCGCAGCGCGACGACGATCCAGGTGGAGATCAGCAGGAACCCGATCATCCCCAGCGCCAACGGCCAGTCGAGCACCGCCAACACGCCGACGATGCCGCCGACCAGCATCAGCGCACCGGCCCCCTTGGGCACGACCTGGCCGAGGAAGTCCGACACCGAGGTGACGTCCCCGTCGACACGCTGGATCAGCTCGCCGGGGGTGTGGGTGCGGTGGAACTCGTGATCGAGAGCCAGGACGTGGCGCGTCGTGCGCAACCGCAGCCCGTTGGTCGTCGTCCACGCCGCCGTGGTGGCCACCCGGGCGACCACGACCTGGATGAGTTGGGCGACCACGGCCAGCGCCAGGAACACGAGCGCCCAGCCGACGATCTCGCGAGTGGTCGCCCCGGCGGCGGCGTCATCGATCAGCTGACGCAGCACCAACGGGCCGCCCAGCGCGAGCGCCGTGGCCGCCGCGACCAGCGCGCCGAGACCGGCCCAACGCCAGGCGTCGGGTCGCAGCAGGTCGAACAACGCCCGACCCCGGGACGTCGTCGACCCGGACATCCCTCCAGTCAACTGGTCGTCGACGACCAGCGACGAGCAGGTTTCCGCCCCGCGACGGGTGGCGCCTCCATCGGTGGGAGGATGGCGGGCGCCGGGGTTCGCCGACATCATCGATCCATGGCCGTCCACCCACCACTCCTGAACGAGCAGTTGGCGCTGATCGCCGTCGATCCCGACCGCGGACGCCGCAAGCTCGGCACCGCCGACGACCTCAACGCCTGTCTCGCCGCCCTCCTCCTCGCCGAGCTGGCCCTCGGCGGCTGGCTGACCGCGGGCAGCCGCTCCCGCCAGGTCAGCCTCACCGGCGAGACGCCGTCGGACCCGGTGCTCGCCGCCGCCGCCGGTGTCGTCGCCGACCGGCAACCCAAGCTCAAGGCGGTGATGTCGCACATGTCGCGCGGGCTTGCAGAGCGCCTCGGCACCAACACCTGGGAGACCTCCGTGGGGCCGTGGGTCGAACGCGGCGTGCTCGCTCCGCCGGGGGGGATCATCCGCCGGCACGCGGTTGTCGACCCCGGGCCACGCGACGAGATCGTGGCGCGGCTGCGATCGCTGGCGCTCGCCGACGGTTCGATGTCGCCGCACGATGCGCTCTTGTTGTCGATGACCGGACCGGCGGGGTTGCTGGAGGTGGTCGCTCCCGATCGTTCCACCCGTGCCCACGCGCGCCGACGGATCGATCACGCGCTCGATGATCCTGGCCTCGACGAGCTCGCCGATGTCACCCGGGCGATGATCCGGGAGGCCGCGGCGATGATCGCGACGACGTCGGTGCTCGCCGCCGCGGCGGTGGTGGCGGACTGATCGCAGGCCGCTACCCGCCGAGGCGGGTGAGCTGGATACCATCGCCGCATGGAACCGACCGCAGACGAGCTCGTCCCCGACGAGGGAACCATCGACGTTGCCGAGGCGCCCCAAGTCCTCGTCGAGGAGGAGTTGCTCGTCGAGGAGATCTCGATCGACGGGATGTGCGGCGTCTACTGACGTCGTCATCGGAATGCTCGACCGCCGCCTCGCGCTCGACCCGCAGGTCGCCCTGCGACCCGAGCCGTTCGGCGCGCTGGCGTACCACTACGACACGCGTCGACTGATCTTCCTCAAGCACCCCGATGTCGTGCGCGTCGTGCGCTCGCTCGACGGTCACGACACCGTGGCCGACACGCTGGTTGCCTGTGGGATCGACGAGTCCCGCTGGCCGTCGTTCACGACCGCGCTCACGGCGCTGGTCGACGCCGGGCTGCTCCGGTCCCGCGAGTCGGACCGTCGCCCGGCGACCGCGCCGCTCCCCAGAGTCGCCGCCGAGGTGGGGGTATGAGCCCGCGAACGCTGGTCGAGCAGCTCAAGGGCGGGCTCGACGCACCGATCTGCCTGACCTGGGAGCTGACCTACGCCTGCAACCTCTCCTGTGTCCACTGCCTGTCGTCATCGGGCCGCCGTGACCCCCGCGAGCTGACGACCGCCGAGGCGATCGCCGTGCTCGACGAGCTCCGTGCACTGCAGGTGTTCTACGTCAACCTCGGTGGTGGCGAGCCGATGATCCGCAAGGACTTCTTCGAGCTGATCACCTACGCCGTCGACCACGGCATCGGCGTCAAGTTCTCGACCAACGGCACCTTCCTCGACAACGCCGCGGCACGACGGCTGGCGGCGATGGACTACCTCGACGTGCAGATCAGCCTCGATGGCGTCGACGAGACGACCAACGACCATGTTCGCGGCGCCGGGTCCTATGCGGCGGCCCGTCGGGCGATGGATCACCTCGCCGACGCCGGGTTCGGCCCGTTCAAGATCTCGGTCGTCGTCACCCGCCACAACGTGGAGCAGCTCGACGACTTCAAGGCGTTGGCCGATGGCTACGGGGCACAGCTGCGGGTCACCCGCCTGCGACCGTCGGGCCGCGGGGCGGACAGCTGGCACGAGCTCCATCCGACCAACGATCAGCAACACGACATCTACCGCTGGTTGCTCGCCCGTGGCGACAACGTGCTGACGGGCGACTCGTTCTTCCACCTCAACGCACTGGGTGAGCCGCTGCCGGGTCTCAACATGTGCGGGGCCGGGCGTGTCGTGTGTCTGATCGACCCGATCGGCGACGTGTACGCCTGCCCGTTCGTGATCCACGACCAGTTCAAGGCGGGCTCGGTGCGCGACGGCGGCGGATTCACCGCCGTGTGGCGCGACAGCGAGCTGTTCACCTCGCTGCGGGAGCCCGAATCGGCCGGGGCCTGCGCCAGCTGTGGGAGTTACGACGCCTGCCAAGGCGGCTGCATGGCGGCCAAGTTCTTCACCGGGCTTCCGCTCGACGGGCCGGACCCCGAGTGCGTCAACGGTCACGGCGAGGCGCTGTTGGCCGGGGTCGGTGCCGGTTCGGTGCCTCGCCCGGCGATGGACCACTCCCGCTCGTCGCCGGTCACCTTCACCCGCCGCTGAGCCCCGGCGCCGATCGCATCGTCAACCGCGACGGTGCGCGAGCCCGGTCCACACGACGGTGACGAGCACCGCACCCACGAACGAGCCGATCAGCCCGCTCGGGGCCAGGTCGAGACCGTCACCGGCGATCAGGCTGATCAGCAGGCCGCCGACGAACGAGCCGACCAGCCCGGAGATCAACGCCATGCGCCAGTCGATCTCGCGTCCCCGGCGGCCGAGCGCGAGCTGGGCGAACCAACCGACGAGCATTCCAAAGACGATGATTCCGAGGATGAGCACCGCCGCACCCTAACGACGCCTTGTCGCCGCGATCGTCCTCCGCTGCCGATTCGAGTGCACCACGCCGGCACGGCGGCGGGCCGGTCGGTCAGGTCGTGCCGAGCACCGGTGGGAGCCACCCCTCGAGCCGCTCCCAGATGATCTCGTCGCTCTTGGCCAGCAGGTGGCCGTCACCGGGGATGATCTCGACGTCACCGGTGCCCGCCAGCGCCCGCACCATGTGGCTGGCCTCGGCGGGCAGGATCTCGTCACGGTCGCCGTGGAACAGCAGGAACGGCCGACCGAGCAGGCCCGCCGCCGTCTCGCAGCCCGCCGACTGGGTCGCGAACGTCACCACTCCGGCAACGTAGGCCGGGAGCCCGACGCCGACCCTGACGGCGACGGCACCGCCGAAGCTGTGGCCCATCACCACGATCCGCTCGGCGCCGGTGCCGACGGCCAGTTGGACGGCGGCTGCCGTGTCGACGCAGCAGGCGTCGAGGTCGTTGGGACGCCGGTACGAGACGCGGAACACGGACACGCCCCGGGCCGCCCAGGCGACGCCAAGCCGCTGGTACAGCCCGTGACCGGGACCGAGCAGCCCACCCATCGCACCACCGCACAACACCAGGGCCGCGCCGACGGGCGGGGTGGACACCGGTTCGTGCCAGAGCAGGGTCATCAGCCCGCGCCGGGTGTAGATCTCGTGATGGACCAGGCCGGGTGTCAACTCGACGTCCTGACGAGCGATCACTCCCAGCGCGTCCAACGGTGTGACCGGTGGATCGCCGGCCGCCGCTCGTCCCGGCGTGTCGTCAGCGGTGGCCACGCCGCGAGACGCTAGGCCGACCGACGATCGGCTCAGGACTCGGCGAGCAACAGGTACAGGTCCTTGCGGGCCTGGGTGACGATGGCGGTGGCCCGCTCGATCGACTCGACCGATCCGCTACCGACGACCTGGCGGGCGGCCTGGTTGAGCCCGTGCACCGCCGAGCGAAGCTGACCGGCCTGACCCGGCCCCCCGGCGACGCCGGCCCACGGCTCACCGTCGGCGCTCAGCCGCTCCTCGGCCTCGACGCGCCCGGCGTCGGTCAGCTCGACCACCCGCTTGCCGTCACGGTCGGTGACGGTCACCAACCCCTCGTCATCGAGCATCTGGATCGTCGGGTAGACCGAGCCGGCGCTCGGGCGCCACGCGCCATCGGTCTTGGTCTCGAGCCGCTGGATCAGTTCGTAGCCGTGACCGGGGCCGTCGAGCAGCACGGCGAGCAACGCGGCGCGCACGTCGCCGCGACGCATCCGATCGCGTCCGCGGCCACCGCCCGGGCGCCCGTCGCGCCCGTCGCGCCCGAACGGAGACCTGCCACCGGCCCCCCGTCGACCCCGGGGGCCCTGAGGACCCCGGTTGAAGTGGGCCTCGCCCCACTGGTCACCGGGCTGGAAGCGACGGCGGCCGCCACCGCGACCCCGTCGATGGGTTGGTTGGTCGTGAGGTTCTGTGTCGTTGTTCATGTCATAACGATATATCGCGATGTGTTGCGATATCGCGTAGGTGTCGAACGTCACGCATCGCCCGACACCGCCACGCCCGGCAGGCCGACGGCCGGCCCGGTCGAGCGCTTGGTACCGTCGGCGGCCATGCGTGGTCGCCGCCTGTTCGTCCTCGGCGCGCTCGCGCTCACCGCCACCGCCTGCTCGACGGACCAGACCACCGGCCCGGCCGGCACCGACGCCACGGCACCCGGCAGCACCGACCCGGCCACCAGCAGCCCCGGCGGCGTCCCGACGACCGGCTCGACGACCGGCTCGACAACCGATGCGGCGGAGTCCTCCGGGCCCACCGCCGACGACGGCGCAACGACCGAGCCGCCGGCCGCCGACGCGAGCGCCCCGGACGGCACCGCCGACGCGGCGGCGACCCCGACGGCCACGGGTGCCGCGACCGTGTCCACCACGACGGGTGCGCCGACGACGAGCGCGTCATCGACCGTCTCGCCGTCGACCATCGCCGCACCGACAACGCTGGCCGCGACCACGACCACCGTCGACGGCCAACCGCCGGTGGTCGAGGCGGCCTCCTACAGCGTGTACGACACGCGAAGCGGCACCTTCCTGGCCACGTCCGGTGCCGACACCCAGCGCCCGGTCGGCAGCCTGATGAAGCTGCTCACCGCTCACGTCGGCTACGCCGCCGGCGACCCGACCCGGGTCATCGCCGCCCCGGCGGGTCTGGTGCTCTCCGAGGACGAATCGACCATCGGCATCCGCACCGGCCAGGAGCTGCCCCGTGACCTGCTGATCCGGGCCATGCTCAAGGCCAGCGCCAATGACGCGGCGCGCATGCTGGCCCTCGACATCGCCGGCTCCGAGGCAGCGTACGCCGAGCTGATGAACGCCGCCGCCGCCCAGCTCGGCCTGGCCAACACCCACGCCGTCAACGTCACCGGCCTCGACGCCGCCGGCCAGTACTCGTCGGCCAACGACATGACGCGCCTCGGGATTCTGCTGATGGCCAACCCGTCGTTCCAGATCGCGGTGCGCGACCCCACCGCCGAGCTGAACGGACAGGCGTTCCCCAACACCAACGATCTCATTGGCACCTACCCCGGCGCCGACGGCATCAAGACCGGCCACACCAGCGGCGCAGGGTGGTGCGTGCTCGCCTCGGCCACCCGCGAGAACCGTCGGATCATCGTCGCCGTGCTCGGCGCCCCCAGCGACGACGCCCGCGACGCAGCGGCGACCGCGCTGCTGAACTGGGGCTTCAGCCAGCCATGAACCGACGGATCGCGCTCGCGCTCGCCGCCACCGTCGCGCTCGTGGCCTGTGCCGGAGACGACGAGACGTCGTCGGAGGTCTCCGATCCGACGCTCTCCGCCGCACCGACGACGGCGCCGCCGGCCACCGCCATGGCCACCCCGGCGGCCGGCGTGACCGTCACGACGCCGGCCACGCCGCCCCACCAGACCGACAGCTCCGCACCGTCGGACGCCAGCCTGGTGACCGGCAGCGTCGTGGCGGACCCCGCGCTGAGGGCCGTGCTCGATCAGATCACCGGGTGGGTCCAAGAACCCACCACCGTCCCCGCCGCGGCCTTCGCGGCCGCCTTTCTCGCCGAGATACCCATCGATGACGTGCGGGCCGCGTTGGCGTCGCTGGGCGGTGGCGACTGGACGATGTCGGACGTCGAGGTGCTCAACCCCCGTTGGGCCACCGCGATCATCACCGGCCCCAACGGTGAGCTGCTGGTCGACGTCGAGATCGACGATGCCGGACAGATCGCCGCCCTGATCTTCGAGAACGCCGGACTCCGTGAACCGCCGACGTCGATGGAGGACCTGCTGTCACAGCTCGGCGCCGGCGGCGAGCGGACCGCGTTGGTGGTCGCCGACATCGTGGATGGCAACTGTGTCGCCACCACCGACTCGAACGCCGACCAGGTGATGCCGATCGCCTCCGGGTTCAAGCTGTACGTGCTCGGTGCCGTGGCCGGCGCGATCCTCGACGGCGAGCTGACCTGGGAGCAGGAGGTCACCATCCGGCCAGAGCTGCGCAGCCCGTGGGTACCGCTCGCCGTGGCCGACGGCGACACGATGACCGTGCGCGACCTCGCCCAGATCATGATCGAGGTCAGCGACAACACCGCCACCGACCATCTGATGGATCTGGTCGGGCGCGACGCCGTCGAGGCGATGTTGACCACCTTCGGCCACCACGACCCCGCCATCACCACACCGATGTTGATGACACGCGAGATGTCGGTCCTCAAGACCCATCCCGAGTTGCTCGACCGCTTCGCCGCCGCCGATGAGGCGACCCGACGCGAGATCCTCGCCACCGAGGTCGCGGCGGCCCCGACCCCGGGCGACGACAACGTCTGGTCCGTGCCGCGGGCGGTGTTCGAGGTCGAGTGGTTCGCCACGCCCAACGACCTGTGCCGAGCGCTCGCCGGTCTCCACGCGATGAGCGCCGAACCAGGGCTCGAGCCGATCGCCCAGATCATGTCGACCAACCCGGGGATGATCACCGACCCGGCACGGATCGACACCGTGTGGTTCAAGGGCGGGTCCGAGCCCGGTGTCCTCGTTGGCGCGTGGCTGGCTCAGCGCACCGACGGCAGCTGGTTCGTCAGCGCCGGCGGCGCGGCGTCGTCCACGACGCCGATCGACCCGGTGGTGATCGAACTGGTCGGCTCCGCGCTCAACCTCGACCCGTCCTGAGCGCTCGGCGCTCGGCGCTTCGCCCGATCGCACGATCGCACGAATCGGGGTCGCTGGTGGGACGATGGGGCCATGGCTCGTGCGCTCGTGATCACCAACGGCTTCGTCGTCGACGGAACCGGGTCCCCCGGCAGGGTCGCCGACGTGGCGATCACCGATGGCGTGGTCAGCGCGGTCGGAACAGACCTCGATCGGACCGGCGCCGAGGTGATCGATGCCGACGGACTGCTCGTGACCCCCGGCTTCGTCGACATCCACACCCACTTCGATGGTCAGGCGACGTGGGACCCGGTCCTCGCCCCATCGAGCCAACACGGGGTGACGTCGCTGGCGATGGGCAACTGCGGTGTCGGCTTCGCCCCCGCGATGCCCACCGACCAGCACCACCAGTGGCTGATCGGCATGCTTGAAGGGGTCGAGGACATCCCCGGGACCGCGCTCGCCGAGGGCCTGCCCTGGGACTGGGAGAGCTTCCCGGAATATCTCGACTCACTGGCTCGACGGCCGTACACCGTCGATGTCGGCACGCACGTCACCCACGCCCCACTCCGGGCCTACGTGATGGGCGAGCGGGGTGCCGACCCGAACGAGTTGCCGACCGCCGAGGAGTTGGCACGGATGGCCGATCTCGTACGCGAGGGCGTGGAGGCCGGTGCGCTGGGGTTCACCACCAGCCGCACCTATGCTCACCGCACCAAGGACGGCGATCCGTTGGGCACACGGTTCTCCACCGCCGATGAGCTGTTGGCGTTGACCGGGGCGATGGGTGCGACCGGCAGCGGCGTGGTGCAGATGATCTCCGACGCCTATCTGAGCCCCGACGTCGAGTTCTCCCACGAGGAGATGGCCCTGATGCGGTCGATGGTCGAATCGTCGGGTCGCCCGATGTCGATGACGGTGCAGCAGGTCGAACAGGTGCCCCAGCGCTGGCGAGAGATGGAGGCGTGGGTCGACGCCAACGTCGCCGCCGGGCTCGACATGCGCATCCAGGTCGCTCCCCGCCCGGTCGGCGTCCTGCAGGGGCTGGAGGCGTCGATCAACCCCGTCGCCACCTGCGAGTCCTACCGCGAGATCGCTGGACTCCCGCTCGCCGAGCGGGTCGCCGCGCTACGCGACGAGGGCCGTCGCCAGCGGATCATCGCCGAGCATGCCGCGCTGGCGGCATCGCTCGACGGTCTGGCGTCGACGCTGTTCACCTCCTTCGACAAGCTCTTCCCGATGACCGATCCGGTCGACTACGAGCCCGCGCCCTCGTCGAGCATCGCCGCACTGGCGGCCGCTCGCGGCGTCGACCCCGTCGTCGAGGTGCTCGACCGGTTGGTCGAAGACGAGGGGCGACAGCTGCTGTACATGACGCTGTTCAACTACGCCGACGGCAACCTCGACGACGTACGCGAGATGCTGCTCTCCCCCCACTCGGTGATCGGCCTGTCCGATGCCGGTGCCCACTGCGGCGCGATCTGCGACGGGAGCTTCCCGACCACCGCATTGTCGCTGTGGACCAAGCGCCCCGGCGACGGCGCGCTGCCGATCGAGCTGATGGTCCACCACCTCACCCAGCGCACCGCACGCCAGGTCGGGTGGCTCGATCGGGGGGTACTCGCCGCCGGCTACCTCGGCGACGTCAATCTGATCGATCTCGATCGACTCGCCGCTCACCGCCCTCACATCGTGAGAGACCTGCCGGCCGGCGGACGACGCCTGCTCCAAGCCGCCAGCGGCTACGTGGCCACGCTCAAGCGGGGCACGGTCACCTTCCGCGATGGCGAGCACACCGGCGAGTTGCCGGGCACGCTCGTGCGGGGCGCCCAGCCGGCCCCCGCCTGAGCGGCGCCCGCCGGATCTTGACGACGCCGATGGTCGACATCAGTGGACGCTGCCGCCCCGGCTTTGGCGCCGTTCGCGACGCGCTGGCCGAGAACTTCGCGATCGACGGTGACGTCGGTGCGTCGTTGGCGGTCACGATCGACGGCGACCTGGTCGTCGACCTGTGGGGTGGGACCCAGGACGTTGCGGGAACGGTGGCGTGGGACGAGGACACGATCATCAACGTCTTCTCGACGACGAAGACGATGTCCTGCCTCGCCTTGCTCACCTGCGCCAGCCGCGGCCTCGTCGACCTCGACGCACCGGTGTCGCGGTACTGGCCCGAGTTCGCCGACGCCGGCAAGCAGGACTCGGTGCTGGTGCGTCATCTGCTCGCCCACACCGCCGGCCTGGCGGGCTGGGACGTCCGGCTCGACGCCACCGAGCTCTACGACTGGGACCGCGTCACCGGGCTCCTCGCCGCCCAGTCGCCATGGTGGGAGCCGGGCACAAAGTCGGGCTACCACGGCCTCAGCCAGGGCTACCTCGTCGGCGAGGTGGTTCGCCGGGTCGACGGTCGCTCGGTGGGCAGGTTCTTCGCCGAGGAGATCGCCGAGCCACTCGGTGCCGACTTCCACATCGGCACCGGCCCCGAACACGACGCCCGCATCGCACTCGTGATCCCGCCGAGCGCGCAGGCACCGCCGGGGCTGGCGGGTGACGTCGCGCCACCCGCCGAGGGCTCGATCCCCCACCGCGCCGCCAACCCCCGCCTGGTCGCCGAGCAGTCCTGGGAGATCCCCTGGCGGCGCGCCGAGATCCCTGCCGCCGGCGGGCACGGCAACGCCCGCAGCGTGGCGCTCGCCCAGTCGGTCGTCTCGGCGGGCGGATCGACACGCGGCGTCGAGCTGCTGACACCGGCGGTGATGGAACGAATCTTCGACGTGCAGGCGGCGGGCCGCGACCTGGTGCTGGGGATCGGCGTGACCTTCGGCATCGGCTACGGGCTGAACTCGCCGCGGGCACCGATCGCACCGAGCGAACGGGTCTGCTATTGGGGCGGATGGGGCGGGTCGCTCGTGGTCAACGATGTCGACCGGCGCATGACGATGGCCTACGTCATGAACCGCATGGGGCAGGGCACGGTGGGTGACAACCGGGCCCACCGCCTGCTCGGCGCCGTCTATCGGGCGATGGGCTGACCGGTCGTCGGGTCGTCGTCGGGTCGCCGCCGCGTCAGCCGAGGCGGCGCACCGCGTCGAGCGCCGAGGTCGCCAACGCCTCGGTCCCCTGACGCATCTCGGCGAGATCCCGCTCGCCGAGGCCCTGGTCGCCCATCGCGCCGTGCAGGTAACGGGCGTAGACCCCCTCGCTGATGACGGCCAGCCGCCATGACGAGAAGGCGACGTAGTAGTCGACCTGCGACACGTCGCGCCCGGTCCGGGCCGCGTAGCGCTCCACCAGCTCGGCATAGGCGGGAAACCCGTCGGCCCCGCTGGGGTCGTTGTGGCGGAGCTGCTCGCCACCGGGGTCGGTCCAGTAGACGCCGAGGTAGCCGACGTCGGCCATCGGGTCACCGAGGGTGCACAGCTCCCAGTCGAGGACCCCAACGATGCGACCGGCGCCGACATCGGTCAGCACGTTGCCGAACCGGTAGTCGCCGTGGGCGATGGCGACGCCCTGCTGTGGCGGGATGCCCGTCGCCAGCCGTTCGGCGACCTCGTCGATAGCGGGCAGCTCGCGGGTCTTGCTGTTGGCCCACTGTTTGGTCCAGCGTCGGATCTGGCGCTCGACGTAGCCCTCCTTGCGGGCGAGGTCCCCGAGCCCGACGGCGTCGACGTCGACGTCGTGGAGGTCGGCCAACACGTCGATGAGGTGCTCGCTGGCGGCCCGACGACGCTCGATCGGCAGCAGTTCGGCCTTGGCCGGCCCATCGAGCACGACACCGTCGACGTACCCCATGACATAGAACGGCGCCCCGTTGACCTCGACGTCGGTGCACAGGCCCATCGTGCGCGGCACCGGTACCGCCGTCTGACCGACCGCCGAGATGATGCGGTGCTCGCGAGCCATGTCGTGGGCCGACTCGAGGACGTGGCCCAGCGGCGGCCGGCGGAGGACGAACTCGGTGCCCGAGGCGTCGACGACGCGGAACGTCAGGTTGGAGCGTCCGCCCCCGATAAGCGAGAAACGGTAGGGCCCGCCGACGCCATCGACGTGGGCGTCGAGCCAGGCCGACACGAGCGGGACATCGATGCCTTCGACGGCGACGTGTTCGTTCACCCCGGCGACGGTAGTGAGCGGGTCGAGGTCGGGCTCAGCCGGGACGGCCGACCCCGACGACGCGACCCCAGTTGACGCTGGCGGTCGTCACGGTCGAGCCCGAGTTCGGGGCGTGCACCTGCGAGCCGCCACCGAGGTACATGCTGACGTGGCTGATCGGCGAGTAGAAGAAGATCAGGTCGCCGGGTTGGGCGGCGGACTGCGGCACATGGGGGATGCTGGCGTACTGCTGCGCCGATTGGTGCGGGAGGTACACGCCGGCCTGACCCCACGCCCACGACGTGAGCCCCGAGCAGTCGAACGCGACCCCAGGTTGGGCCGAGGCATACCGATAGGGGACGCCGATCTGGCTCATCGCCGCGTTGACCGCGGTGCCGGCGCGCGAGGAGGCCGCCGGGATATTGCCGGACGAACCGGACGAGCCGGAACTGCCCGAGCTTCCCGACGAACCGCTCGACGAGCTGGAGTTGCTGCTGGACGAGGAGGAGGAAGAAGAAGAAGACGACGAGGACGAAGAAGAGGAAGAAGACGACGACGAGGTCGATGGTGTGGCCAGTGCGTTGTCGTTCGAGGCCGAGGACTGCTGGGCCTGCTGGTCGCGCTGGCGCTGCTGGGCGGCTGCCTCGGCGGCCTGTTGCTCGGCGGCGGCCGCGGCGGCGGCTTCTTCGGCCTCGCGCTGCATCCGCTCATAGGTCTCGCGAGCCCGGCGCTCCTCTTCTTCCTCGATCTCGATGGCGAGGTTCTCCTCGGCCTCGACGCGCGCCTGCTCGTACGCGGCGCGCCGCGTCTCGTTCGCTTGGCGGGCAGCCTCGACCGCCTCGGCCTGGGCGACGGCCTCACCCCGGAGGCGGTCGAGCTCGGCTCGGTCGGCCTCGAGGTCGGTGACGGCCTGGTCGAGCTCGTCGGTCGTCGCCGTCCCGGTGCTCAGCGCGACCTGCGAGAGATGATCGCGCTGGAGCTCGTCGGTGAAGGTTGCCGAGTCACTGAACATCGGACCGAGACCGTTCGACCCCGACGCGGCGAACGTCCGCACGGCGACATCGGACAGCTCGGCGCGCAGCGCGGCGACCTCGGCCTCCTTCTCGGCGACCCGCACCTCGGCGTCGGCCAGATCGGATTCGAGCTCCTGCTGCTCGGACACGGCAACGGTGTACGCCTCGGCCAGGATGTCGGACTCCTGGTGCAAGGCGTCGAGCTGATCCATCACCCGATCGACTTCGGCCTGGGCCGCTTGGACCCCCTCGGCTTCGTCGATCGGCGGTTCGGCACCGACCGCCGACGGGATGGCCACGATGCCGACGATGGCGGCGCTGACCACGGTGGCGGCGAGCCTGGTGAGCTGACGCGGAGACCGGTTCATGCGAGATCCGAGTGTAGCGAAACGTGACGAAGGCGTTACGAAACGGGCGCCAAATTCGTCACATATCGATCATGCGACCCGTTCACGAGGCTTGGTGTTTGCCGCCCGCGAGCAACCATCCGGCCGGCTCGCTACTCCCACTCGATCGTCCCCGGCGGCTTCGACGTGACGTCGTACACGACGCGGTTGATGCCGGCCACCTCGTTGATGATCCGATTGGAAAGGCGCTCCAGAAGGTCATAGGGCAGCCGCGCCCAGTCGGCGGTCATCGCATCATCGCTGGTCACGGCGCGCACGATGATCGGATGGCCGTAGGTGCGCTCATCGCCCATCACCCCGACCGAGCGGATGTCGGCGAGGACGGCGAAGGCCTGCCAGATCTCACGCTCCAACCCGGCGGCGGCGATCTCGCCGCGCACGATGGCGTCGGCCTCCTGCAGCACGGCGACCTTGTCCGGGGTGACCTCACCGATGATCCGAACCCCGAGACCGGGCCCGGGGAAGGGCTGACGCCACACGATCTCGTCGGGAAGCCCGAGCTCGGTCCCCAGCTGGCGAACCTCGTCCTTGAACAACTCACGCAACGGCTCGATCAGCGCCAAGCGCATGTCGTCGGGGAGCCCACCGACGTTGTGGTGGCTCTTGATGACCGCCGCCGTGCCGTCGGCCCCACCGGACTCGATGAGGTCCGGATAGAGCGTGCCCTGCACGAGGAACTCGGCCTCGGTCAGCCCGCCGGTGTTCTCCTCGAACACGCGGATGAACTCGTCGCCGATCGCCTTGCGCTTGGCCTCGGGTTCGGTGACGCCATCGAGCCGGGAGAAGAAGCGGTCGCCGGCGTCGACGTGGATGAGGTCGATGCCCAGGTTGCGGCGGAAGGTCTCGGTGACCTGGTCGCTCTCGCCCTTGCGCATCAGCCCGGTGTCGACGTACACACACGTCAGCTGGTGGCCGATGGCACGGTGGACGAGCGCTGCGGCGACGGCGGAATCGACGCCGCCCGAGAGCCCGCAGATGGCCCGCCGGTCACCGACCTGGGCGCGGATCCGCTCGACCTGGTCGTCGATGACCGACCTCATCGTCCACGCCGGGGGAAGTGCCGCCCGCTCGTGGAGGAACCGTGACAGCACGCCCATTCCGTAGGGCGAGTGCACCACCTCGGGGTGGAACTGCACGCCGTAGATCTTCCGGTCGTCGTCCTCGAGCACGGCGACGGGCGCATCGGCGGTCCGGCCGGTGGCGATGAAACCCTCGGGCGCCTCGGTGATGGCATCGAAGTGGCTCATCCAGACCTGGTGGGTGTCGGGTGCGTCATCGGGGACGAGCACCGAGGGCGCCGTGCGCTCGAGCGTGGCGCGGCCGTACTCCCCGCGCAGACCTCGACCGACGGTGCCGCCGAGCTGCTGGGCGATCAGCTGGGCGCCGTAACAGATGCCCAGGATCGGTACGCCGAGCTCGTAGATCGCCGGGTCGAGCGTCGGGGCGCCGTCGACGTGCACGCTCTTGGGCCCGCCCGACAGCACGATCGCGGCCGGCCGGCGAGCGGCGATCTGCTCGGCGGTCATGCGGTGCGGCACGATCTCGGAGTAGACGTGCAGCTCGCGGACGCGTCGGGCGATCAACTGCGCATACTGGGCACCGAAGTCGACGACGAGCACGGCGTGGTCGTGCTCGGGGATGCGATCGGCGGCGGCGTGATCGGGAGGGGGTGTCGTGTCGGCCGGCAAGGCTCCGATGGTAGGGGAGCACCGCCCGGGCCACGCTAGAAACGGTCCATGACCTCCACCCGCCGTCTCGTCGGCCTGGTCGTCATCGTGCTGGCGATCGCGATGACGTGGTCGATGCCGACCCCGACGATCGCCGAGAGCGTTCCGGCGGCTCCGCCACCGACGACGGTGGCGGAGCCCATCGTCGACAACCCGTTCATCCCCGAGGACCAGAACCTGTCGGAGTGCATCAGCGCCCTCCCCAAGCCGGGCTGCGGCAGCGAGGCCCGTGGCGGGTGGCGCCAGACGGTCCTGTTCGGCGTCCTGATGGCGGCGCTCACCCTGATCGCGTGGCGCATCATCGGCGGGGTGCGGCGCGGGCGGCAACCGACGTGACCCCCGACGAGTTCCGGGCGGCCGGGCACGACCTGATCGACTGGCTGGCCGACCACATCGACGAGATCGAACGCCACCCCGTCACCCCGAGCGTCCGCCCGGGTGAGGTGCGCGCCCTGCTCCCGTCGTCGCCGCCGACGGCACCCGAACCGTGGCCGGCGGTGCGCGCCGACCTCGACCGCGTCGTCGTGCCGGGCCTGGTCCACTGGCAGCACCCGCGCTTCTTCGGCTTCTTCCCCGCCAACGTCACCTACCCCTCGATCCTCGCCGAGCTCGCCTCGGCCGGGCTCGGGGTGCAGGGGATGAACTGGTCGACCGGGCCCGCCTGCACCGAAGTCGAGACGCTGATGCTCGACTGGATGCGCGAGCTGCTTGGCCTCCCCGACCGGTTCGCCTCGACCAGCGAGACCGGCGGCGGGGTGATCCAGGGCTCGGCCAGCGAGGCGACGTTGGTCGCCATCCTCGCCGCCCGCTGGCGGACCACCGCCGGTACGGTCAACCGCGACGGCGACACCTCGCGTCTGGTGGCCTACGCCACCGACCAGACCCATTCGAGCATCGAGAAGGGGCTGCGGATCGCCGGGATCGGCAGCGATCGGGTGCGGGTCGTCGACCGCGACGAGCGGTTCGCGATGCGTCCCGAGGCGCTCGCCGACGCGCTCGACGCCGACCGCGACGCCGGGTTGGTGCCCTGTGTCGTGGTGGCGACGATCGGCACCACCTCGTCGGGCGCCGTCGACCCGCTCGGCGCCATCGGCAAGGTCTGCTCGTCGCGCGGCGTGTGGCTCCACGTCGACGCCGCGATGAGCGGCATCGCCGCACTCGCCCCTGAGCTGCGGTGGGTCAACGACGGCGTCGAACTGGCCGACAGCTACTGCACCGACGCCCACAAGTGGATGGGGCTCAACTTCGACTGCGACCTGTTCTGGACCACCGATCGCGCCGCCCTGCTCGGGGCGCTCAGCATCCTTCCCGAGTACCTGCGGAGCGCGGCGGCCGAGTCGGGGTCGGCGATCGACTACCGCGACTGGGGGATCCCGCTCGGGCGGCGCTTCCGGGCCCTCAAGATCTGGTTCGCGCTCCGCCTCGACGGGGTCGAGTCGCTGCGTTCGATGATCCGACGCCACGTGGCGATGACCCAGCGTCTCGCCCGGTTGGTGGCCGCCGACGAGCGGTTCGAGATCGTCGCACCGCATCCGCTCAACCTGCTGTGCCTACGGCTGCGGGCCGGCGATGCTGCCACCGACGCCCTGATCGAGTCGGTCAACGCCACCGGCGACGTGCTGTTCACGCGCACGGTGCTCGACGGCCACACCACGCTGCGGTTCTCGATCGGTGCCGTCACCACCGAGTGGCGTCACGTCGAGGCGGCCTGGGAGCTGCTGCGAACACACTCCGACTCGGCCGCCGGTGGTGCGGCGGCGGCTCAGCCGTCGTAGCGCACGGTCCAGTCGTACCCACCGTCGTCCGAACAGGTCCCGAACCGAGTCTCGCCGCCGGGCCCGAGTTCGACGGTGTGATTGCCGCAGGTCTCCAAGTCGACGCTCTGGGCCTCGCCGACGATCAGCCCGACGCCGCGCAGCCGCAGGGTGACGACACCGTCGTCGATCGAGACGACCCGCAGGCTCGAATCGCTCCTGCCCATCGCCAGCTCGAGCGTGTCGCCTTCGCCCAGCAGATGGGTGGCGGTCTCCGACGCCGGCTGATCCGTGCTCCAACCGGTCCAGGGCTGTTCCACCACCACCAGCTCGACGCTCGGCGCGACATCGACGGCGATCGGGCCGTCGATGTCACCGTCGGCGCAGCCGGCGACCGCCGTCGCCACCAGCACCGCGACCACACCGGTCTTGCGCCACCGCCTTGACATCACGCTCATGCCGGTCTGACGACGCGCTCGACCGGCCGGTTCCCCGGCGCTGGCGGACGGCGAGACTCGGGCGCGTCAGGACCGATGCCGATGACGTCGCCGGTGGGCGCTCACAGCCGGTGGAGGAGGTCGACGAGCATGTGGGCGGTGGCGCCCCACACCGTCTCGTCGTCGAGGGCGAAGAAGTGGAGCACACGGTCGGTCGGCGGGGTGCCCCAACGTTCGGCGTGATACGTGTCGGGCCGCACGAACTCGGCCAGCGGCACCCACAGCACCCGTTCCACCTCGCCGCTGGCCGGGGCCAACCGGATCGGCTCCGGAAGCCGGGCCACGATCGGCACGATGTAGCTGCGGCTGACCACCGTGTTGAGATGGTCGAGCTCGCCGATCACGGTCACCTCGGCCGGGTCGAGCCCGACCTCCTCGTCGGCCTCGCGCAGCGCGGCGTCGATCGGGGTCTCGCCGGGATCGAGCCGGCCACCAGGAAAGCTCATCTCCCCCTTGTGGTTGCGGAGGTGCTCGGAGCGCCGGGTGAGCAACACCTCGGCACCGTCGGGCCCGTCGGCCAACGCCACCAACACCGCCGAGGGTCGAGCGTTGGGAAACGCCGGCACGAGCGGCTGGCCGACGAGGGCACCGTGCAGCCGCTGGGCGACGCCGTCGACACCGACGGTGAGCGGGTAGGGCGCCGGCGGCGTCTCGGTGCCCGGCGTCCACGCCGACGGTCGTGGGATGCGCTGGGCACCCCCGGCCCGACGCTCCACGGGCGTGGCTCAGCCGGCCGGCACGCTCGGGGTCCACCCCGACGCGGCCAGCTCCTGGAGCACCTCGGGCAGCCCCGCGGTCTTGAGGTTGGCGAGCACACGACCCGGGGGCTCCTCGCCCGCCTCCCACTGCTCCCAGGCGGTGATCAACTTCTGCAGGTCCGGCGCCGGCCGCTCGAACGTCATGCCACCGAGGGTACCGACCGTTCTGCACCCCTTCTCATCCGAGTGTTGGAGCGCGTTGGAGTGTTGGGTGATGGCACGTCCCGGCCGCCAACACTCCGACAGCCGCTCAGGGCTGCGTGCGATCGCGAACCGCTCGGGCGGCGCGACCGGCCAGCCGACCGGCGACGCCGGCGACGTCGGTGCCGGTGGTGGGTGTCTTGTCGACACGACGCTCGAAGCTGGTCGTCCACCACAACAGCGCCATCCCGGCGGCCACCCCCACCAGCAGCACCCGCGACGTCGCATCGGCGTCGACGAACGGCAGCGCCCCCAGCAGCGCCACCACCGCGATCACCACCAGGTCGGCGACCCGGTGCTGGCGCCGCGAGACGGCGCGGAACGCGCCGAGCGGACCATCGACGATCGCCGCGTTCGCCACGATCAACGCCCCGGCAAGGGCCGGAACCGCCGGGGTCGTGCCCTGCAGACCCTGGGCGATCAGGATCAGCCCGAGGAGGTACTCGACGGCCTGGTGCAACCAGAACGGTCTCCACGCACGGTCAGACGAAACCACGGCCCCCATCATGGCGGCTCACCCCCCAATCCGAGTGTTGGAGTGCAGCGGAGTGTTGGCCCGCCGCACGTCCCACCCGTCAACACTCGGATGGACCTCGCCGGAACGCGACGGAGCCGTGTCGATCGCTCGACACGGCTCCGTTCAATCCGGACGGCGGATTCGGTGCCGAACACCGGATCCGTCGCGGGTCACATCATGCCGGGCATGCCACCCATGCCGCCACCACCGCCGGCCGGCATGGCCGGGGCAGGGGGCTCGGGCTTGTCGGCGACCAGGCACTCGGTGGTGAGCACCATCGCCGCGATCGACGCCGCGTTCTGCAGCGCCGCCCGGGTGACCTTGGCCGGGTCGGTGATGCCGGCCTTGATCAGGTCGGTCAGCTCGCCCGTGGCGGCGTTGAGCCCGACCGTGCCCTCCTCGGACTCGACCTGCTGCACCCACACCGAGCCCTCGAGGCCGGCGTTCTCGGCGATGTTGCGGGCCGGAGCGACGAGCGCCTCGTACACCGTGCGGGCACCGGTGGCCTCGTCGCCCGAGAGCGAGTCGACGACCGCCTTCACCGCGACACGAGCCCGGATGAGGGCGGTGCCGCCACCGGCGACCACACCCTCCTCGATGGCCGCACGGGTCGCCGAGACGGCGTCTTCGATGCGGTGCTTCTTCTCCTTCAGCTCCACCTCGGTGGCGGCCCCGACCTGGATGACGGCGACGCCGCCGGCCAGCTTGGCCAGACGCTCCTGGAGCTTCTCGCGGTCCCAGTCGGAGTCGGTGTTGTCGATCTCGGCCTTGATCTGGTTGATCCGGCCGTTCACGTCGTCCTTGGAGCCGGCACCCTCGACGATGGTGGTCTCGTCCTTGGTGATGATCACCCGCTTGGCCTGACCCAACAGGTCGAGCGTCACGTTCTCCAGCTTCAGACCGACGTCCTCGGACACGACCTGGGCCCCGGTGAGGACCGCCATGTCCTGGAGCATCGCCTTGCGACGATCGCCGAAGCCGGGCGCCTTGACGGCGGCGGCGTTGAAGGTGCCACGGATCTTGTTGACCACGAGGGTGGCGAGGGCCTCGCCCTCGATGTCCTCGGCGATGATGACCAGCGGCTTGCCGGTCTTCATCACGGCCTCGAGGGCCGGGAGCAGCGACTGGACGGTGGCGATCTTCGCCTGGTGCAACAGGATGTAGGCGTCCTCGAGGACGGCTTCCTGACGCTCGGGGTCGGTGACGAAGTACGGGGACAGGTAGCCCTTGTCGAACTGCATGCCCTCGGTGAACTCGAGGTCGGTGCCGAACGTGTTCGACTCCTCGACCGTCACCACGCCGTCCTTGCCGACCTTGTCGATGGCGTTGGCGATGACCTCGCCGATCGCGCTGTCGGCAGCCGAGATCGTCGCCACGTTGGCGATGTCGGTCTTGTCGTCGACCTCCTTGGACTGCGACTTGATCGACTCGACCGCCCCGGCGACCGCCTTCTCGATGCCCTTCTTGAGGCTCATCGGGCTGGCCCCGGTGGCGACGTTGCGCAGACCGAGCTGCACCAGGGTCTGGGCCAGCACCGTGGCGGTGGTGGTGCCGTCACCGGCGACGTCGTTGGTCTTGGTCGCGACCTCCTTGACGAGCTGAGCACCCATGTTCTCGAACGGGTCCTCGAGCTCGACTTCCTTGGCGATCGACACACCGTCGTTGGTGATGGTCGGGGCGCCCCACTTCTTGTCCAGGACCACGTTGCGGCCCTTGGGGCCGAGCGTCACCTTGACGGCGTCGGCCAGC
>JBKEAH010000128.1:0-20144 GCA_047972065.1 Desertimonas sp.
TAGCGGTGCCACAGCGATCCGAGCGCGGCGCCGTAGTCCGACGGGCGGGCCGGGTCGAGCGGGCCGCCG
Source organism: Desertimonas sp. (assembly GCA_047972065.1). Lineage (GTDB taxonomy): Bacteria > Actinomycetota > Acidimicrobiia > Acidimicrobiales > Ilumatobacteraceae > JALZMG01. Next base: position 70 of record JBKEAH010000128.1, read on the forward strand.
GGTGCGTCGTCGAGCAGGCCGCCGAGTGCGACGGCCAGATCGGCATGACGGATCACGTCGGTCACCTCAACGCACTCATCGATGAACGCGAGGACCCGGATCCGACCCGGGCGGCGGCGCAGGGCGTGGGCCAGATGGAGCATCAGCCGGACGTAGGGTCGCATCGACACCGAGGTGTCGACCAGCACCAGCAGGTCGGGGCGGTTGGTCGCCGGGGCCCGGTAGCGCAACACCCCCGGGATGCCGCCCAGGCTCAGGCTGGCTCGCATCGTGCGGCGCAGATCGAGCACACCGCCGGGCGACGGCCGCCGACGCCACGATGGTGCCCCGGTGAGCTGTCGCCACAGCGCACGGACGGCACCGTCGAGCGCCCGCTGTTCCTCGGCATCGAAGGGGTTTGCCAGCAGCGCGCTGGGCCGCAACGAGGGCGAGGCCGCAGCGGGCGGGGCGGCCAGCAGCTCCAGCCGCCGGCGGTGGGCGTCGTCGAGGAGTCGTCGCAGCTCGGCGACGACGTCGCCCGGGTCGACGACGTCGTCGAGCTCGATCTCGATCGTGGCCCGACCGGGCTCGGCCGCGGTCCGCTCGGCCGGTCCCCCCGACGCCAGCTCGTCGGGATGGCCGATGGTCGCCTCGGTGTCGTAGCGCGCCGTGCGCTCTCCGGCCTCGGCGTCCGCGGCGCCCTCCGCGCGAACACCCCGGCGATCGTCGTCATCGCCATCGGCGGCGAGACCGACCTGCTCGGCGGGGTCATCGACGTAGGCGTCGGGGGCCTTCTCGGCCCGAATCTCCACCGCCGGCGGGGCCGGCTCCTCGCCGACGTGCCCCGCGTCGTCCAGGATCGCGGCGGCCGCCTCGGCCAACGGTGCATCGGAGAACCACCGCTCGAACAGCTCGTCGAAGCGCGCTTCATCCGAGCGATGGACGACCAACACCAACCGCAGCGCCCGCCGCAGCGCGGCCCGGTCACCGAGGTCGACGTAACCGGCTGCCCGTGCAGCCAGCACGGTGCGATCGGAGCCGACGCCAACACCGTGGGCCCGCAGCAGCGCGACGAAGCCGACGAGGGCGTCGATCACGTTCGAGGCTGGCGGTCGGCCGGTGCGGCGAGGATCGCCCGCACCGCCGTGTCGTCGCGCCCGTGCTTGACCAAGGTCGGCAGCGTCCGACGGATCACCTCGTCGTCCAACTCGTCGGCACCCAACACCACCAGGGCGCGGGCCCACTCGATCGCTTCGGCGACGCCGGGTGGCTGGTGCAGCGCCGCCGCACGCAACCGCTCGAGCGCCGAGACCAGGTCCGCGGTCAACTTGTCGGCCAGTCCGGGTACAGCGGCGGCCAGGATCGCCCGCTCGTGACCCCGGTCGGGGTAGCCGATGCCGAGGCGCAGACACCGTCGCTTGAGCGCATCGGCGAGCTCACGGGTCTCGTTGGAGGTGAGCACGACCCACGGCCGCACCTCGGCGCGGATCGTGCCGAGCTCGGGCACCGTCACCTGCGCCTCGTCGAGCACCTCGAGCAGCAGGGCGTCGAAGGCCTCGTCGGCCCGATCGACCTCGTCCACCAGCAGCACCACCGGCTCGGGCGAGCGGATCGCCGTGAGCAGCGGCCGCTCCAGCAGGAATGACTCGTCGAACAGCGCCGTCAGCCGTGCGGAGGGCTTGTCGTCATCGCCCGGACCCAGCAGCTGGGTGGCCAGCAGCTGGCGGCCGTAGTCCCACTCGTAGAGGGCACGGGCATCGTCGACGCCCTCGTGGCACTGCAACCGCACCAACCGCCGGCCCGAGCACGTGGCAAGCGACCGGGCCAGCGCGGTCTTGCCGACGCCCGGTGGCCCCTCGGTGAGCAGCGGACGCTCCAGCGCCGTCATCAGATGGACGGCGCTGGCGACGTCGTCGTCGGCCAGGTAGCCGACCGCTTCCAGCCGCGCGGCGACCTCGTGGGGGTCGTCGAAGGGGGTCTCGCCTGGCTTCAGCTGCGGCTCCCGACCAACGAGTCGCGGGTCAGGTCGTGGAGAGCCTCGATGGTCAGGACGCGGGGGTTGGTGGCGGTGCACACATCGCCCAGCGCGTGCTCGGCGATGCGGGCGACGTCGTCGTCGGTGGCCGACACCGGCGGGAGGTCGTGGCGGCCGACGCGGGACTTGCTGTAGTCGGGGAGCTGGGTGAAGTTCTGCGGGATCCCGACGTCGTCGGCGAGACGGGTGGCGGCGGCGAGGGCGGCGTCGGCGGCCTGCACCTCGGTCATCGATCGGGTGTCGATGCCCATCGCTCCGGCCATGCGGGCGAAGCGCTGGTAGTTGGCCGACAGGTTGTGCTCCCAGACCCGACTGAGCGCGATCCCGTTGCCCATCCCGTGGTGGGTGTCGAAGCTGGCCGACACGGCATGCGAGATCGAGTGGACGGCGTCGAGACCGGCCGAGTTGAACGCCTGGCCGGCGATGTACTGGGCGTACATCATCTGCTCGCGGGCCTCGATGTCGAGGCCGTTGCCGACGGCACGCGGCAGATAGCGGAATGTCTGCTCGATCGCCTGGAGGGCCATGCCCCACGACGGGTACATGTCGAGGGTGGACACGAAGGCGCCCGAGGCGTGGGCCAGCACGTCGAAGCCGCAGAAGGCGGTGAGGTCGGCGGGCATGGTCGCGAACAGCACCGGGTCGTCGATCGCCATCGACGGCACGAGCTCGTGCGAGAAGCTGGAGAACTTGTGGTTGTGAGGTCCGGTGGTGGTGTCGGTGACGACGAAGGCGAAGCTGGTCTCCGATCCCGTACCGGCGGTGGTGGACACGGCGATGTGCGGTGGGAGCACCGGGTTGTCGAGCTCGAGCGGGCCCTTGAAGTCGTTGATGTTGCGGCCGTCGTGGGCGGCGACCAGCCGGGTGGCCTTGGTGCAGTCGTGGCTCGATCCGCCGCCGAGTGAGATCATGCTGTCGCAGGACTCGTTGGCGTAGACGGCGTGGGCGGCCATGACGTTGTGGTCCTTGGGGTTGGACTCGACCTTGTCGAAGACCACGACCTCGACGCCAGCGCTCTCGACGATCCCCTTGACCTCGTCGACGATGCCGGTGCCGCGCAGCCCGGTGGTCATCAGCAGGGTGCGCTGGAAGCCGAGTTGGGCGGCCGAGACCCCGATCATCTCGTGGGCTCCGGGTCCCAGCAGTGCGTGCGGGGTCGGGTGATAGTTCTTGATCGGGAACGTGTAGAGACGGGCGACGTCCATGGTGGCTCTCAGTCCTTCTGGCCGGTGGGGCCGTGGTGGCGATCAAAGGGCGCGACCGGACCGGTGCCGGCGGTGCGTGCGCCGGGGCGCATCAGCGTTCTTCTTTGAACTCGACGTGACGGCGCACGACCGGGTCGTACTTCATCAAGGTGAGCCGTTCCCGGGTGTTCACCTTGTTCTTCTTGGTCACGTACGTGTACCCGGTACCCGCCGTACTGCGCATGTTGATCTTCGGGCGCCGGTCCTTGCTCACCTTGGCCATCGCCGATCAGACCTTCTGCCCGCTGCGGCGGATCTCGGCGACGACGGACTCGATGCCCCGACGATCGACGGTCTTGATCGCCCGCGTCGACAGCGTCAGACGGACGAACCGCCGCTCGCTGGGCAACCAGAACCGCTTGGTCTGGACGTTGGGGTTGAATCGCCGGTTGGTCCGCCGGTGCGAGTGCGACACCGTCTTGCCGAAGGCCGGTTGAGTCCCGAAGAGCTGACACCTGCGCGCCATGTCGGTGAGCGTAGCCGGAGTAGGAACTATTCCCGCTACGCACGACGTCCACCGTGCCGTTCGCTGGGCGCTCGCACAGCAATGGGCGCTCGCACAGCAATCGAGAATGATTCCTGATTCACCGCTAGTGTGCAGCCCGTGGACGTGATGCCCGGTACCTACGCCGAGTGGAAGCACTGCATCGAGACCGACTGCGCCATCCCGCTGACCACCGGCTTCTGCGAGCGCCGCATCAAGGCGCTCCGGGATCTTGGTGACCCCCACACCGCCGCCTTTCGGCGGCAATGGGGCGACGAGCACCTCGCCCGCGTCGTCAGCTGGTTCGAACAGGCCCTGCGGACCGATGCCCGGCCCCACTGAGCCGGCCGGGGCGACCGCCGCGCGTCACCAGTCGTTTCGTGACACGTCGGCGGTCGTCTGCCAGTCGGCCAGCGCCGAGATGAACGATCCGATGTCGGCATCGGCGCTCGCCTGACGTGCCGTGACCTCCATATCAGCGAGGAACTCGGAGAGGTTGTCGGGCGGGAGGTCGCGGATCCACTCCCCCAGGTCTCGCTGCTCGAGCCCTTCGAGGTGGCTCCGGACCACCGCAAGATCCGTCAGTACGGACTCTGCCAATCCCCGATCGCTCGAACTGCACGCCGCGAAGAGCCGAGCGCAGCGTGCCGTGAGGTCGTCGAGGAGCGCTGGCGTCACGGGCGAGTCCATCGCCGGCCAAGCGTAGGCCCGTGTCCGGCACCGAGCGCCCGTTCGACACCCACCGGCCGCCCCGAGCCGACCGGTCTCGCCCGCACCGGCGCCGGACGATCGACATCGACACGCTGGTGGTGGGGGCGGGGCCGCAGGCGCTGACCGTGCTGGCCCGCTGGGCCCGCGATCGGCCGGCCAGCGTCAACCAGGTCGTGGTGGTCGATCCCGCCGGCGGCTGGATGCGTGCGTGGCACGACCAGTTCGAACGCCAGCGGATCGAGGTGTTGCGCAGCCCCGGGGTGCACCACCCCGACCCGGACGAGATGGCGTTCGTCCACCGATGCGTGAGGCGCCGAGCCGGAACCGACGCCGTCGGGGTGGAGCAGGCAACGACCGCGATCGGGCCGCTGCGCCGCCCGACGACCGTCGCCTTCACCCGGTTCTGTCGCGACCTCGTCCGAGGTACCGGGCTGTCGCGCCGGGTCGTGGCCGGCACGGTGATCGACCTCGACCCGGCGAACCAGCCAAGCCGACCCTGCTGGACGGCGGAGCTCGACGACGGCACCACCGTCGGCGCCCGGCAGGTCATCTGGGCCGGCAACCCGCGGCGGCGGGTCGTGCCGGACGGGGTCGAATTGGGTGCGACCGTCCGCCACAGCGACCAGGTCGACATCGACGACGCGGCACCGGGGTGTCGGATCGCCGTGCTCGGTGGCGGTCAGACCGCAGGGCAGCTCGCCCTCGAGGCGAGCCGGCGCGGAGCCCACGCGGTCGTGATCGGCCGGGGGGCGGCGCGCGTGGCCGACCTGGACGTCGATGCCGGATGGTTGATGGACGACCGGTTGGCGCCGTTTCGCTCGATCGCATGCCCCGCCCAGCGGCGTCGGGTGGTCGAAGCAGCGCGTCGCGGGTCGATGACCTCCGACCTCGTGGCGACGTTGGAGCGGGCGTCCATACCCCGTCTCACCGCCACCGACGGGCTCCGGGCGCGGTCGAAGGGGGACGGTGCCATCGTCGAGATCGGCGAGGTCGTGCTCGACGTCGACGAGGTGTGGGTGGCGACGGGATCGGTCCCCGATCTGCGGGCCGACCCGGCGCTGAGCCGCCGGGCCGCCGACGGCGCTTCCCACGCGGACGGCTGGCCGATCCTCGACGGCCGCCTTCGGTGGCTCGACGGCCTCTCCGTGGTCGGAGCGCTGGCAGCCCTCACGCTCGGACCCGCCGCCGGCAATCTCGGCGGCGCGCGAGCTGCCGCCGAGACCCTCGCCGGCCAGCGGCCCCGGGCGATGTGACGCCGACGCCACGGCTGACCCCCAGGAGCCGTCAGCGTCCGCTCGTTGGCCGGCCGGCCGTTCGGTCCGCCCACCAGCGACGCAGCTCGCGCTCGGCGGCCGGCCGATCCAGCGGCGGGTCAGCCGCCAGCAGCATCCGGATCGCGGCACCAACGTCGGGCCCGGGCGCAAGCCCGAGTAGCGCCATGATCTCGCCGCCATCGATCGGTGGTCGGCGACGAGCCTCGGCGTCGGCGACGGCCAGCCGACGGGTGCGCGCTTCGAGCTCGTCGACCAGACGTTGGAGCTCGGCGGCCTTGCGGGCGTTGCGGGTGGTGCAGTCGTGCCGGACGAGCAGGTTGAGATCCCCGAGCAAGGCTCCAGCATCGACCACGTAGCGACGCACGGCGCTATCGGTCCACCCGTTGCCAAAGCCCTTGAACCGGCCGCTGAGCTCGACAAGGCGGGCGACGTCGGCGACGAAATCGCCGTCGAAGCCGAGGGCGTCGAGACGGCGCCGGGTGATGCGGGCGCCGACGGCCTCGTGATGACGAAAGGTCACGCCGGCTGGTCCGATCCGGCGCGTCGCCGGTTTCCCGATGTCGTGCATCAGGGCCGCCAACCGGAGGCGCCGCTGGGGCGGGGTGGACGCGGTTACGGCGATCGTGTGGGTGAGAACGTCCTTGTGACGATGCACAGGGTCCTGCTCCATCTGCATGTCGACGATCTCGGGAATCCAGCGGGCGAAGAACCCGTCGGCGACCAGCGCCCTGAGGCCGTCGCTGGGGTCGTCGTCGCTGAGCACGACCGACAAGCGGCCCCGGGCTTCGCTCGCCGCCTCGCTGTTGCCGGCGGAGGATCCGTGACCGATCGGCGACGACATGACGTCCACTCTACGAGAATGACTCTCAAAGATCATCGGGCATGGACGCCCCGCCTCGTGCCTCCAACGGGGACCACGGAAGGATGTCGTCCATGACCCTCGCCGTCTCCAAGGACTCGATCGACATCGGCATCGTCGTACGCGATGCCCAGACCGCGCTCGCCTTCTACCGCGACACGCTCGATCTGGAGGACACGGGGTCGATGCCGATGCCCGGGGGCGGCGGGACCATGTACCGGCTCCGCTGCGGCACGACGATCGTCAAGCTGGTGGCGTTCGACGAGGTGCGAACAGCGGCGGCGCCCCCCGGAGGGATCCAGGGGGCCTACGGGTACCGCTACTGGACGATCTCGGTCGCCGACCTCGACGGTGTCACCACGCGTTGTTCCGATGCGGGCTACAAGGTGGTGATGACACCGCGCGAGATCCGAGCCGGCGTCCGCATCTCGATGGTCGCCGACCCCGACGGCAACTGGGTCGAGCTCCTCGAGACGACCGCCTGACGCGTCCGCTGACCGCGGCCCGAGGGCCGCGCACCGGTCACCCGGTCGTCGTGGTCATCGTGTCGTCGGCCGTGGTGTCGTCGGAGGCGGTCTCGGTGGTCGAGGCGCCAGCGCTCCCGGGTCCCCAACCACCGTCCCCACGACCGCCGGGCCCCCAACCCCCGTCGCCTCGTTGACGGCCGCCGGGCCCCCAACCACCGTCCCCACGACCGCCGCCGGCATCGGCCGCCGACAAGAGAACATCGGCGTTGCCGGCATCCACGATCACGTCGAACATGGCCCCGGCGTCGTCGACGACGTCGACCGACCACACCACGTTGCCCCAGTGGCTTCGAAGCCTGACCGAGGTCACCGTCCCCGGCGTGTCGGCGAGCGCGGCATCGATGGCTTCGGCGGCACTCACGGTGGCCACCGCCGCCAGCTCGGCCGACGTCGGGCGGGTGGTCACGTCGATGGTGACCGACGACGTGTAGGCAACGTCGTCGGAGTCCTCATCGGTCACGACGACGGAGGTGTCCGACGATCCGGACGTTCCGGCGTCCTCCGCCGCCTCGGTCGTCGGTGTGGTGTCGGCGGTCTGCGGTGCCGCGGCCGCGGCCGCGGCCGCGACACCGACGCCACCGGCCAGACCGAGACCGAGTCCGGTGACCGCGGCGACGCGGGCCAGGCGAGTGCGATGGTTCATGAGTTGTCCTCTCATTGGGGAGCTGGTTGTTGTCCCCGATCACCCAACCGCGCCCTGCTCAGCGTGGACCGAACACCACCTGTGAGTTCACCGTGAACCACGAACCGACGGCCTGCTCAGGTGAGCGGACGGAAGAAGACCAACGGTGCACGGCCCGCTTCGACACCCGACGGCGGATCGATCGACGCCTCGACCCGCTGACCTGGGCGCACGATCGACGGGTCACAACCGGTGATGATCGTCACCGTCCGCGGCCCCTCGTCGAGATCGACGATCGCGAAGGCATACGGCACGATGTCGGCGAACGACGCGCTGGGTGGTCGGTGGACCACCGTGACGGCATAGACGGTGCCGAGACCGCTCACCGGACTCAGCGCGAGCGGTTCGTGCAGACATCGCGGACACCACGGCCGCGAGTAGGTCGCCCAGGCCCCACAGCTGGTGCACCGCGGAAACGCCAGCGCTCCGGCCGACGCCGCGTCATGAAAGGCCTGCGATGTCGGGGTCGGAACCGGGCGACGCATCATCGGCTCCTTCCCAGCACCAGCGAGCACTGCTCGCCGAACAGTCCGCCGTTGCCGTTGACGAACGCGGTCTCGCACCCCGGCACCTGAACATCCCCGGCGGCGTGACGGAGCTGACGCACCGCTTGGAGCACATGGGTCGCTCCACCGGCGATACCGGCCTGCCCCATGCACAGCTGACCGCCGTTGGTGTTCACGGGCAGGGCGGACGCTGGCCCGAAGTCGGCGCCTTCCACGAAGGCACCGCCCCCACCCTTGGGGCAGAACCCGGCATCCTCGAGGGTCAGGATCACCGTGATGGTGAAGCAGTCGTACACCTCGGCGACGTCGATCTCATCGGAAGCGACCCCGGCCATCTTCATCGCCCGCTGGGCGGTGTCGGCCACCGGCGTGCGGGTGAGGTCATCCATCTGGGCGATGCCGTTGTGACTCACCCGCTCACCGAACCCGCGAAGCCACGCCGGAGGGTGTCGGAGATCGACGGCGGTGGCGCCGGAACTGACGATGAACGCGGCCGCGCCGCTGACGGCGCGGACGATCTCGAACAACCGCAACGGTGAGGAGATCACCGGCGCGGCAAGCACCTCGTCCACCGTGAGCGGGTCGCGGTACAGCGCCAACTCGTTGGTCGCCGCGTTGGCTCGTTGGGCGACCAGCACCGCGGCGCGCTGTTCATCGGTGGTGCCGAACTCGACGGCGTGTCGGTTGGCGGCCAGGGCATACGCCGAAGTGGCCCCGGCCTGCCCGTAGATCGTCTCGGCCTCGTTGCGTGGCAGCCCTTTCCAGAAGGCGCGCGGTGTCGCCCACGGTCCGACGGTCTCGGCCAGCACGCACAGCACATGCCGGCAGGCACCGGCGGCGATCGCTGCGCCGGCCCGCCAGACCATCCCGGCCGCCGTCGCGCCGCCGAGATCGACCGCGTCGCAGTAACTCGGCGTCAGCCCCAGGTACTCGGCCACCATGGCCGGCTGCGTCAGCGGCGTGCCGGCCATCGCCGGGGCCACGAGCAGACCGTCGACCGCACGTGGCAACAGACCGGCGTCGAGCATCGCCGGTCGAGCGACGGCGGCGAGCAGCTCCAGCTGGGTTCGATCCGATGTCGCCGTCGGCGCCAGCTCGGCCAGACCGGTGACGGCCACCGGCGGCGTCGCCGGGCCGTGGCTCACCGCCGCACCCCACCGGGTGGACTCGCCGGCGCGGCGACCTCGCAATCGCCCCAGTTCTCGAAGGCCATGAGCCGCTCCCTTTCCCCACCCACATCATCGACGCGGGATATTCTAGCTGAGCTAGCTTTCTCGTCGGGGAGCTGACGGATCGACCGCAGGGTCATCCGAACGTCCCCCGGGCGCACCCGGGTAGCGTCGTCGGGATGGGTCGACCTCCGATCATCGTCAAGGAACGGGTGGCCGAGGTGACACTGCGGCTCATCGACGAGGAGGGACTCGAGGCGGTCAGCATCGAGCGGATCGCCACCGAGTTGGGTGTGCGTGGACCATCGCTGTACCACCACTTCGAGGACAAGGCAGCGATCCTGACCGAAGTGGCCAGGCTGGTGCTCGGCAACCTCGATCTCGAGCGTGAGGTCGAGGACTGGCGGGAATGGCTGATCGGCACCAGCGTCACCGTGTACCGCCGGGTGCTTGAACATCCGCGCGCCGCGGTGATCCTGCTCGAGCATCTGCCCAAGGCGTCGATGACCCCGGCGTTCGGCATGGTCGCCGAACGACTGACAGCCGAGGGCATCGATCCGTCGCTCCACATACTGCTGATGGAGGGGTCCGAGAAGATCGCCTGGGGCTGGGCCATGCAGCGGGCCGTCGCCTCGCTGCATGCCGATCGGCTCACCGAGCGGGCCATCGGCGACCGTTGGCCCGAGCTGGTCACGGCGGTGCGGCAGAACCCCTGGGATGACGAATCGCTCGTGGAGGCGTCGCTGCGGGGGTTCATACGTGGCGTCGTGGACGGCACCACGGAGGGCGACACGAGCGCCAACCTCCACGGCCTGGCACCGGTGGCTCGCGGCAAGTCCAAGACCGCCAAGACCGCCAAGACCGCGTCATCGAAGGCCAAACCCGCAACGGCCACGTCGACCAGGAAGAAGGCCACGACCACCAAGCCGGCAACGGCACGCCATCCGCGCGGGGCCACCCGCAAGGTTCGCCGGTGAGCGTCGTCGGCCCGAGCGGCCGACGCGGTCAGTCGTCGACCGCGTAGCGGCCGACGACGCCGTCGACGAAGGCGTACAGCGCCGCCTCGAGGATCTGCTCATTGCTCCACCGGCGGCTGCCATGCTCCAGCGCCACCGCCAACTCGGGCCATTCGGCAGACAGCACGGCGGGCGTGCGGCGCTCCTCGCCGCCGACGGCGACGAAGGCCCGCTGCAGGGCCCATCCCCACGACAGCTTCTCGCAGCCCTCGACGAGCAGCGCCTGCACCGACGGTTCGATCTCGGCCGCGGTCAACAGCGCGGTGGCGTGGGCCAATCCGCGCAGCGCCAACACGTCGGGCAGGAACTGCATCAAGATCGCCGCCGCGTTCGGGTGCTCGAGCACACGCCGGTAGAAGGTCAGGCTCACCTCGACGAGCCATTGGCGCCAGTCGTCGACGTCGCGTTCCATCTCGAGGTCGCCCAGCACCACGGCCGCCACATGCGACAGGATCGCCGCCTTGTCCGGGAAGTGGTGATAGAGCGATGGCCCTCGGACGCCGAGCTCAGCGGCGATCCGTTCGAGGCTCAACGCCTCGAGCCCGCCGTCGTCGATCAAGCGCAGCGCCGCCAGCGCCACCGCCCGACGGTTGATGGTTGCTGGCCGACCCATGACGCACCCCGAATGGTCGCCCTCACCCCACTGGCCGGTCGACCATCTCCCCTATTCTAGGGCTCTTCGATAACGGCTGTCGAGTGCGCCGACGATCGATGTCTCACCGTCGGGATCAGGGCGCCACGTCGGTCACCCGACGGCGCCGTAGGGAGGCGTCGGCGTGCACCGGATTGCCGTTGCGGTGCATGACGCCGGGGGCATCGGTGCACGGACGCACCACCTTGTCGACGGCATCGAGTGTGGCGGCATCGAGGACCACATCGGCGGCGCCGAGAAGGTCGTCGAGCTGGCCCGGCGTCTTCGGCCCGATGATCGTCGACGTCACCGCCGGATGGGCGTCGACGAAGCCCAGCGCGAGCTGGGTCATGGTCAACCCGGCCTCGCCGGCGATGACCTCCAGCGCTTCGACGAGGTCGAAGCGGGCGTCGGCATCGCGGTCCTGATCGACGGCGCGCCCGTAGCCAGGCCCGGTGCCACCGGAGAAGCGCGCCCCGGCCGGCGCCGCCTCACCCCGTTGGTACTTCCCAGTGAGCCACCCACCCGACAGTGGGCTCCATGGGATCACACCCATCCCGTAGCGCTGGCAGGTCGGGAGCACCGACTCTTCGATCGACCGAGCGAAGATCGAGTACTGCGGCTGCTCACACACGAAACGCTCACGATTTCGACGCTCGGCCACCCACTGCGCCTCGACGATCCGCTCCGCCGGGAAGGTGGACGAGCCGAGGTGGATGACCTTGCCCTGGTGGACGAGATCGCTGAGCGCTCCGAGCGTCTCGTCGAGATCGGTGCCCCACGGGAAACGGTGGATCTGGAAGAGATCGATGCGGTCGGTGCCAAGACGCCGGAGGCTGTCCTCGATGGCACGCACGATCCAGCGGCGGCTGCCCCCACGCGTATTGCGCTCGGTCCCCATCTGCTGGTGGCACTTGGTGGCGATGACGAGGTCATCGCGACGGCCCTTGATCGCACGACCGACGATCTCCTCGCTCTCACCCTGGCCGTAGACGTCGGCGGTGTCGAGGAAGTTGATGCCGGCATCGAGGGCCCGATCGACCATCGCGGCGCACTCGCCCTCATCGGGGTTGCCCCATGCGCCGAACATCATCGTCCCGAGACAGAACGAGCTGACCGAGGTGCCCGTCTGTCCGATCGTCCGATATCTCACGCCAAGCCACCACTGATCGACATAGATGTCGAGACTACTCGGCGATGCCGCTCGGGTCGACCCGCGACCACACCCGATGGCATCCGGCGCCATCTCAGATCGCGTTTGTAGGCTCTCCTGCCGATGACACGGCAGCGTGACGAAGCGGGAGCGCGACAACCTCGGAAGCGGACGAGGAAGCGCTCCAGCACCGAGCCCGCCCCGCCCCGCCGAACCCGCGGAGGCCACCGCCCGACCGGCACCTCCGCCAACCGTCGCGCCCGGACCGCCACCGGAGCGACCGCCAAAGGTGAGCGCACAAGAGACGAGCTCACGCGGGCGGCCCGCGTCGTGTTCGAACGCCAGGGGTACATCGATGCCCGGGTCAGTGACATCGTCAAAGAGGCGAACATGGCTCACGGCAGCTTCTACACGTACTTCCCGTCCAAGCTGGAAGCCTTCCAGGCGGTGCTCCAGGAAATGGGGGCTGCGATCCGAGCCGCGGTGACCCACGACCCCGGCGACGTGCCCGGCGACACCGTCGGCAACCTCGAACGGGCCAACCTCCGCTATCTCGACGCGTATCGGTCGCACGCCAAGCTGATGGCGCTGATGGAGCAGGTGGCAACCGTCGATCCGGTGATCGCTGAGTTTCGTCTGGACGCGCGGACGCGGCACGTCAACCGCATCACCGCGACGATCGAACGACTCCAGCAGCAGGGCCTCGCCGACACCACGCTCGAACCAGCCACCACGGCCGCGGCCTTGGTGGCGATGCTCTCGGCCTACGCCTATTGGTCAACGGTCGACCCGATGACGTCCGATCTCGAGACGGCCGCCAAGACCGTCACCATGATCTGGTCGCGCACGCTTGCCCTCCATTCGGCCAACGAAAGCTGAGCTCGACGCTCGACCATCGGACGGTGATGTGTAGCTTGAGTCGATATAGCTGTCGATTCAAGGGACCTGACGATGACCGCCTCCAACGAGCCGAACACCGGGGACCGCCACGTGCTCGTCGCCGTGGGTGACGACGGCGTCGCCACCGTGACCCTCAACCGCCCCGAGCAGATGAACGCGTGGACCCGCGAGATGTCCGATCAGCTGAGCGACGCGATGGAGGCCCTCGATGCCGACGACGCCGTCCGCGTCATCGTGGTCACCGGCGCCGGCCGAGCCTTCTGCGCCGGCGTGGACATCGGCCGGTTCACCACCCGCGACCCGGCCAAGGAACCGCCCCGACGCCCGTGGCGCGACCGACGGGTCCCGTCCTCGATCTCGAAACCAGTGGTCGCCGCGATCAATGGCCACGCCGTCGGTGTCGGACTGTCCTACGTCATGCACTGCGACGTGCGGTTCGTCGCCGAGGACGCCAAGCTCGGATTCGTGTTCAACCGGCGCGGCATGGCGCCCGAGGTGGGTGTGCACGCGCTGCTCCCCCGGGTGGTCGGCCACGGCAACGCCGCTGAGTTGCTGCTCTCCGGCCGCATCTTCAGCGGCGCCGAAGCGGTGCGGCTCGGTCTGGCCTCGGCCGCCATCCCGGCGCCCGAGGTGCTCGCACACGCACTCGATTGGGCGACCGACGTCGCCACTCACTGCAACCCGGCCTCGGTGGGCGCGACCAAGTGGTTGATGTGGGGCCCGACCGCTGACGACGATCGCCACGCTGTCGACATCGAAGACGGCCTCGCCGTCCACTTCGCCGGCACCCCCGACTCGCGCGAGGGCATGCTGTCATTTCGCGAGCGACGGCCACCGACATGGTCGAGCACCCACGCTGTGGGCGCGAACGTGGCCGCCGAACTGGCGCGCCGGACGGCCGGCTCGGCGGCGCCTAGGGGGCCGGAGCGTCGCTGAGCAGGAACGCCGACGCCGGCGCCGCCCACGGCCCACCGGTGACGAGCGACAGGTGTGCGCCGGGCACCTGATTGCACGACGTGCCACGGATCTGACGAACGCCCTCCAACGCCAGCCCCATCCCGTGGAAGAACCCCTCGGCGAGGTTGCCACCCGCGGTGTTGACCGGCAGCCGCCCATCGGGGGCGATCAGGTTGTCGTAGCGGAAGAACTCGCCCGCGCCCTGCGGCGTGGTGAGGCCGAGGTCCATCATCACCGCCACGGCTCCTCCGCTGGTGTTCTCGTACACCTGCGCCACATCGACGTCGGCCGGCGAGCAACCCGATTGGGTCCACAGCGCGCGCCCCACCGCGGAGAAGCCGGCGGTCTCGTAGGGATCCCGACTCTCCTGACGCTCACCCCACCCTGGCGGTGATGCCTGCGGCGCCGCCACGACGTAGGCCGGGGCTTGCCGAAGATCGCGCGCTCGCGCCGCCGAAGTCACGATCACCGCGGCAGCACCGTCGTTCTCTCGTGAGCAGTCGTACAGCCGATACGGGTCGGCGAGCATCGGCGAGTCCTGGTAGTCCTCCGACCCCAGCAGGCGACCGCGGCTACTGGCCGCGGGGTTGTTGCTGGCGTGAAAGTAGGCGGCCCGCGAGAACTCGCGCATCGCTGTCGCCGGCACGCCGCCGCCGTCGATCATCCGTCGAGTCCGCAACGCCATCATCTCGATCGGGATGTTGATCCCGTTGATCTCGTACTGGGGTGAGAGGTGATCCTCCTTGACCGCCTCGGCGAGCCGCCCGTCAGCCCCCTGGTGAACGGCGCGATAGACGACGACGGTGTCGGCCAGATCGGCCAGGATCGCACTCGCGGCCACCGAGATCGCCCCGGCGCTACCCCCGCCCCCGCCTCCCCACACCAGAGTCGACCAACGCAGCTCGCGGGTACCGAGCGACGGCATCAACCGTCCGGCCGCGTTGCGATCGGCACCGTAGGAGACGAAGCCGTCGACATCGCCGGGGTCGATCCCGGCGTCGTCACAGGCCGCGACGATCGCCCGGACGGCGAGCCCGACGATCGAGTCTGACGCCTGGCCACGTTTGTAGTACGGGGTCGTTCCGATGCCCGCGACCGCCACCGCCCCGCGGTGGCGCCACACGCTCATGACGACGCCCCGGCGGTGGCGACGGACCACACCAGTGTCGGCATGTTCTTGGTGCGCGCCGTGGCCGGCCGGAACGACCCGACCAGCGCGACGCCGAGGGACAGCCGGTCGGGGTTCCCTTCGAATCGGCCCATGATCCTCGCGTTGCCGGCCTGGGGGACTTCGACGAGGACGACGACGAACGGTACGTCCCCAGCCAGCTCGGAGGTGGAGGCGCGGTGGATCGTGGTCCACGAGTACAGCGTGCCGGTTGCGCCTACCTGCTGCCATGCGTGATCGAAACTCCCGCAGGCCGGACACCGGGGCACGGGCGGCCAGTTCCAGCGGCCGCATCCCTCACACTGCGGGAAGCGAAGCTCGGCGCGGCCGAGCGCGTCCCAGAACGGCCCCTCGATGCTGAACGGGCCGCTCAGCAGGTTCGAACCGTTCGCGCCGCTCATCGGCCGATGGCGGTCGCGGGCGCGTGTTCGATCGAGTAGGCGTTGCTGATCTCGTCGGCCAGCTGGATGCGAGCGGGGTCGATGGCAAAGTGATCGACCCGGGCCAGCATCTCGCGGATCGTGGTGGCCGCCACGCTCTTGGCCAACCATGCGCCGAGGCAGAAGTGGGCGCCCACACCCATCGCCAGGTGCTGCGCCGAGCCGCGCTCGAGGTCGAACTCGGTGGGGTTGGCGTACTTCGCCGGGTCGTAGTTCGCGCCGGCCAGCACCAGCATGACTCGGTCCCCCTGCTTGATCGACGCGCCGCCGACCTCGACGTCCTTGGTCGCTGTACGAGCGATGCCGATCGAGACCGCCTTGTGTCGGAGGAACTCGTCGACCGCCCGCGGCACCTCGTCGGGGTGTGCCCGCAGGTGCTCGCGGACCTCGGGGTGCTCGGAGAGGTGGAGGAGGATCTGGCCGAGCAACGAGGAGGTCGTGTGGAACGCACCGAGGATGACGTTCAACGTCATCATGTGGATCTGCTCGTCGGCGAACACCGGGTCGGTATGGCTGATCAGATGCGAGATGACGTCGTCGCCAGGCTCGGCGCGGCGACGGTCGACGAGGTCGGTCAACGTGGCCCACGACTCGTCGAACGTGCGACGCACCTCTTCGAACTCGGCGCCCACCGCTCCGGTGCTGCCGATCATCCGGTGCATGCTGTGGAAGAAGTCGGCCGGGTCTGCGACATCGATGCCGAGATGCTCGCTGCCGACGCCGGCGAGGATGGGGATGATGAACTCACCAATGGCGTCGAACTCGTCGCGTTCGACGACGGCGTCGAGCGCGGCGTGAACGTGCCGCTCGATCATCGGTGCCAGTTCGGCGACCCGCGCCTTGGAGAAGTGGGGGTTGAGCGCCATTCGGTAGACGTCGTGCTCGACGCCGTCGGTCTCACCAGGCACGAAGAGCGGACGGGTCTTCATCCCCGGCGTCGGTGGAATCCGCAGCCCACCGGTCCGATCGGGCCCCGGCGCGACCGTGAAGGTCTCGGAGTCGCGGGCGAGCTGCCTGACCAGTTCGTACGAGGTGACGACCCAGAACCCGCCGTGGAGGTCGCTCCACGCGATCGGAGCCGCCTCACGAAGGCCATCGATGACCTGCCGGTACTCGTAGCGGAAGCTCGGATCGTGGTGGTTGAACGGACATGTCGCGCGATCGGTCTCGGCGACGTCGGTGGTCCCAATGCTCATTGATCTCCCCTTACGTCAACGGCTTAAATCGATACCGGTGTCGATATTCCGATCATGGTACGCCTCCGTGGTGCTCGCGACAAGAGTCGGGCTGCGCTCAGGCCGTGGCCGGGTTGTCCCGACCACCAAGACCGACCTCGGCCAGAACCTCGGTCGTGTGCTGGCCGACGAATGGGGCGGGTCCCGCCGGACGGGTCGAGGCGCCACCGAAGCGCATTGGGGGTGCCACCAGCTCGATGGGGCTTCCCGCCACCGTGCGATGGTCGTTCATGAACCCGTTCACGGCGACCTGGGGATGCACGGGCAACTCGGCCGGCTCGAGCATCGGCCCCCAACACCCGGTGAAGTCGGCAAACGCGTCCTGCCACTGGGCGAGTGAGCGTTGAGCGATGAGCTCGCTCAACACGTCTCCCAACGAGTGTGCGTTGCGCAGCCGATCGGCCTCGGTCGCGAAGCGCTCATCGTCGAGCAGGTCGACGCGATCGGTGACCCGACAGAGATCACTCCACTCCGCGGCCGAGCGGGTCAGCGCGAAGTACACCCAGCGGCCGTCCCGAGTCCGGTACCAGTTGACGAGCGCGTTGTTTGGCCGGTCGCGAATGGTCCGCACGGTCTCGATGCCGAGCCGGTCCGATGTGATGTCGGCCTGAATCGCCCACATACCGGCGTTCAGCAGCGAGCTGTCCACGACGGTGCCGACACCGCTGACGGCGCGCTGGTAGAGGGCCATCGCGATCGCGCCGGCCAGCACGGAGCCAGCCTGCGTGTCGAAGATGCCGATCGGCATCGTCGGCGGTTCGCCCTCGCGATCGACCATCAGGCTGGCGACGCCGCTGCCCGCCCAGGCCGACACGAGATCGAACGCTGGGGCGTCGCGCATCGGCCCGACCGATCCCCAGCCACTGCCCCGGGCGTAGATGATCGATGGCTTGATCGCCTGGATGTCCTCGACGTCGATCTGCAGACGCCGACGTACCCGCTCCAGGTAGCTGGTCGCGAAGACGTCGGCGGTCTCGACCAGCCGGTAGAGGGCGGCCCGACCCTCGTCGCCCGAGAGGTCGAGAGCGACCGACCGCTTCCCCCGGTTGGAGAACTCGACCAGCACGTCCATCGCTTCGATCTCGTCTCCGCCACCGAGGTTGCCACGGCGGAGGCCATCACCGGTGGGCGGCTCGATCTTGATCACGTCGGCGCCGAGGTCGGCCATGATCGCCGTGGCGATCGGCACGAACACGAACCCCGCGACCTCGACCACCCGGACTCCTTGGAGCGGTCGCGCGGCGTCGACGTCAGGCATCGTCACGCCTCCAGTTGAGGATCGTCCCAGAGGACCGGTCCTCAAAGACGCCCGTGACGGGGTCACCGATCGCCACGTCCTGCATCGGGTCGCCGACGATGTTGCCGACGAAACGGGGATGATCGGGGTGTTCGACTTCGATCCATGCGACCAGATAGGGCACGTGGCCTTCCAGCGTCTCGTTGACCGGGTGCCAGACACGGGTCCACGAGTACACCCGGCCTTCAGCGGGCACCGGGATCCACTCGAAGAGCGTCGATCCGCACGCGTGGCAGACCTCACCGGCAGGGTTTCGGGTGCGCCCACACGCGGTGCACCGCTGGATTCGCAACTGGTGCTCGCGCAGCCATCGCCAGTACCCGGCCGTCGACACCGAGTCGTCCGGCGACGGGATCGACATGGTTGGCAACGAGAATCCGGGACGCTCGGCCATCATGACTCCTCTTTGCGCAGCAGCAGGTTGCTGACGTATTGGTCGTAGGGGCCGCCGACAACCATCGCCGTGCGGGCCCCGGCAACCTGGGCGGTCGACTGGCCGCGCAGCTGCCTCACCGCTTCGACCACCAGCTCGAGACCGTGGATGTAGGCCTCGGCGAGGTTGCCGCCGCTGGTGTTGAGCGGCAGTCGTCCGCCGTCCCAGCGGAAGGTGTCCTCGGTCATGAAGTCGTTGGCCTCCTCGGGGGCACAGAAGCCGTGCTCGATCAACGCCGTCACGACACCACCAGTGAAGTTCTCGTACACCTGGACGACATCGACCATGTCAGGCGTCACCCCGGTGCGCTCGTAGAGACGCTTGGCGACGTTCGGGAAGTTCGCCGATCCGAAGGTCGGATTGGATGCGTCCCGCGCCGCGAAGCGCGGGATCGCTCCCTGCATCCCGCCAAGGACTCGGACGCTGGGTCCATCGAGGTCCCGCGCCCGCTCCATCGATGTGACGATGACGGCCGCCGCGCCATCGCTCTCCTGACAGCAGTCGTAGAGATGGAAGGGCTCGGCGATCCACCGGGATTCGTCGTACATCTGACGTGTCAGCGGACGGCCGTACATCAAGGCCCGTGGGTTTCGTTGCGCGTGCCGGTTGCTGGTGAGGGCCACGGCGGCGAGCGGATCTTGCGTGATGCCATGGTCGTGCATGAACCGCCGGACCTGCAGGGCGATGCCCTGCACCGGCGCGAACACCCCGTACGGGAAGAAGTCGAGGTACGGGGGCTCACCGCTCCCGGGATAGTCCCCCCGGCCGAACCGCCCCGAGCCCGCCTGAGCGAGCCCGCGGTAGACGACCACATAGTCGGCCAGGTTGGCCTGCACGGCCGCGGCGGCGTTGCCGACCGCCGCCGCGCACCCGCCACCCCCGGCGCCCCACACCATGTTGCTGTACGACAACCGCTCGGCACCGAGCGCCGCGGCGAGCGCCGCCGGCTTGGTGTTGTCATCCGAGAACGAGGCGTACCCGTCGATGCGCCGAGGATCGAGGCCGGCGTCGGCGGCCGCGTTGCGGATCGCTTCGTGGGAGAGCATCAACTCCGAGACCGGCGACCGCCCACGCTTGTAGTAGGTGGTCTCGCCGATCCCGACGATCGCGACCTCACCGCTACCGTTCACATCAGCCCCGTCAGTCCTGGGCGACGCCGACGACACGCATGTTCATCAGCAGAGTGCGGGGATCGATGTCGACGACGTTGTCGGCGTGCACCACCGACCACACCACGCTGCAGGCCACCACCAAGGTGGAGATGTCCTCGGCCAGCACATGAGCGATCTGCTCGTTGGCCGCCGCGATCTCATCATCGGTCGCCGTCGGCGTGTTCACCGAGGCCAACAGATCCAGGATCGGTTGATCCTCACCC
>JBKEAH010000133.1:0-7422 GCA_047972065.1 Desertimonas sp.
GCCGAGATGATCGCATCGCGATACTCGGCGTAGGGCGGCGGGTTGATCGCCGGGAGGATCGTCAGGTTGACGCCGAACGGCCGGTCGGTCATCTCGCGGCAGCGTTCGATCTCGGCGGTCAGGGCCTCGGGTGTCGGTTGCGTGAGAGCGGTGAGAAAGCCGAGCGCGCCGGCGTTGGCGACACCGGCCACCAACTCGGCGACGCCGACCCACTGCATGCCGCCTTGCACGATGGGGGCATCGACCCCGAACGTCTCGGTGAACTTCGTCGTGATCACGGCGACGAACCTGACAGATCCGGGCCACCGATCTCGCATCGTGGCGCACGTCGTAGGGTCGAACCATGGACACGCTGACCGGCTCCACCACCGAACTGCTCCAAGCGATGATCCGCAACGCCTGCGTCAACGATGGAACGCCGGAGTCGGGTCAGGAGGTCCGCAACGCCGATCTCCTGAGCGGCTTCTTGGAGGGCGCCGGGCTGGATGTGCAGCGCTTCGAGAGCCGGCCCGGACGTACGTCGGTCGTGGCGCGGATCGAAGGGTCGGACCCCGACGCACCGTCATTGTGTCTGATGGGCCACACCGACGTCGTGCCGGTCAATCCGCAGGGCTGGAGCCGGGATCCTTTCGGTGGCGAGTTGGTCGACGGCGAGGTGTGGGGGCGGGGAGCGATCGACATGCTCAACGTCACCTCGTCGATGGCGGTGGCCTTCAAACATCTCGCCACGACCGGCTTTCGCCCCAAGGGCACCCTGATCTATCTGGGGGTGGCCGACGAGGAGGCCGGTGGACATTGGGGCGCCAAGCATCTCATCGATCATCATTGGGACGCCGTGGGCGCCGACTACGTGCTCACCGAGTTGGGCGGGTGGTCCTCCAGCGGCCACGGTGGCTCGCGTTCGGTCACCATCAACGTCGCCGAGAAGGGCATGGCCTGGCGGCGCCTGCGCGTGGCCGGCACCCCGGGCCACGGTTCGATGCCGTTCGGCTCGGACAATGCGTTGATCACTGCGGCCGAGGTGGTCCGGCGCCTGGGTGCGACTCGCACCCGCCCCAATCTCGATGATCTGTGGACCGCCCAGCTCGACCAGCTGGCGCTGCCCGACGACCTACGCTCGGCGCTCGCCGACCCCGACCGGGTCACCGAGGCCCTGTCCACGTTGCCGGTGCCGGCGGCCCGGATGCTTCACGCCTGCTCGCACACGACGATCTCGCCCAACGTGATCCATGGCGGGCAGAAGACCAACACCATCCCCGACGTGATCGAGATCGACGTCGACATCCGTACCGTGCCGGGCGAGACCCAAGAGACCGCCGACGCCTACCTGCGCGAGGCGATCGGCGAGCTGGCCGACCGCGTCGAGATCACACCGTTGGAGGGGAACTCGGAATCGACCCGCTCGCCGATGGACACCCCGTTGTGGGATGCGCTGCAGACGCGGGTCCAAGTCGCCTTCCCGGGCGCCGAGCTGGCGCCGGGGATCATCGTCGGCGGCACCGATGCCCGGTACTACCGCGAGCGCGGCAGCGTGGCCTACGGCGCCGCGCTGTTCTCCCCCGACCTCACCTTCGAGGCGTTCGGCAGCCGCTTCCACGGCAACGACGAACGCATCGATGTCGAGTCCCTGGCATTGACGACCGGCCTGTGGACCGGCGTCGCCGAGCACCTGCTGACGTAGACCCCTGCCGCTCGGCTCAGAGCCCGTAGCGGTGCTTCTCCTTGGGATCGTTGGGGTCGATCACCCGCTCGCCGTTGCTCGCCAGGCGGGCGTTGACCTCGTCGAGGTGCGCGCGCACGTAGGCCGCCTCCGCCTCGGTCACCCGGCCACGGTGCAGGCTGCCGGCGTGATCGGCGGATGCGTAGTCGACCTTGGCCCGACGGCCACCACCACGGCCAACGCGACGAGCGGCGGCCGGGTTCGAATCGGGGACCGCACGGGCCCTGCCGATCACGCCATCCAGGTCGGTGTCGGGGAACAGCGACCGCAGCGCACCGGCTTCCAGGGCGACGTGACGGCGTGGCTGACCGGGAGCGTGGATCTCCATCGTCACGAGATCGATCTTGCTGGTCTGAAAGCGCTCGGCCTCGCTGAGGCTGACATCGAGCTCGACGGGGCTGCCCCGCAGACCCGGATGATCGGTGATGACGATTCGGGCGTGAGCGTCATCGGGGATGTCAGCGCCGGAGATGTCGCTGACGATGACTTGACGAACGGCCACGTAAAGTTCCTCCTCCAGCCGCGTCAAAGCGACTGCTGACGTTTGGATCGACGAATAGTGTGCCAGCAGGTGGACCGCACGCAAACATTGTTGCGTCGTACCGAGGGCGCCCCTTGACCGGCGACAGCGACGTGCGCCCACGGCGCTTGACGGGCGACGACGCGACGCAAGGAGCTAGACACGCGCCATGACCGATGCGGCCACACCCTCACCGCTGCCGGCGCTGCCCGGCGGCCCGTACGACGTCGAGTTCTTTTTCGACCCCGGCTGCCCGTTCGCGTGGCAGACCTCACGCTGGATCCGACGGGTCGCGGCGCGCCGTGGCGTCAGGGTCGGTTGGCGGTTCATCTCGCTCGCGTACATCAACGAGGGCGGTGAGCGCAGCGAGGAGATGCGGACGGCGCACGAGCGCACCCGCAGCTATCACCGCATCTGCGCGGCGGCCCGCGATCGCCTCGGCAACGAGGCCGTCGGCGCGTTGTACGAGGCCTACGGGGACCGGTTCTGGTCGACGGTTGCGCAGGGTGACTACGGCCAGCGTGCCGCCGCCGCGGCCGCCAACGTGGACGCGCCGACGATCCTCGCCGATCTCGGGCTCCCTGCCGATCTCGCCGAGGCCGCCGACGACCCGGCGTGGGACGAGGTGCTGCGCGTCGAGAGCGACGAGGCCTTTCGGCGCACGGGACCCGACGTCGGCACACCCATTCTCACGTATGACCCGCCGGACGGGAACTCATTGTTCGGTCCAGTCATCTCGGAGGTCCCCGACGACGACACCGCCGTTCGGTTCTATGACGCCTTGCGCACATTTGTGGACTTCCCGGCCTTTTCCGAGCTTAAGCGGACCGATCGCGCCCCCCTCGATCTCCCCTTGCTCAGCGATTGAGCGACGCCATGTCCTCGCCGGCGCCGTTGCACAGGCGATCGCCCGTCGTCGGTCGTGATCCCGACGAACCGCATCGCGTTGCCAACACCTTGGAGCTGCTCTACGACCTGGTGTTCGTCGTCGCGTTCGGCGTCGCCGGATCCAACGTGGCGCACCAGCTCGCCGAGCGTCACTTCACCGGGGCGCTGGTCGGCTTTGGGGTCTCGATGTTCGCCGTCATCTGGGCGTGGATCAACTTCGCCTGGTACGCGTCGGCCTACGACAACGACGACTGGCAGTACCGGACGTTGACGATGTTCCAGATGGTCGGGGTCGCGATCGTCGCCCTGGGCATCGACCCGCTCTTCGAGTCGCTGGCGGCTGGGGGCGTCGTGGACAACCGGGCCATGGTGCTCGGCTACGTCGTGATGCGGGTGGCGTTGCTGGGGCAATGGCTGCGTGTCGCCCGCCATGACCGCACCGGCCGCCCGGCCGCGTTGACCTACGTGGCAACGGTTGGCATCGCCCAGGTCGCCTGGGTGGCGGTGGCGGTGGCCGAGCTGTCGTTGGGTGGGTTTCTCGCTGCCGCCGCCGTGCTCTTTCTCGTCGAGCTCGCCGGACCGATGATCGCCGAACGCCGGCGCCCGACGCCCTGGCACCCTCATCACATCGCCGAGCGCTACGGCCTGCTGGTCATCGTCACCCTCGGCGAGGGCATCGTCGGCACGATCACCGCGCTGCGCGCCGTGATCACCGTCGAGGGCTGGACCGTCGACGTCGCGGTGATCGGATTGGCCGGCATCGCGGTCACCTGGGGCCTGTGGTGGGTGTACTTCCTGCTCCCCCACGGCGAGGCCCTCAGCCTCCACCGGGAGCGCAGCTTCGTGTGGGGCTATGGCCACATGGTGCTGTTTGCCGCCTTGGCCGGCGTCGGGGCCGGTCTCCACGTCGCCGCGCTCGCGGTCGAGCGCCACTCCGGCCTCGGCTCGACGGCCACGATCGCCGCCACCGCGATCCCGTTGGCGATCGCCCTGGTGTCGATCTACGCCCTCTACGGCCATCTGGTACACGCCTTCGACCCGTTCCACCTCGCGCTGCTGGCGATGACCGGGCTCGTCGTGGCGGCCTCGTTGACGATGGCGGCCACCGGAGTGGAGATGGCGTGGTGCCTGCTCACACTCGCCTCGGCGCCGATGGTGAGCATCGTGGGCTACGAGCTACACGGCCATGATCACCTCGATCGGGCGCTGGCTGCCGACAGCCCCCACCGGCGATGACCCGACGCAAGCCGCCGGGGCTGGGATGGGAGGCGTGGACCGAGCGGCTCATCCGCGAGGGGGTCGAGCGCGGCGAGTTCGATGATCTTGCGGGCCATGGGCACCCGCTACGGGGGATCGATGGTCCCCGCGACGAGCTGTGGTGGGTGCGCGACAAGCTCCGCCGAGAGGCCTTGGCGGCGCTGCCGCTGGGTCTGCAACTGCGCCGCGAGCGGGCCGACCTGCTCGCCCGGTTGACCGACTTCGCCCGCGAGGAGGAGCTGCGGGAGGCGATCGAAGAGCTCAACGGGCGGATTCGGCACCTCAACCGCTACGGGGCGTCAGGACCACCGTCGACGGTGATGGTGCTCGACGCCGAGGAGACCGTCGAGCGCTGGCGCTCCGGCTGAGCGGCCCCGTCGGCCGGCGACGTGCCGACGTCGATCGTCCACGACGCCTCCGGGTCGGGCTCGAAGAACTCCCTCACGAGGCCCACGACCGCCGCGCCGACGAGGGTCCAGCCGCTGCCGTCGCCGGGCGAGTACGGCGTTTGGACATCGGTGACCTCGCGTGGCGAGAACGGCAAGCGCAGCGACACCCCCTCGATCACGCAGATCGCCAGCAGGGTGAAGTGCTCGACCCGATACCCCTCGCGCACCCGGAGACCGAAGTGACCCATGATCTGGTGGTAGAGCGGCACGTGGCGTTCGAGGACCTGGATCGCCGTCGTCCGCAAGGCGTCGATCAGGTCATCGGGACCGACGTCGGACGTCGCCGGGGCTTCGAGCCGGGTACCGGCCGCCGCCAGCAACCCGGCGCGCATTCGCCAGATCGGCCGGCCGTAGCGGTCCCCCAGCTCGATCGCGGCACCGACGCGGATCACCTCGACCAGCGCCGACCAACGTTCCCGTGGGGTCATTCGGTCGAGGGGGCCGATGCGTCCGAGGGCGTCGGTCACGGCGCCGGCGACCCGCGACCATGCCTCGTCCTGGGCCGACAGTTCCTCGACGACGGCACACAGCATCGCCGCCTGGAACGCCTCCTGCGGCCGCAGCGGTGCGTCTCGCCAGAGCCGGTACGCGGTGGCACGCCCGATCCCGGCGTGGGCGGCCGCTCGCTCCAAGGAGATCCGCTCGGCGCCGAGGGCGAGCCCCTCAAGCTCGAGGAGATCGATACCGGCGTCGAGCAGCGCTCCCAGCGTGTCGCGCCGCGTTGAGGAAGAAGGGTCGTCTGCCATGTCGAGTGCATGCCGCCCGCGAGCTACTCTTTTGCACCCGCGTTCTATTGCGCTGGACAATATAATCCACGGCGTCGCTGCGACGGAAACGGGGTGCGACGAGGATCGCAGAGAGATCCTGAATTCTCACAGGATCGATGGGTGCACCAGCAGGACGCCGAGGGGCCTCGCCGGGATCTGAAGCCCGCCAGCCACTGGCCATGCGGGCTGAGTCCCGGCGAGAAGCATCAGCAGTGGGCGCCCCTATCGACCTCGCGCGGTCGACGTGTCGACGCCGACGTAATCCATCGGGGTCTCGTTCACGGAATCCCGCAGCTGGTTCCGGTGTGTTTCTAGCTGGTGGGGGTTCCTCTGTTCGTGTCGGTGCCGCTGCTGGGGCTGGGGCGTTTGTTGGGGCGGTAGCTGCGGCCGTCGAGGTGGAGGTGGTGGGCGGTGTTGATGAGCCGGTCGAGCACGCTTTCGGCGACGACGGGGTTGGGGAACAGCGGATACCAGTCGACGGCTGATCGGTTCGAGGTGATCACGAGCGATCCTTTGTGCTGTCGTTCGGTGACGAGTTCGTAGAGGTCGTCGGCTTGCGCGGCGGTGAAGTCGCGCATGGCGAAGTCATCGAGGATCAGCACGTCGGGTCGGGCCCATCGTTTGAGCCGGGCACCCCAGGTGCGGTCGGCGTGGCCGCCGGCGAGGTCGGCGAGCAGCCGGCTGGTCTTGGTGAACACCGTGGTGTAGCCACGCCGGCAGGCGTGGTGGCCGAGGGCTTGGGCGAGGTGGGTTTTGCCGACCCCGACGGGCCCGTGGAGGATCACCGCTTGGCCGGCGTCGATGAACCGCAAGGTGGCGAGGTCGCGGATGTGGCCGGCGGGGATCTTGGGGTTGTACGCGAAGTCGAAGTCCTCGATCGTGGTGGCCTGCTCGAAGCGGGCTTGGCGGATCCGTCGCACGACGGCGGCGGCGTCGCGGCGGGTGATCTCGTCTTCGCAGAGCATCTGGAGGAACTCGAGGTGGCCGAGCTCTCCGGCGCGGGCCTGGGCGAGGCGGGCTTCGAGGGTGTCGAGCATCCCGGAGAGCTTCAAGGTTCTCAGGGTGGTCTCGAGCTGATGACGGCGAGTCACGACGCGACCCCCTTGTCGCTGTCGATGGCGAAGAGGCGGGCGGGGCCGTGCAGGTGGGCAGGCGCGTCCGGCGTGGCTGGTGTCTCGATCGTCGTGGTCTCGGTCCCAGCCGCGAGGATGCCTTTGATGGTCCGATAGGTCGGATCGCCGACCTCGACGGCTCGCCGGCACGCAGCGTCGAGCCGTTGCGGGCTGTGGGTGGTGGCGAGGCCGAGCACGCCCTGGGCGGAGCGGAGCCGGTGCAAGGCGTTGTCGGCGAGGAGTTCGTTGATGACCTCGACGACCGCGGGGCCCAACTCGCTGGCGCGACGGCGGCACCACGTCGGGTTCCGCATGAAGAACGCGACCTTCTCGGGCGGGTAGTCGGCGTAGTCGGTCTGGCGGCCCCGCTCGATCCGCGCCCACGTCTTGACGAGGGTCCCGTTGTCGAACACCTCGACGGTGCGGTCTGCCTCGCGGGCGTCGACGTGACGGCCGATGAGGCGCCACGGGACCGAGTAGAGGGCTCGGCCGACCTTGACGTGACAATCCGGATGGACCTTCGGCCGCGACCACGCCGCCAGCTCGAAAGCCTCGACGGGCAGCCCGCCCAGCGCGGGCGCTTCGACAGCGGCGAACACGACAACGGGCTGGGCTCCATCAAGGGAACGATGCCGGCGCCGGCCGGCGACCTCGACACACCAGCCGAGCGCGCCGGTCTGCATGTGTTCCAGGTCTCGCCAGTCGCGGC
>JBKEAH010000150.1:0-30584 GCA_047972065.1 Desertimonas sp.
GCCGCGCCGGTCTGCGGGTTGCGACCCGTGCGAGCGGCGCGCTTGGTGGTGCTGAACGAGCCGAAGCCCGGCCACGCGACCTTCTCACCCTTCTTGGTGGTCTTGGTCACGTGATCGAAGAACGCACCGAGGGTGCGCTCGGCGTCCGACTTCGAAACGCCGGCCGCGGTCGCCACCGAGTCGATGAGCTCTGCCTTGGTCATGTAGGTCCTCTTTCGAGTGAGGGCGGGGCACTCCCGCCACCGGAACCGGGCCGTGGTGACCCGTGCCGCAACGGTGCAGCGGGCCCATGTCAACGTCGTCGCGCGACGCGGAGCAAGCATCGCGCTCGTTGCAGATGCAACTGAGCACCCTGGAGCCCTTGTCCGGTAAGGGGTTGAGTTCGAGCGCGGTGCGCAATCCCTTGCCGCCGTTGACGAACAGGCAGAAGGTCAGCCGCCGGTTGTGTCGTCGAGGGCGGCGCGCAGGCGTGCGGCCGTGGCGGCGGACTCCCCGACGGCGTAGCGGGTGCGCGGCCAGAAGAACCCCCGCAACCCATCACCCTTGACACGCGGGACGACGTGGACGTGAAGGTGTGCGACGCTCTGGCTGACCACGTTGTTGTTGGCCACGAAGGTGCCCTGAGCGTTCAGCGCACCCGGCATCACCGCGGCGATGCGCTGCACTCGTTCGAAGAACGGCCCGATGCCGACCAGCTCGGGGAGCGTGACGACGTGGTCGACCGGCACGACCAGCGTGTGCCCGGCGAACAGCGGGGCCCGATCGAGGAAGGCGACGGCGACGTCATCACGCCACACCTCGTCGGCCGCCGCGGCGCCGGCGACGATCCGACAGAACACGCACGACAGGTCGGTGGCCATCGGGCGAGTCTGACGCGCCGACCGAGGGGGTGACGGGACCGTGAACATCCGCGGGCATCCACGCCCGCGCCGGGATCGTGCGCTACAACAGAACGCCGTTGGGTACCCGAGCGGATCCTGAAGGAGTGGCGTGACCGACCTCCTGCCCGAAATGACGGCGGCGCCTCAGGTGCCTGCGACGCGGGAAGGAGGTACCAGCTCCGGGCGACGCACCCGGATCGTGCTCGACACGTCGGTGCTGATCGCCGATCCGACGTGCGTGGTCTCCTTTGGCGACGCCGACGTCGTCATCCCCCTGACCGTCGTCGAGGAGCTCGACGGGCTGAAGAGTCGAGCCGACGACGTCGGCCGATCAGCGCGCGTCGCCCTGCGCACGGTGGAGGACCTTCGCGTCCGGCACGGTGGTTCGTTGGCGGAGCCCGTCCCCATCGATGGCGGTGGCAGCCTCCAGATCGAGATCAACGGGGTGCGCAAGCACCTCCTCGTCGAGCACGGGCTCGACCCGTCCAGCCCGGACAACCGCATCATCGGCGCCGCCCTCGGCCAGGCCGACAAAGGCCCGACCACGATGGTGTCCAACGATGCCGCGCTGCGCATCAAGGCGGCCCACCTCGGCGTCGCCGCGTGCGAGCATCGGCCGACGCGACGCGAGACCAGCACCACCTTCAGCGGATGGACGACGATCGAGACCTCACACGAGGTGGTCGATGCGATCTATCGCGACGACGGCATCGCGGCGAGCGGTGACCACGACCGGCAGTCGGTGGGGCAGAACGAGTTCGCCGTGCTGCGCTCGGGCTCGCAGTCCGCCCTGACGCGGCGGATGGGCGACCGGCTCGAGCTGCTCGCCCACAACGCCCCCGAGGCGTGGGGTCTGCGGGCCCGGTCGAAGGAGCAACGCTTTGCGCTCGAGCTGTTGCTCGACCCGAGCGTCGAGGTGGTCGCGCTCGATGGCCGGGCCGGCACCGGCAAGACGTTGCTGGCGGTCGCCGCCGGACTGGAACAGGTCGTCGAAGCCGGCCGCTACGAAAAGCTCGCCGTGTACCGACCACTGGTCCCGGTCGGCCGGGCCGATGTCGGGTTCCTCCCGGGAGGGCTCGACGAGAAGCTCGATCCGTGGATGTCGGCGATCCACGACGCCGTCGTCGCGTTGACCGACCTGCGCTCGACCGCCGACGCCAAGGCCCTCATCGACGAGCTCACCGCCCGCGGCCAGCTGTCGTTGGAATCGGTCACGTTTCTGCGCGGCCGGTCGCTGCATCGTCAGATGGTCGTCATCGACGAGGCGCAGAACCTCGAGCCGACGACGCTGCGCACGATCCTCACCCGGGTTGGCGAGGGCACCAAGGTCGTGTTCACCGGCGACACCAGCCAGATCGACGCTCCGTACCTGGGCGAGTCGAACAACGCGTTGGCGGTGCTGACGGCGGCGTTCTCCGGTCAGCGGTGCTTCGGTCACATCACGCTGACCGCCTGCGAACGCAGCGACGTCGCCAGCCTCGCCGCCGAGCTGCTGTAGCCATCGGCTGCGCCGTCGGTGGCGCCGTCGAATCTGACGCGTGACACCGCCGTCCTAGCATCGGCGGTGTGGGACTTGCCCGCTTCGCCGTCGTCGACATCGAGACGTCCGGCCTGTCGACCCGGCGTCACCGGATCCTCCAGGTCGCCGTCGTCACCGCGCTCGCCGACGGCACGGTGGTCGACGAGTGGTCGAGCTACGTCAAGCTACGCCGGCCGTGGAGCCGGGTCGGCCCACGACGGGTGCACGGGATCAGCCGACGCACCCTGAAGGGGGCGCCCGACGCCGCCGCCGTGCTCGCCGAGCTGTCGGCGCGTCTCGACGGCACCGTGTTCACCGCTCACAACGCCCGCTTCGACGCCGGGTTCCTGCGTCGCGAGGCGCAGCGGCGCGGCATCGGGCTCGATCTCCATCGTCAGCTCTGCACGCTGACGTTGTCCCGCCGCCTGGACCCCGAGCGCCAGCTCACCCACGGGTTGGCCGACGTGTGCCAGCGCTACGGGGTCAGGATCGAACGACACCACGATGCCCTCCACGACGCCCGGGCCACGGCATCGGTGCTCCCCCACCTGCTCGCCGCCGCCGACGTCACCGACGACGAGTCGCTGGCCCCGTGGCTCTGGACCCCGCACCGACGTGGCGGGGCTCACCGCTCGTAGCGAGCGAGCACCCGGCGGGCGGTGTCGGCGCCCAACTCGGCCCACTCATCGGGGTCGATCACCGTCGCGTGTGGACCCAACCGCAGCAGCATCCGCTCCAGCCACGGTCGGCTGGCCACCGGGAACGTCGCCGTCGTCACACCTCGCTTGTCGGTGCGGACGTGGTCCACCGGATAGCGCTCGGTGACCCACCGGGCGGCCGGCCGGAGCCGCAACGTCACCTGCGGCAGCCCGCCGTCGGCGAACCAGTCCGGCGCGACCCCCACGCCCGACTCCTCAGCGGGTTCGTCGTAGCGGCCGGTGGGGGTGACGGCCTCGATGCGATCCACCCGGAACGTTCGCGGCTCACCCGAGCGCTGGTCATCGGCGGCGACGTACCAGTCGCCGTGGTCGCTGAACACCCGGCGCGGGGTGATCGTGCGCTCGGTCACCTCGTCGCGCGACGCCGTCCAGTAGCGGATGTCGAGCTGCTCGACCCGGCGCACGGCCTCGGTCAACGCCCCCAGCGTCTCATCGACCCCCGGCGGGCGTGGGAGGTCGACGACGACCCCATCGTCACCGAGCGCCGTCTCCAGCTTGCGCAGGCCGCGACCGAGCGGGCCGGTCGGGTCCGCGCCCGGCAGCTGCATCGCCACGCGTCCGGCGGCGACGAGGGCGAAACCCTCGGGGGCGGTCAGCCGCAACGGTCGGGTGAACAGTCGGGGGACACCGACGTGGACGACGTCCTCGTCGATGAACACGTCGATCATCTCGTCGACGAAGGGCGGGAGGCCACACATCGACGCCAACTCGAGGTCGGCGGCCACCTCCGACGGGGTCAGGTCGAAGTGTCGGGCGACGTCCACCAATGGGGTCTCGCCCCGCTCCATCAGCCACGGCAGCATCACCAGCAGCCGCCGCAGCCGCTCCTCGGCGCTCCGGCGCCCCTGACTCATCGACGCCCTCGACCAGACCGTGCCGTCGGCGCCGCCCGGCCACCGGCCAGCACCCGCAGCCACTCGATGATGTCGGCCCGCCGATCGGGCGGGGCGAGCACCTCGGCGTGCTCGTGCAGACCGAGCACCCACGAACGGAACGCATCGTGGTTGGCACAAGGAACCTCCACCTCGATCGCCCCGCCGTCGTGCCGGGCGACCACGCGCGACACGCCGAGCTCGCGCTCGACCTGCGCCGCCCGTGGGCCATCGACCAGCACGAGCGCAACCGCCTCCGGGTCGTCGGCGCCGATCAGCTTGGGATCGACCGGCAACGCCGCCGCCAGGTCGACGCCGGGCGGCCGCTCGAAGGAACCGTCCCGGCCGACATCGACGTCCCGCTCGATGCGATCGACCCGGTAGGTGCGTTGCTCGTCGTGCTCGTGGTCGCGACCGACGACGTACCAGAAGCCGTTGCGCAGCAGCAGGCCGTAGGGATCGAGGGTCCGCGACTTCCCGCGGTAGTCGAAGCGGACCGTGGCGCGCCGGGTCGCCGCCTCGCGCAGGCCGGGTAGCCCGGCGATGTCGGGGACGAACGCCGTGACCGGCGCCGAACCGGCGTCCAGGGCGTCGGCGCCCAGCTTCCACACCGCGTCCTGTCCTGCCGTCGGCCGGATCGTCGCGACCGCCACCTGGAGCGCTCGGCGCTCGTCGTCGTCGAGCTCGAGATCGGCCAGCTCGTAACGGTCCCGGTCGATCCAGTAGCCGGTCGAGCCGGCGTGCTGACCCACCAGGACCTCGGTCTCGATCGGCACCCCGATGTCGCGCAACGCCGCCTTGTCCCGTTCGAACGCGGCGCGTCGGTTGGCGTCCTTGTCCGGATACTGCCCGGCCAACGCACCGGCGATCTGGACCAGCGTCAGCGGTTCGCGCGTCTCCAGGAGCAGCGCCAGCAGGTTGGTCAGGCGTTCGACCCGCTCCACGTTCGTGCCGTGGGTCAGGTGGGCGCGCCGATGGCGTCGCGTACGGCGGCGACCACGGCGTCACTGGTCGCCCCCGGCGTCAGCACGGCGGCCACGCCGAGCTCGATGAGCTGGGCGACGTCCTGATCGGGCACGATCCCGCCGACCACGACGGGGATGTCGGCACCAAGCTCGCGCACCTTCTCGACGACCAACGGCGCCAGCGTCATGTGCGCACCCGACAACAGCGACAGCCCGATCACATCGACGTCCTCGTCGACCGCCGCCGCCGCCACCGTCTCGGGGGTCTGGAAGAGACCGGTGTAGATCACCTCGAAGCCGGCGTCGCGCAGGATCCGGGCGACCACCTTGACCCCGCGGTCGTGGCCATCGAGCCCGACCTTGGCGACCAGCACGCGTCCCGCGTCGGGGGTTGACATGGGGTCAGTCTCTCACTTGCGGGCGTAGTCGTAGAAGCCACGGCCGGCCTTGCGGCCCAACAACCCGGCCTCGACCATCCGAGACAGCATCGGCGGCGGCGCGTACAACGGCTCCTTGAACTCCTCGTAGAGGCTCTCGGCGACGGCCTGCGTGGTGTCCAGACCGATCAGGTCGCACAGCCGCAGCGGTCCCATCGGATGGTTGCAACCCTCGACCATGCCGGTGTCGATGTCCTCGGCGGTGGCGAAGCCGGACTCCATCATCCGAATCGCCGAGAGGATGTAGGGGATCAGCAGGGCGTTGACGACGAAGCCGGCACGGTCCTGGCTGCGGATCACCCGCTTGTCGAGGACGTCGGTGGCGAAACCGCTGGCGGTCTCCACGGTCTGCGGGGACGTCAGCAGGCTCGTCACCAGCTCGACGAGCCTGAGCACCGGCACCGGATTGAAGAAGTGGATGCCCACCACCTTGTCGGGACGGCTGGTGGCGATGCCGAGCTTCATGATCGGGATCGAACTGGTGTTGCTGGCCAGGATGGCGGCGGGGTCGGCGACGACCTCGTCGAGCTGCCGAAAGATGTCGACCTTGGCGGCCTCGTCCTCCACGACCGCCTCGACCACCAACTGCCGGTCGCCGAGCTCACCCAACTCGGTGGTGAAGCTGAGGTGAGCGAGCGCGTCGTCACGCTGCCCGGCGGTCAGCTTGCCGGCGCCGACCCCCCGCTCGAGCGAGGTGGTGACGCGGGCCTGCGCTGCTTCGGCCGCCGCGGCATCGACCTCGCGCACGACCACGTCGAGCCCGGCCCGGGCGCACACCTCGGCGATCCCCGAGCCCATCAGACCGCCACCGACCACTCCGACACGTTGGATGTCCATCGCCTCGGACTGTATGCGACCGGCCCGACGACCCGGCGTGGCACACTGCCCTCGTGGACGGCTGGGAGGGATGGAATCGTCGGTGCACACGGCGTCAGCTGCTCGGTATCGGGGTGGCCGTCACCACCGGCGCCTGGGCGACGTCGGCGTTGGCCCGCTCCCCCGCACCGCGAGGAGCGCCCCTGCCGAGCGACCCGTTCACCCTCGGTGTCGCCAGCGGTGACCCCGACCCCACCTCGGTCGTGCTGTGGACCCGGCTGACCGGGATGGGCCTGCCACCAGCGGTCGAGGTCACCTGGGAGGTGGCCACCGACGACGACTTCACGGACATCGTGAGCGCCGGGACCGTCACGGCGACCGTCGACCACGGCCACAGCGTCCACGTCGTGGCCGACATCGACGGCCCGGTCCGGTACCGCTTCCGGGCCGGGGGTTTCACCAGCCAGGTGGGATGCGCGGCGCCGGTGCCGGCCGAACCGGGCGAGCTGCGCCTGGCCACGGCGAGCTGCCAGAACTTCCAGTCGAACCACTACGCCGCCCATCGCGACCTGGCGCGTTGGAGACCCGACCTGGTGGCCTTCCTCGGCGACTTCATCTACGAGGGGGCCGCCGCCGACGCCATCGGCGACGGTGTGGTGCGGCTGCACGAAGGTCCCGAGCCGACCGACGTCGTCGGGTACCGGGCTCGCTACGCCACCTACCTGTCCGACCCCGATCTCCAGGCGGCCCGGGCGGTGTGCCCGTGGCTGGTGGTGTGGGACGACCACGAGGTCGAGAACAACTATGCGGGTCTGGCACCCCAGGATCCCACCGAGGCGTCGACCTTCGCCGAACGGCGGGCCCAGGCCTACCAGGCGTGGTGGGAACACCAACCGGTCCGGCTCCCACCACCCATCGCCGGCGAGCCGTACCCGATCTTCCGCTCGATCACCTGGGGCGGGCTGGCCGAGCTGATCGCCCTCGATGGCCGCCAGTTCCGCTCACCCCACGCCTGCGACATCCCCGCGCTGTCGATCGAGCCGCCCTGCGAGGCGGCCGCCGACCCGGCCCGCACGATGCTCGGCGACCATCAGGAGGCCTGGCTCGGCGAGCGGCTGGCCGGCGCCACCGCGATCTGGCCGACGCTGGTGCAACAGACCGTGCTCAGCGACCTGCGACTCGACGGGGCGATCCTCAACTACGACCAGTGGGACGGCTACGCGCCGGCCCGCGAGCGCCTGATGGCGCAGGCCGCCCACGCCGACCGGCTCGTCGTGCTGACCGGCGACATCCATCTGGCCGGTGTCGCCTCCCTGCCCGGCGTCGGTGTCGAGTTCGTCACCACCTCGATCGCATCGCACGGCAACGTTCCGCCCGAGACGGCACCCATCCTCGAGAGCTTCGAGCAGGTCGTCGCCGCCGAGCTGGCCCACCGCGGGTACACCCGCCACGTCGTCGACGCCGAGCGGTGGACGGCCGAGTACCGGATCGTCGAGGACGCGTCACGAGCCGACAGCGCCGTGTCGACCTGGCAGACCTTCACCGTCGAGGCCGACACCCGCGACGCGGTCGTCGCGAGCTGAGAAGCGGGCGACCATTGAGCGTCGAGTTGTCGATCCTGGCCTCACCGAGCGACATCGCGTTCCTCGGCGCCACACTCGGCCATCAGCTCGACCGGGCGGCGACGAGCACCGTGATCTCACACCGTGTGGTGCTCGTCGACGACCGGCCGAGCTTCCACCACGGCGACATCGCTGCGCTCCATTCCATCTGTGGTCACCTCCTCGACACCGGCCGTGTCGACGAGGTGCGCTCGATCGACTGGGGGAGGAACGTCGTGGCCTCGGCGATGACCCGGTGGTTCGGTGACCCGGCCACGCCGACCGACGCCGGTGGCCGGGCCCGGTATCAGTACCTCGCCACCGTCGACTCGGCCCGCCGCGACCGCGTGCTCCATCTCGACAGCGACATGCTGGTGCACGGCGGGTTGGGCACGTGGGCCGACGAGGCGGTCGAGCGACTCGATCAGCATCGTGCGGCGGTCGCCGTGATCCCCAACGCCGCCATTCCCCAGGCCCGGCGACCGATCGAGTGGGTCCTCGGTCGGCGGGTCGACCGGCCCGACTATCCGAGCGGGTGGACGGTGTCGACCGACGTCACCTCGCGCGCCTGCCTCCTCGACCGCACCCGGCTGTACCGAATGCTCCCGCTCCGCCTCGGCGACGCCGACGAACAATGGGAGCGCAGCGTGACCGACGCCCTCGAACGTGGTGGCGCCGAGTCCCACACCGAGCTCGGGGTCGACCTCATGGTGTTCCACCCCCACCGCCACAACGCCACCCACCGACGCTGGCACCGGGAGCTGATCGGGCTCGTCGAGCGAGGCCGCTACCCGTACCGTCGCCGCGGCCACCCCTGGGACATCACCACCGAGGGACGCCGGTTCCTCCCCTGGCTGCCCGCAGTCATCGCCCAGCGCCTCGGCGACCGGCGGCGATGACATGAACCGAGACCGCCAGATGCGCCTGCGCCGACTCGTCGCCGGCCGTCGAGGCGGCGTGGTCGCCGACCGGCTGGCGACCCTCGCCCGCTTCTACCTGGTCGGCTATGAGAACCTCGACTGGGACGCCGCGTCGAACGGAGAACACCACCTGCTCGATGTCGTGCTGGCCACCCGTCGGGCCCCCGTCGTGATCGATGTCGGCGCCAACCTCGGCGAGTGGACCGCGGCGGTGCGACGACGCGCCCCCGGCGCCACCGTCCACGCCATCGAGGTCGTGCCGGCGCTCGCCGCCGATCTCACGTCGCGTTTCGACGGCGACGAGCGGGTGACGGTTCACGCCCTCGGGTTGGCCGAGCGCACCGGGACGGTGCGGGTGGCCTACGACCCGCACCGCCCCGAGCTGTCGCGCCTCGTCGCCGACGATGACGTCGACGGAACGGTCGACGCCGTCACCACGACCGGCGACGCGCTGCTCGGCTCGATCGGGGCGCCCCGCATCGACCTCGTCAAGATCGATGCCGAGGGGTTCGACCGCGAGGTGCTCGCCGGGTTCGCGGCGACGCTGGCGGCGCGGGCGATCGACATCATCCAGTTCGAGTACTCGCGCGCCGCGACGGCCCGGGGAATCACGCTGGGCTCGCTGTACGACCTGCTCGTCCCGGCGGGCTATCTGGTCGGCAAGCTGCTGCCGTCGGGGGTCGGGTTCGGCGCCTACTCGGCGCAGCGAGACGAGGACTTCCCCGGTCTCAACTATGTGGCGGTGCGCGGCGACGACGCCACCCTGGCCGCGGCGTTGCGCCCGAGTCGGCGCTGATCCACCGACGTGCGAACATTGCTCGATGAGGACCGATGCCGCACCCACGTCCTCGCCCGCCCACGAGCGCGGCCCGACCGATGTCGCCCTGCTCGACGACACGATCGGCGCCAACCTCGCCCGCACCGTCGCCGCCCACGGCGCCCGCGAGGCGCTGGTCGCCCGGCACCAGGGTGTGCGCTGGACCTACGACGAGCTCGCCGAACGGGTGGGCCAGCTGGCCAGGGGCCTGATGGGGCTGGGTCTGGAACCGGGCGACCGGGTGGGGTTGTGGAGCCCGAACTACGCCGAGTGGACCCTGCTGCAATACGCCACCGCCGAGATCGGCGTGATCCTGGTCACCATCAACCCGGCGTACCGGACCCACGAACTGGCCTACGCGCTCAACCAGTCCGGCTGCCGGATGCTGTTCGCCGCGCCCTCGTTCAAGACGTCGGACTACATGGACATGGTCGAACTCGTGCAGCCCGACGTGGCGAGCCTCGAACGGGCCGTGTTCTTCTGGGAGGACGACTGGGACGAGCTGATCGCCGGGAGCGGAGGGGTCACCGACGCCGCGCTGGCCGCCCGACGGGCCGGGTTGGCGCCCGACGACCCGATCAACATCCAGTACACGTCGGGCACCACCGGGTTCCCCAAGGGCGCCACGCTCACCCACCGCAACATCCTCAACAACGGCTTCTTCGTCGGCCAGCTGCAGCGTGTCCGGCCGGGTGACCGGCTGTGCATCCCGGTGCCCTTCTACCACTGCTTCGGGATGGTGATGGGCAACCTCGGCTGCACCACCCACGGCGCGACGATGGTCATCCCGGCCGACGCGTTCGAACCGACACACGTGCTCGAGACGGTGCAGGCCGAGCGTTGCACGGCGCTGTACGGGGTCCCGACCATGTTCATCGCCGAACTGGCGCACCCCGACTTCGAGTCCTACGACCTGTCGTCGTTGCGCACCGGGGTGATGGCCGGTTCACCGTGCCCGGTCGAGGTGATGCGCCAGTGTGTCGAGCGGATGCACATGGGCGACGTCACGATCTGCTACGGGATGACCGAGACCTCACCGGTATCCACCCAGACCCTCCCCGACGACTCGCTCCACCATCGCACCGCGACCGTCGGCCGGGCCCACCCGCACGTCGAGATCCGCATCGCCGACCCGGCGACCCGCCAGACGATGGCGCGGGGCGAGACCGGCGAGTTCTGCACCCGCGGCTACTCGGTGATGCAAGGCTATTGGCGTGATCCGGATCGCACCGCCGAGGCGATCGACGCCGACGGGTGGATGCACACGGGCGACCTGGCGGTGATGGCCGACGACGGCTACGTCAACATCGTGGGGCGGAGCAAGGACATGGTGATCCGCGGCGGCGAGAACGTCTACCCCCGCGAGGTCGAGGAGTTCCTCTACCGGCATCCCGACATCGAAGACGTCCAGGTCATCGGTGTCCCCGACGAGCGCTACGGCGAGGAGCTGATGGCGTGGATCAAGCTTCGCCCGGGCGCCGGCATGATCGACCGCGACACCGTGAGGGCCTTTTGCCAGGGCAAGATCGCCCACTACAAGGTCCCTCGCTACGTCAAGGTCGTCGATGGCTTCCCGATGACCGTCACCGGCAAGGTGCAGAAGTTCAAGCTGCGCGAGCGGGCGGTCGACGAGCTCGGGTTGCACACGGCCGCGGCAACCGAGCTCGCCTGACCACCCGGCTTCACACCGCGTCGCCGCCTTCCTCCCCGGTGCGGATCCGCACCAGACGCGACACGTCGGTGACCCACACCTTGCCGTCGCCGATCTGGTCGGTGCGGGCGGCCTCGACGATGGCATCGACGACGCCGTCGACGACGGCGTCGTCGACGACGATCTCGACGGCCACCTTGGGGACGAAATCGATCTGGTACTCGGCGCCCCGGTAGGTCTCGCTATGGCCACCTTGGCGGCCGAACCCCCGCACCTCCGAGACGGTCATCCCGGAGATGCCGGCGCTCTTGAGCGCGGTCTTCACGTCGTCGAGCTTGAACGGCTTGACGATGGCAGTGACGAGCTTCATGTCGTGATTCTCCTTGTGGTCAGCAGCGCTCAGGCGTACTGGACGTCGTCTGGGTAGCCGGACAAACCGTGCTCGAGGACATCGAGGCCCTCCATCTCTTCCTCGCGGGTGACGCGCAGTCCGATCGTCCTCTTGAGCACGAAGAACACGATCGAGGCCGCGCTGATCGTCCACGCCGCGATGATCAGCACCATCAACAACTGGACGACGAGCTGCTCGATGCCGCCACCGTAGAACAGCCCGGCGTCGGCCCGGCCGAGGAAGGCGTCGTCATAGGTGGCGAACAGCCCGATCGACAACACACCCCACGCCCCACAGATGCCGTGCACGCTGACCGCACCGACCGGGTCGTCGACACCCATGCGCTCGATGCCCAGGACGGCGAACACCACGACGACGCCACCGATCGCGCCGACGACGATCGACATCGTCGGGGTGAAGGTGCCGCAGCCGGCGGTGATCGACACCAGCCCGGCGAGGACCCCGTTGCCGATCATCGCCACGTCGGGCTTGCCGGCGACCAACCAGATCGTGATCGTGCACGCCACGCCGGCGGCCGCCGCGGCGAGGATCGTGTTGACGGCGATGCCGGCCACCGCCGCGTCGGCGGCCAGCTCCGAGCCCGGGTTGAAGCCGAACCAGCCAACCCAGAGGATGAAGACGCCGAGGATGGCGAAGGGGATGTTGTGGCCCGGGATGGCCCGGGGCTTGCCGTTGGCGTCGTACTTGCCCAAACGGGGCCCCAGGAAGAGTGCCCCCATCAACGCCGCGACACCGCCGCACATGTGGACGATGCCCGATCCGGCGAAGTCGGAGTACACGGCGTCGCCGATCTGGATGTCGGCGATCAGGCCGCCGCCCCAGGTCCAGTGCACGACGACCGGGTAGATCACCGCCGTCATCGCCAGGCTGAACAACAGGTACGCCGAGAACTTCGTCCGCTCGGCCATCGCCCCGGAGGCGATCGTGACGGCGGTGGCGGCGAACACGGCCTGGAAGAAGAACGTCGTGTATCCGCTCAACCCGCCGTCGATGCTGCCATCGACCCCCTGCAGGAAGAAGTTCTCCGTCCCGATCAGCCAGCTCGGGTCGCCGTCGCCGTTCCCGAATGCGATGCCGTAACCGACGGCGTAGAAGGCCAGGACGCCGATCAGGGCGTCGGCCATGTTCTTGGCAAAGATGTTGACGACGTTCTTAGACCGCGTCAGTCCGGCCTCGAC
This sequence comes from Desertimonas sp., assembly GCA_047972065.1. GTDB lineage: Bacteria > Actinomycetota > Acidimicrobiia > Acidimicrobiales > Ilumatobacteraceae > JALZMG01. The sequence goes on from JBKEAH010000150.1 coordinate 12,789, forward strand.
CAGCGCGAAGCCGGCCTGCATGAAGAACACCAAGACACCGGCGATGAACACCCAGGTGTTGTCGAGGAAGGCCTGCACCTCCTCGGGCATCGGTCCCTCTTGGGCGTTGGCGATGTCGGGGAAAAGTGTGAGCAGAGCAACCACACCTCCCAACCCAGACATGATGCGGAGTGAACGGTGCCGCACGTGGTTGTCTCCTTGATCGAGTGACGGAACGTCCCGCGCGGCATGAACCGCCCGGACGACGGCGCACCGTAGGAACCCCCCGTTTCCCGGGAGAGGCCGGCAGGTTTCGATCATGTTTCCGATCCCGCCCGCGGCCCGACATCGGTCACACGGCGTCGATCGTCACCCGCACCAGGGGGCTCGACCCGACCCACTCCTCGACCGCATGGCCTTGCTCGGCGTACCAGGGCTCGATCTCCCGGATGCGCTCCATGATCGCTCGGCGTTCGTCGACGTCGGTGATCACCTCGCCGCGACCGTCGAAATCGACCGGCGCGCCATGGGTGATGTGAACCGTCAGCCGTTCGTCGGCGTGGAGGTTGGCGATCCAGTCGCGCCGACCGGGGGTACCGGTGATGTACAGGTCGTCGTCGACCACGAAGTACCAGATCTCGATGCGTCGACGATTGCCGGTGCGTCGACCGGTGGTGGTGACGTCGAAGGTCCGATGCCCTGCCAGTGCCCGCGTGAGCCGGTCATCCACCGCCATCGCCGGACCCGGCCCGGTCGATCTCGTCGAACACCTCGTCGGTGTGCTCGCCGAGGGCGGGCACCGCGCCGATGTCCCATCCGGCGGCGTCGAAGTCGACGGGTGTCGCCACCGACCGGTACGGCTCGCCATCGGGCCCGGGCACCTCGACGAAGGCGCCCGAGGCGTGGATCTGCTCGTCGTCGAGGAGGGTGTAGGGGGTGTGGATCGGCGCCCACCACACGTCGTGCTCGTCGAAGCGGGCCGTCAGCTCGGTCATCGTGTGGGAGGCGAAGGCGACGTCGAGCTCGGCGACGACCGCGTCGGCGTGGCGGGCCCGGTCGCGTCCGGTCGCGAAGCGAGGGTCGTGCTCGAAACCGGGATGACCGAGCGATGCCATCAGCCCCGGCCAGTGCCGATCGGCCTCCAGTCCGAGCAGCCAGAACCCGTGCCCGTCGCCGGCCTGGTAGGAGTTCACCTGCGGTGTCATGGACTGCTCCCGCCGCCGAGCCGAAGAGACCTTGCCAAACCGCAACAGGACCTCGGTGTTCCAACCGGCGCCGTAGATCCCACAACGCAGCAGACTCGTCGACACGAGGTGCCCGTCACCGGTCCGCTGGCGGTCGAACAGTGCCCCGGCGATGCCCCCGGCGAGGGTCATGCCCGTGACGTGATCGCCGAAGCCGCTGGCGATCGCCGGGGGGAGTCCCCCCTTGGGGACGAACGACGCCCCCAGACCGCTGCGCGCCCAGAAGGCCCCGACGTCGTAGCCGGGCCGATCGGCGTCGGGACCATCGATGCCGTAGCCGGTGATGATCCCGTAGATCAGGCGCGGATAGCGCCGGCGAAGGGTGGTCGGATCGAGACCCAGACGGGCCAACGCCTGCACCCGGGTGTTGGTGACGAACACGTCGGCGCCCTCGAGCAGCCGGTGCATCGCCGCCATGCCCTCCTCGGTGCGCAGATCGAGCACGACACTGCGTTTACCCCGGTTGTCGATCTCGAAGGGCGGGACCGACGCTTGGTCGTCGATCCCGATCGCCCCGAAGATCGAACGCTGCGGATCACCACCCTTGGGCTCGACCTTGATCACATCGGCGCCCCAGTCGGCCAACACCCCACCGGCCGCCGGTCCGGCCACCCAGGCGGCCAGCTCGACGACGCGCACCCCACGCATCACGCTCACCTCAGGCATGTTGCCCGCGACGCTCGCGCCACGCACAGTCGGGGACACACCGCACCGGTGACGCCGGATTGCTCGATGCAGCACACACGAAGGCGACGTGGCAACGTCCCTGGCGTGACCACAGCAGCCTCCCCCACCCCCGCCGCCGTCGATCTCACCGGGCAGATCGCCCTCGTCACGGGCGCCTCGTCCGGACTGGGCCACCGCTTCGCCCGGGTCCTCGCCGCCCACGGCGCCGACGTGGTCGCCGCCGCCCGCCGTACCGACAAGCTGGCCGACCTCGCCGCCGAGATCGAGTCGGCCGGCGGACGCTGCCACCCGGTGGCGCTCGACGTCACCGACACCGAACAACTGATGGGCGTGTTCGACGAGGTCGAGCAGGTGTTCGGGACGGCGACGATCCTGGTCAACAACGCCGGGATCCCCGATGCGCAACGAGCCCACAAGATGAGCGTCGATCTGATCGACCGGGTGTTGGACACCAACGTGCGCGGGCCCTACATCCTGGCCACCGACTTCGCCCGGCGGCTGATCGCCACCGAGCAGCCGGGTCGCATCGTCAACATCTCCTCGATGGCGGCGTTCGACTACGGCGGCAACGGGGCGGCGCTCTACTCGATCAGCAAGGCGGCGGTCAACCGGATGACCGAAGCCCTCGCCGTCGAGTGGTCCCGGTTCCACATCAACGTCAACAGCATCGCCCCGGGCGCCTTCTCGTCGGAGATGATGGACGGAATGCTCGAGCGGGTCGGAGACATCACCCAGCACTTCCCGCGCAAGCGGCTCGGCCAGCCCGAGCAGATGGATTCGACGCTGTTGTACCTGTGCGATCCGGCGTCGGCCTGCGTCACCGGCACCGTCGTCAAGATCGACGACGGCCAGGGCACGCGCTGAGCGATGTCGGCGATCCCTGATCAAGCGACCATCGCCGTCACCGGCGCCGCCGGATTCGTCGGTGGCTGGGTGGTTCGCGACGCGCTCGCCCGCGGCCATCGGATCCGTGCGTGCGTGCGTGACGTCGATGACGACGACAAGGTCGGCTTCCTGCGGGCGATGCCCGCTCACGCGTCCGGCCGCCTGACCCTCCACGCCGCCGATCTCGACGATGTCGGGTGCTTCGACGACATCTTCGCCGGATGTGACGGGGTCGCCCACGTGTCCCACGTCAGCACCTACGACGACGCCGATTACGTCCGGCGCACCTGCGATCACGTGATCGCCAGCATCGAGCGGTCGAAATCGGTGCGCCGCGCCGTGGTGACCTCGAGCATCGCGGCGGTCATCTCCGAGGCCGACATCACCGAACTGGCCCGTCGCCCGCTGGTCGACGAGGATCGCCAGCCCGACGAGGACAACCCCAAGCGCACCGCCGAGCGGGGTCAGGGGTACTCGATCGGCAAGGTGATCGCGCAGCACGCCTTTGCCGACGCCGCCACCGCCAGCGGCGCCGGCTGGGACGCCATCACGGTGTGTCCGGCCGACAACATCGGGCCGATCCAGTCGGCGCACCAGCGCAGCGGCGGTCCGTGGCAGCACCTGATCGCCAGGATGCTGGAGGGCCACTGCGAGCTGTTCCAGGGCACCGGGCCGTACCGCCCATGGATGACCGTCGACGTCCGCGACGACGCCGCCTGCCACGTCGGGTTGCTGGAGAGCGACCGCGTCACCAACGGCGAGCGCTACCTGGCGTGGTCCACCGAGACCCGCACCTACGAGGACATCGTCGCGTCGATCGGTCGTCTGTTGCCGGAGCTGGACTACGACCCCGGGCCGATCGTGGACAACAGCCCGGATCGCTGGAAGGCCCGCGAGCACGAGTTCCGCGCGATCTGGGGTGGTCTGGAGCTACGCAATGACCGCATCCGCGCCGCCGTGCCGGTCACCTTTCGCCCCTTGGACGATTCGATCCGCGACTGCGTCGAGTCGCTGATCGCCATCGCCGGCGTGGAGGTGGCACGGGCTGGTTGAGGTCGCACGACCCGGTGTCGACGAACCCGGACGGGTCAGGTTCCCGTCGAGGGGCGGGTACCGGACCTGACCGCTCGACCGGGCACCACGGGTGACCGGCGCGCCCTAGTGTCCGCTGGGTGAGTCCCGATCACGAGGCGCTCACCGAGCGGGCCCGGTCGCTCGGTGTCGAGACGTCCTACTGGGATGTCTCGGGGACGCTTCATCACGCCCCGGCCGAGACCCTCACGGCGCTGGTCGACATCCTCGAGGCGGACCGTCGGGGTGACCCCACACAGCTCCCGGCGGTGGTCGTGGCCGATGGATCGGCCGTGCCGATCGGTGTCCTCGGCGGCGTCGAGCTGGTCGTGGACGATGGCACCGTCATCGCCCTGGCCGGTCACGATGGCACCGTCGTGCTCCCCGACGACCTGCCCATCGGATGTCACCTTCTCCGCGGCGGCATCGGCGACGACGTCGAGGAAGCGACCGTGGTCGTAGCGCCTCCACGGATGCCGCGAGACCGACGGCTCGACGACCCCGTCGGCGGCGTCTTCGTGCCGGCCTACGCCCTGTGGGACACCGACGATCCCGACCCGTCCTACCGGCACCTGCACGCCCTCGCCAGCCGGCTCGCCGGGCACCATCTCGCCGTGGTGTGCACGCTGCCGCTGTACGCCACGTTCCTCGACGAGCCGTTCGACCCCAGCCCCTACTCCCCGATCAGCCGACTGCACTGGAGCGAGGCCTACCTCGACCTGCCCGGCCGCGTCACCGCCGACGCCACCCCGCTGGTCGACTGGCGCGCCGTCGCTCGTCGTCGTCGCCTCGAACTGCTGAGCCTCGCCGCCGATCTCGACGGACCCACCGGTGCCGCGTTGGACGACTTCGTTCGCGCCCGTCGCGACATCGCCGACTTCGCCCGCTTCCAGACCGCCCGCGCCAGCGTCTGCGACTCCGGTCATCGCCGCACCACCGTCGAACGCAGCTACCAGCTCGGCCAGCTGCTCGCTCACCGCCAGCTCGGCTCCATCGAGGCCGACACGACGACGATCCTCGCCCTCGACCTGCCGATCGGAACCCATCCCGACGGGTTCGAGACCCACGCCCATCCGGAGCTGTTCGCCGACACGATGTCGGTGGGTGCTCCACCCGACGCCTTCTTCACCGACGGCCAGAACTGGGGGTTCTCGCCACCGCTGCCCGGGGCCGGACGCCGCAGCGGCCATCGACTGTGGCGCCAGATGATCGAACGGGCCGGCGAGCACGCATCGATCCTGCGGATCGATCACGTGATGGGGGTCCAGCGGCTGTGGTGGATCCCCGAGGACCGACCGACCGGCGAGGGTGCCTACGTGCGCTACCCGCGCGAGGAGCTGCTCGCGGTCATCGCCGCGGCGGCCACCCGGTCGCGCACCACGGTCGTCGGGGAGGATCTCGGGACGATCTCTGACGAGGTGCGCGAGGCGCTCGATCGGTGGGGCACGATCGGGCTCTACGAGGAGCAGTTCCACCTCGCCGAGCGGCCGTTGCCACGACCCGGGCGCGACCGGGTCGCCGGGCTGCGCACCCATGACATGTCTCCGTTCGCCGCATTGCGGACCGAAACCCCCGAGCAACTCGATGCCTATCGATGCCAGCTGGGCGTCGAGCTCGGCCATGACGTATCCGACGACGGGCTGGTGGATGCCGCCCTCGAGCGGCTGGCGGCAACCGACTCGGTGGTGGTGCTCGCCGACCTCGACGACCTGCTCGAGGAGTCCACCCCCCACAACGTCCCCGGTCGGGTCCTGCCCACGATCTGGCGGCGACGACTTCCGAAGCCGACCGCGGAGGTGCTGACCGAGCCCGCCGTCGCCCGTCGACTCGCCGTCGTCGCCGGCCGCGCTCGCGACGACCACCGGGGGGAGGAGACATGACCGCGGCCGGCACTCCGATCGGCGAGCTCGACGTCCATCTGTTCAACGAGGGACGTCACCGCTTTCTCCACCGCTGTCTGGGTGCCCAACCAGCTGGCGGTGGGGTGTGGTTCACGGTGTGGGCGCCCGACGCCCGGGCGGTGGCGGTCACCGGTGACATGACGTCGTGGTCCGCCGAGCACGCGCTGTCACCGATCGACGCCAGCGGCCTGTGGTCGGGGTACGTCGAGGGCGCCCGGGTCGGTCAGGCCTACCGCTACGTCGTCACCACCCGTCACGGCGAGCGTCTCGACAAGGCCGATCCAGTCGCCGCCGCCAACCACGAGCCGCCGTCGACGGCGTCGATCATCGCCTCGGTCGACCACGACTGGCGGGACGCCGCGTGGATGGAGCAGCGATCCGGCCGGCTCGGCGTCGACGCACCGGTCTCGATCTACGAGGTCCACCTCGGGTCCTGGGGGCGCCACCTCACCCCGGGACGCCGTTTCGCCCGATACGACGAGCTGGCCGATCCACTGGCCGATCACGCCCTCGCCCACGGGTTCACCCACATCGAGATCCTGCCGATCACCGAGCACCCGTTCTACGGCTCGTGGGGGTACCAGACCACGGGCTACTTCGCCCCGACCGCCCGGTACGGCTCGCCCACCGATCTGATGTCGATGGTCGATCGCCTGCACCAGCGCGGCGTCGGGGTGATCGTCGATTGGGTTCCGTCGCACTTCCCGATGGACGCCCACGGACTGGCCCGCTTCGACGGCACCCACCTGTACGAGCACGCCGACCCTCGCCGTGGCTATCACCCGGACTGGACCTCGGCGATCTTCAACTATGGGCGCAACGAGGTGCGCTCGTTCCTCGTGTCCAGCGCGATGTGCTGGCTCGACCGCTACCACGTCGACGGGATCCGCGTCGACGCGGTGGCATCGATGCTCTACCTCGACTACTCCCGTCAACCGGGCGAGTGGGTCCCCAACGAGCATGGTGGGCGCGAGAACCTCGAGGCGATCGACTTCGTGCGCCAACTCAACGAGGCGGTCCACACCGAGTTCCCCGCCGCTGCGACCTTCGCCGAGGAATCGACGGCGTGGCCGCAGGTCACCGGGGCGCTCGACGACGGTGGGCTCGGCTTCGACTTCAAGTGGGACATGGGATGGATGCACGACACGCTGCAATACCTGCGGCGCGATCCCGTCCACCGTCGCTATCACCATAACGAGATCACCTTCCGCAACGTGTACGCCTTCACCGAACGGTTCGTGCTGGCGCTGTCGCACGACGAGGTCGTCCACGGCAAGGGCAGCCTGCTCGCCAAGATGCCCGGGGACGAGTGGCAGCGCTTCGCCAACGTCCGGCTGCTGCTGTCGATGATGTGGACCCAGCCGGGCAAGAAGCTGCTGTTCATGGGGGGCGAACTCGCCGCCCCCAACGAGTGGGACCATGAGGCGACGATCGACTGGGAGGGCCTGCACGACGACCCGCGCCACGGCGGGGTACGCCGGCTGCTGACCGATCTGAACGGGCTGTACGCGGAGCTGCCCGCGCTGCACCGCGGTGACAGCGATCCCGCCGGATTCCACATGGTCGTCGGCGACGACGACGACCACAGCGTGTTCGCCTGGCTGCGCAACGACCCGAGTGGCGAGGGCACACCGGTGCTGGTCGTCGCCAACGCCACGCCGACGGTGCACCACGGGTACCGGGTCGGTGTCCCGGCGACGGGCACGTGGACCGAGCGGCTCAACAGCGACGCCGACAGCTATGGCGGTTCGGGCACCGGGAACCTCGGCCGGGTGACCGCCGAGAGCCAGCCATGGCACGGCTTCGAACGGTCGATCCCGCTGACCCTCCCGCCGCTCGCCGCGCTGATCCTCACCCCCGCCTGAGCGTCGGTAGGCGTCGGATGCTCACCGTAAGATTCGCCGCCATGGGGATGAGCACCGTGTTGCAGATCGAACCATCCGGCCAGGTGTGCGGGGCCAGCATCAGCGGTATCGACCTGTCTCGACCGCTTCGCGACGAAACGATCGCGGCGATCCGTGCGGCGTGGTTGGAGCACCACGTGGTCGCCTTTCCCGACCAGACGCTGAGCGACGCCGACCTCGAACGGTTCACGCAGTACTTCGGGCCCTTCGGCGACGATCCCTACATCGCGCCGATCCCCGGCTACGACCACGTCATCGCCGTCAGCCGCCGGGCCGACGAGACCGCACCGCTGTTCGCCGAGAACTGGCACTCGGACTGGAGCTTCCAGGACCGCCCGCCGGACGGCACGTGCCTCTACGGCATCACCATTCCACCGGTCGGGGGCGACACGCTGTACGCCGATCAGCACGCCGCTTACGACGCCGCACCGGCCGACCTGCGCGATCGTCTCGGGGGCAAGTTGGCCGTTCACTCGGCCCGGGGCGGGTACGCGCCGAGCGGGATGTACGGCGCCCAGGACCAGCAGACCGACCGCAGCATGGACATCCGCCCCTCGGACACGGCGATGGCGACGCAGACCCATCCGATCGTTCGGGCGCACCCCGAGACCGGCCGGCTCGGGTTCTTCGGTTGCATCGGATACGTCATCGGTGTCGAGGGCCTCGACGGCGACGAGGAGCGACAGCTCCTGATCGACTGGTACCAGTGGCAGACCCGCGACGAGTTCGTCTACCGCCACCGTTGGGAGCCCAACATGCTGGTGATGTGGGACAACCGCTCGGTGCTGCACCGCGCCACCGGCGGCTACGACGGCCACGACCGCATCCTTCACCGCACCACGATCGGCGCGGCGTCGTCGGCCTAGTCGCGGTGGGTGCGGTACCAGTCGATCAGGGCGGTGGTCGAGCCGTCGTGGACGTTGGTCGCGTCGCCGGTCAGCTCGGGCGTGATGGCGTTGGCCAGCTCCTTGCCCAGCTCGACCCCCCACTGGTCAAAGCTGTCGATCCCCCAGACCACCCCCTGGACGAACACGATGTGCTCGTAGAGCGCGACGAGCTGGCCGAGCACCGACGGGGTGAGCCGGGGCGCCACGATCGTGGTGGTCGGCCGGTTGCCGGGGAAGTCGCGCCATGGCTCGTCGGGCCGCGAGCGCCCGAACGCCAGCGCTTCGGTCTGGGCGATCAGGTTGGCCACCAACAGGTCCTGGTGGTGGCGGAGATCGGCGTGCGGGTTGGCGAAGCCGATGAAGTCGGCGGGCACCACCCGGGTCCCCTGATGGAGCAACTGGTAGAAGGCATGCTGCCCGTTGGTACCCGGCTCGCCCCACACGATGGGCCCGGTGTCCATCGTCACCGGGGACCCGTCGAGCCGCACCGATTTCCCGTTCGATTCCATGTCGAGCTGCTGCAGGTACGCCGGGAAACGGGCCAGTTCCTCGGCGTAGGGCAACACGGCCTTGGTCGCGTAGCCGAGCACGTTGGCGTTCCAGACCCCGACCATCGCCATCAGCACGGGCACGTTGACCTCCAGCCGCATCGTGCGGAAGTGCTCGTCGACGAGGTGGAAGCCGGCGAGCAACTCGGCGAAGCGCTCCCGGCCGATCAGCATCATCAGCGACAGCCCGATGGCCGAGTCCATCGAGTACCGGCCACCGACCCAGTCCCAGAACCCGAACATGTTGGCCGTGTCGATCCCGAACTCGGCGACCCGGTCGGCGTTGGTGCTCACGGCGACGAAGTGGCTCGCCACCGCCTCGTCGCCGAGCGCCGCGGTGAGCCACGCCCGCGCCGTGGTCGCGTTGGTGACCGTCTCGATGGTGGTGAAGGTCTTCGACGAGACCACGAAGAGCGTCGATGCCGGATCGCACCGCGCCAGCACGGCGGACAGATCGGCCCCGTCGACGTTGGACACGAAGTGGGCGTGCAGCCGCGGGTGGGCGTAGGCGGCCAACGCCTTCGCCGCCATCGCCGGTCCGAGATCCGAGCCGCCGATGCCGATGTTCACGATGTCGGTGATCTCCGCCCCCGTCGTCCCCCGCCAGGTCCCCGCGCGCACCCGGTCGGCGAAGTCCCCCATCCGATCGAGCACCTCGTGCACGGCCGGCTCGACATCGTGGCCGTCGGTCAGCACCACGGCACCGCGCGGTTGGCGCAGCGCGGTGTGCAAGACGGCGCGGTCCTCGGTGACGTTGATGCGCTCACCGGCGAACATCGCATCGCGTCGGGCGACCACCCCCGCCTCGGCCGCCACGGCGACGAGATCGGCGACCACCGCCGCGGTGACCTGCTGCTTGGACAGGTCGACGCGTAGGTCGCCGACCTCGAAGGTCAGACGGGCGGCGCGACCCGGATCCTCATCGAAGAGCGTGCGCAGCGTCGGCGGTCGACCGTGGGCGACCAGCCGCTGCCAGGGCGCACTCGTGGTGACGTCACGGGGGGTGTTCGGGTCGTTGCTCGGCGTGGTCACGCGCCGAGGCTAGACAGCGACGTCGGCCGCCGTCGGCTCGCCGATCACGACACGGACCTCGTGAGCTTCGACGCCGCGGCACGGTCCACGATCAGCGTCGTGGCGGCGCGACGTACGAGGCGGACGGGAAGGTCGGCGTCGAACGGCGCGCCCTCGACCCAGGCGGCGACGGCGTCGGCCTTGTCGGCACCGGTGACCAGGGCCACCCGCGAGCCCGCCGCGTTGACCGTTGCGGGCAACAGCGACATGCGTACCCGGCCGTTGAACACCCCGCTGATCGCCACCCGTCGGGCCGCCGGTTGATCGACGATCGGGTCCGCCGGTGGCCACGAGGCCGTGTGCCCGTCGTCGCCGACCCCGAGATGGACGACGTCGAGGCGTTCGGGCAGCGAGCGGGCGTAAGCCGCCGCGGCGACCGGCAGATCGGGCGCGGTCACCGGCATCAGCCGGAGCTCGGCGCCAAGACCGGCGAGGGCGCCGAGAGCGGTGGCGTTGCGGGCCGGGTCGCCGTCGGGGGCGACGCGCTCATCGACCTGCCAGACCGTGACGGCGCGCCAGCCGCCCCGGATGTCGGGCGCCGCGGCCAGGGCACCCACGAGGGCGCTGCCGGTCGAACCCCCGGAGAGGGCCAGCGCGGCCCGGCCCTGCCGGGCGATGGCCAGCGAAAGACGGCGCCGGATCGTCGCGCCGGTGGCCGCGACGGCGTCGGCGGCGTCGAGCTCGACTCGGAGGCGAAGACCGGTCATACCGGCCGATCCTGCCCGATCGGCCTCCGGTTCGCACTCGGCGTCGCGGGGTTCTCAGATCGTGGGGACTTCGGTGTGGCGTCCGAACACGCCCGACAGGGTGCGCATGATCTCGCCGAGCGTGGCGTAGGTCGTCACCGACTCGATCAGCGCCGGCATCAGGCACACCTCGGGGTCGGCGGCCTGCTCGGCGAGCACGGCGAGCGAGCGCTCGACGGCGTCCTGGTCGCGCTGGTGACGGACCTCGTCGAGCCGCTTGCGCTGACGGGCCTCGTCCTCGTTGGTGATCTGCAGGATCTCCAGGGCATCGTCGTCGTTGCCGTCGGTGAACCCGCTGACGCCGACGATGGTGCGCTTGCCCTCGTTGAAGTTGCGCTCCAGCTCGTAGGCCGAATCGGCGATGCGACCCTGGAACCAGTTCTCCTCGATGCCCTGGATGACACCCTCGAGGATCGATCCGTTCCCGATGTCGTCGAGATGGGCGAAGATCTCCTCGGCCTGGCGCTCCATCTCATCGGTGAGCTCCTCGACGAAGTACGAGCCGCCGAGCGGGTCGGCCACATCGGCGACGTTGGTCTCGTGGGCGATCACCTGTTGGGTGCGCAAGGCGATACGCGCCGCCCTCTCGGTCGGCAGGGCAAGCGCCTCGTCCATCGAGTTGGTGTGCAGCGATTGGGTGCCGCCGAGCACCCCGGCGAGCGCCTCAATGGCGGTCCGCACGATGTTGACCTCGGGTTGCTGCGCGGTCAGCGACACCCCGGCCGTCTGGGTGTGGAAGCGCAGCTGCATCGATCGTTCGAGCTGGGCGCCGTAGCGCTCTCGCATCCAGCGGGCCCAGATCCGCCGGGCGGCTCGGTACTTGGCGATCTCCTCGAAGAAGTCGATGTGGGCGTTGAAGAAGAACGACAGGCGTGGGGCGAACGAGTCGACCGGTAGACCGGCCTGGAGGGCGAGCTCGACGTAGGCGAAGCCGTTGGCGATCGTGAAGGCGAGCTCCTCCGCCGCGGTCGAGCCGGCCTCGCGGATGTGATATCCCGAGATCGAGATCGAGTGCCAGCGGGGCATCTCGGCGGCGGTGAACGTGATCGTGTCGCGGACCAGCCGCATCGACGGCCGAGGTGGGAAGACGAACTCCTTCTGGGCCTGGTACTCCTTGAGGATGTCGTTTTGCAGCGTCCCGCCGAGCCGCGAGCGGTGAGTGCCCGCCTTCTCGGCCTGGGCGACGAACATCGCCAACAGCACGGCGGCGGGCGAGTTGATCGTCATCGAGGTCGTGATCTCCCCGAGATCGATCCCGGCGTAGAGATCCTCCATGTCCGAGAGGCTGTCGATCGCCACCCCGCAGCGGCCGACCTCACCCAACGCCATCTCGTCGTCGGAGTCGATGCCGAGCAACGTCGGCATGTCGAACGCCGTGGACAGACCGTCGCCCCCGGCCTTGATGATCTCCTTGAACCGCCAGTTGGTGTCCTCGGCGGTGCCGAACCCGGCGAACATCCGCATCGTCCACAGCTTCGAGCGGTACATCGAGGCGTAGGGGCCGCGGGTGTAGGGATAGACCCCGGGGAACTCGCCGTCGGCCGGTCCGTACACCGGTTCCAGCGGGATCCCCGACATGGTGGTGTAGGGACGTTGGCGAAGCTTCGACGCCTCGAACGCGGCCTGCCATTCCTCGCGCGAGCTCATGCCACCACATTAGTTGGACGTCAAAGGAGATACCAGGGGCCTTGTCCTCGTGGCGGGCGTTCTCAGGCCCAGGCGTCGGGCACCCGCTCGTCGAGATCACCCGATCGCACGCGACGAAGCAGCGCGTTGACCAGTGCCACCTGGTCGTCGTCGAGCATCGCCAACCCGAACGCGCTGCGATTGAGCGGGACGGTCGCCTGCTCGGCGAGCCGTCGACCCTCGGGGGTGATCTCGGCGAGCACCCGCCGGCCGTCGCGCTCGTCGCGCCGTCGGCGCACCAGACCGCTGCGTTCGAGACGGTCGATGGTGTTGGTGACGCTGGCGGGGTGCACCATCAGCCGTGCGCTCATCTTGCCCAGCGGGAGGCTGCCGCGGCGGCTGAACGACAACAGCATCAGCGCCTCATAGCTCGAGAACGTCAGGCCGAAGGGCGCCAGCTGCTCCTCGACCGCCGCCAACACGATCTGGTGGGCCCGCATCAGCGAGGTCGCGGCGGCCATGTGCTCCCCGGTGCTCCAGCGATCCCGCCAGTGCTGTCGGGCCTCGGCGACCGGATCGAACGGCAGCGGCGACGTCGGCACTCGCCCGATGGTACGGGCCCGTCGCGGCGCGGGGCGCGAACCCGCCGCGTGCGACGACCCTCGCACGCCGTAGCGTCACCGGTCGTGCACGGTGACGAGGCGGCCAGCACCAGGGTCCGGGTCGGGATCCAGGCGGGTCTCGCCGCCTACCTCATCTGGGGTGGCCTCACCGTCTACTGGAAGCAGCTACGCGACTTCGATCCCTTCGAGCTGATCGCCTGGCGGATCGCCTGCGCGTCGGTGGTGATGGCGATCGTGGTCACCGTCCGCCGCCGCTGGCCGGTGCTGGTGGCGGCCGCACGCGCTCCCCGTCTGCTCGGCCGCCTGGCGCTCGCCGCCGTCCTGCTGACCATCAACTGGACCGCGTACGTGTACGCCGTCGTCGACGGCCGTGTGATCGAGACCGCGCTCGGCTACTTCATGGCCCCGCTCGGCACGATGCTGCTCGGCATCGTCGTCCTCCACGAACGACCTCGGCCGCTGCAACGCGCCGCCCTCGTGTGCGCGCTGGTGGCGGTGGTCGTGCTCACCGTCACCTATGGGCGACCGCCCGTGCTGGCACTGTTGATCGCCGTGTCGTGGAGTCTCTACGGGCTCCTCAAGCGACAGATCCCCCTGACGGCGATCGAGAGCCTGGCCGGGGAGACCTTCGTGCTGGCGGTGCCCGCCGTGGTGACCGCGGCGGTGCTGGCCGGAGCCGACGGCAGCATCCCGGCCACCGCGGGGTCTCTCGACTGGACGCTGGTGACGATGTCGGGGGTCGTCACCGCGGTCCCGTTGCTGCTGTTCGCGGTGGCCGCCCAACGGGTGCCGTTCCAGATCCTCGGGCCGCTCCAGTACCTGGTGCCGACGATCAACTTCGTGCTTGGTGTGGTCGTCTACCACGAGCGGCTACCGGCCAGCCGACTCGTCGGCTTCGCCATCGTCTGGTGCGGTCTGGCGGCGACCGCGCTCGACCAGACGATCGCCGCCCGCCACGCTCGCCGGAGCCCGGACCGTCGGCTGACCGGCAGCGTTGCTGGATAGCCTCCGCCCGGCACCTGAACCAGGAGGATCCCCATCCATGCGCCGCTCACTCGCCCCGCTCGCCGTCGGTCTTGCCGTGGTGGGCATCACCGCGTGCTCGGTCGGTCCCGAGGACTTCGCCGACGAGGCCGAGGACTTCATCCAAGACGAGGACGGCGACCTGGCGTCGGCCGCCGGCATGACGTTCACCGACGCCGCCTGCGACGAGCCGGCCGACACCGATGTCAACACCGAGTTCGCGTGCACGGCGGTCGGCTCCGACGGGGTGACCTACGAGTTCGCCGCGATCATCGACGGCGACCGGTCGTTCAAGGTCGGCGTGATCGGACCGGCCAGCGGCTCCGAGCCCTCCGACACGGCGGCGACCGACACCGCGGCGGCCGACACCGCCGACACCGCCGGTGCCGTGACGGCGACCAGCGCGGCGGGCTGAACTCTCCGGACTAGCCGTCTGGTGCGGCGCTCCCGGCGACGAGGCTGCCGTCGATGAAGCGCTGCAGCATCGCCACCGCGGTGGCGGCCCGACGGGCGTCACCGGTGACCGCCGAGATGCGGGAGACCCCAAAGGCGACGGCGCTCAGAAGATCCTCGAGGCCTCGCAGGTCGACGTCATCGGCGAGTTCACCGCGGGCGGCCGAGCCGGCCACCATCCGTCTGAAGAACAGCGCGTTGCGGCGGCGCAGCGGCCGCAACAGCTCATTGAGCTCGGGGTGGATCTGCGCCTCGCCCGCCACCCCACGGTCGAAGGCCGGCAACGTCGGATCCGAGACGTTGAGCTCGCCGACCGCGACCATCGCGGCGGTGAACTGATCCACCAACGACGCATGCCCGGCGATGGCGGTGTCGAGCGTGCCGAACACCCGGTCGTAGACCTCCTCGTACACGGCGGCGTACAGATCGGCCTTCGACTCGAAGTAGTGGTAGAGCGCGCCGGTCGTGAGCCCACTGGCCTCGGCGATGGCCCGATTGGTCGTCGCGTCGTAGCCGTGCTGGGCGAACAGCGCGCGAGCGACCTCCAGCACGCGCTGACGGGTCGCGGCCGAGTCCCGGTCCGGCGGGCGGCCGCGCCGCCGCGGGCTCGAGCGACCGTCTGCTGCCACCGCCGGGAAGCTAGTGGCGTGACGATCAACGGGACGGCATGGAGCTGCGCCGCCGGACGCGCCGCCGCCGGCCCGGCGCCCCGTGAGGGGTCGATCCGGACCGGCGTCGGTCGCGGCAGGGTTCAGCTGTAGCGGAACTCGGTGATCAGGTCACCGACCTCGCTGAAGGTGGAGCTGTCGGCCACGTACTGGACGATCTGCACATCCTCGACGTACCAACCGTCGTCCTCACCCGACATCTTGTACTCGACGCCATCGCGAGTCATCGACGGGTGGTAGTAGAGGTTGCGGGTGACGTTGATGATCGACGCCCGGGTCAGCCCGGCGTCGGACTCCGCTGCCTGACGGAGGATCTCGACGGTCGTCTCCATCACGTTCCAGCCGGCGGCGCCGACCGAGATCGACGCCTCCGGGTAGCCACCGGCCTCCATCGCCGCGATGTAGTTCTGGACCTCGGGCACGTCTTGTTGCTCGGGGTCGTCGGGGTCACGCAACCCGGCCGACGCCGACGAGTAGACGCCGTCGGCGGCCGCTCCGGCCGCGCCCAGGATCTGCTTGCTGGCGCAGGTGTTGGTGATGAACACCGCCGGTTCCCAACCGGGGTTGGCCGCCTTGGCGTTGGCCAGCTCGGTGAGGAAGACGGGGCATTGCGCCCCCAGCGGGATCGCCATGATCACATCCGGCTGCTGCGAGGCGATCTCGCGCACCTGGGCGGTGGGAGGACCGGTCTCGGTCGCTTCGATGGTCTGACGGCCCAGCATCTCGATGCCGTACTCGTCCGCCGCGTCCTCGAAGCCCGAGGCGATCGCCTCGCCGAACTCGATGTTCACGTAGAAGGTCATCGCCGTCGCCCCGTCGGGGTACAGCTCGCTCACCTGACGGGCGTAGGCACGGCTCTCGAGGTCGTAGGGGATCAGGTTGCCGAAGCTCCACGGCCGATCGGCGATGTCCTCGCCCCACTCGGGCAGACCCGACTGGCCGAACAGCTGCGGGACGCACTCCTCGTTGAGCAGGTCGGCGACCGCCAGGTTGGAACCCGAGCCGATGATCCCGGTCATCGCCACGACGCCCTCGTCGAGCAGTCCGTTGACGACATCGGGGGCCAGCGCCGGGTTGAACTGGTCGTCGCCGACGCTCAGCTGGATCTCGTGACCGGGTACCAGTTCGTGCTCGTTGGCATAGGTCACGTAGGCGTTCAGACCGTCGGCGAACGGGGCGTAGGCCGACGCCGCGGGGCCGCCCGACAGGGGCATCGAGACACCAAGCTTGATCGGACCCTCGATCGGCGCGTTGGCGGCGTCGGGGTCGGTGCAGTCCTCGGTGTCGACCACCCACCCGGCGCCGGTGGTGCCGTTGTCGCCGAGCAGCGTGCCCGGTCCGTGTTCGCCACCGGCCGATCCCGACTCCTCGGTCGCCGTGTCCTCGACCGCCGTGTCCTCGGTGGTGTCGTCGGGGGCGGCGCCGGCGGCGTCGGTCCCGGCGATCGCCACCAGGGCGATCGACGTCATGGTGGCCAGCACTCGTGCTCGGCGCTTGGTCATGCATCCTCCTTGTGTGATTGCGACCCGCGATGCAACTCGGGTCCGGGAAGAGCGGGGGCGGGCACGATCAACTCTCGTCGTCGAGGATCATCTCCCCGACGTCGACCCAGATGCCGTTGGGCTGGTCGTAGCGGATGACCTGCACCGCCTCGAAGAGGAACCCGTCCTCCTCGCCGGCCATCCGGGCGTTGGCGCCGTCACGTGCCAGCGACGGGTGGTAGTCGAGATCGCGGGCGGCCTCGATGATCGACACGCGGCTGAGCCCGGACTCGGACTCGGCGGCTCGACGGATGATCTCGACGGTCACTTCGGCGGTGTTCCAGCCGGCGGCCGCCGTCGACAGAAAGTCGGTCTTGCCGAGGTCGGTCATCCGGGCGACGTACTCGGCGACGTCGGGCAGCGCGGCCTGGGCCGGGTCGAGCACATCGTGCAGGCCCGAGTACGCCGACGTGTAGATGCCGTCGGCGGCTTCGCCGGCGGCCATCAGGATCAGCTGGCTGGCGCACGTGTTCGTGATGTACACCGCCGGGTCCCAACCGGCGTTGGCGGCCTTGGCGTTCTCCAGCTCGGCCAGGAAGACCGGGCACCCCGCCCCGAGCGGCACCGCCATGATGGCGTCGGGCTGCTGGGCGGCGATCTCGTTGATCTGCGCCGTCGGTGGCGCCGTGTCGGTGGCCTCGATCGTCTGCTCGGAGACGATCGAGATACCGGCCTCGCCGGCCGCGGTGCCAAACGCCTCCTGGTAGACCTGGCCGAACTCGCTGTTGGTGTAGAAGATCGCCGCCGTGATGCCCTCGCCGAGCGTGTCGACCATCGATTGGGCGTACGCCGCCGCCTCGACGTCGTAGACCATCTGACCACCGAAGGTCCACGGGTAGTCGGCGACCTCGTCACCGAACTCGGGCAGCCCGCTCAAGGCCATCATCTGCGGCACGCACTCCTCGTTGAGCAGATCCATCACCGCCGCGTTGTTCGGCG
>JBKEAH010000151.1:0-8547 GCA_047972065.1 Desertimonas sp.
CACCGGTGCGGTCACCCACCGGGCGGCCGGCCACGAGCTGGTCGTCACCTCGACCGGCGCCACCGGCTACCTGGCGCCGGGCGCCACGCTCGAGGTCACCGACGCCGTCACCGCCTACGTCGCGTCGGCCGGAGCCTGAGGGGCCGAACGCCGTGAACGGCACGACGGACCGCCCGTCCGCTCGATCCCGACCGAGCCGAACGCCGGTCAGCGGCCGACGGTCTTGCGGATCTCGACGATTCGCTCGCCGGCGTGGTTGGCGTCGTCGCCCTGGGCGTCGAGCAGTTCGGAGCGGTCCCGGGCCGCCTCGCGCTCGGCCCGGGCGGTGTCGGCCCGGGCGATGGCGGCGTCCACGCCGTGCTCGTTGATGAACTCGGCCCACTCGACCAACGAGTCGACCATCTCGTCCTCGGGCACCACGGCGATGTTGCGACCCTTGATGAACAGGTGGCCGCGCTTGTTCCCGGCGGCGATCCCGAGGTCGGCCTCGCGGGCCTCACCCGGCCCGTTGACCACGCAGCCCATCACCGCCACCTGCAACGGCAGCTTGCGCTCTCCGAAGGCCTCCATCGCCCGCCGGGCGACGTCGATCACGTCGACCTCGGCCCGCCCGCACGATCGGCAGGCGATCAGATCGACGTTCTTGCGTTCGCGCAACCCGAGCGCCTCGAGCAACTGGCGGCCGGCCCGGACCTCCTCGACGGGATCGGCGGTGAGCGAGTACCGGATGGTGTCGCCGATCCCCTCCATCAGCAGGGTGGCGATGCCGGCGGTGGCCTTCACCAGCCCGGCCGGCGGCGGGCCGGCCTCGGTGACACCCAGATGGAGCGGATGGTCGGTCTCCTCCGACAGCAGCCGGTAGGCCTCGACCATCAGCGGCACCGACGACGCCTTGACCGAGATCTTCACCAGCTCGAAGCCGACCTCGTCGAAGTAAGCCAGCTCCTGGCGGGCCGACTCCACCATCGCCTCGGGCGTGACACCGCCGTGCTTGTCGTACAGCGCCGGGTCGAGCGACCCACCGTTCACCCCGATGCGGATCGGCACGCCGCGATCCTTCGCCTCGGCGGCGACCGCCTTGATGTGGGCGGGCCGGCGGATGTTGCCCGGATTGAGCCGTAGCCCGTGCACACCGGCTTCCATCGCCGCTAACGCCATGCGGTACTGGTGGTGGATGTCGGCGATGATCGGCACCGGCGAGCGCGGCACGATCTGGGCCAGGCCCTCGGCGGCCTCGGCTTCGTTGCAGGTGCACCGCACGATGTCGCACCCCGCAGCGGCGAGGGCGTACACCTGCTGCAAGGTGCCCTCGACGTCGGCGGTCTTGGTGATCGTCATCGACTGGACGGTGACCGGCGCACCACCACCGACCGGCACGTCACCGACGTGGATCCGGCGCGTCGAACGCCGCTCGCTGACCGTCCCCAGCTCCATACCGGCTATCCGATCGGGCGGGCGATGTCGAGGTAGAGACCGGACATGAACAACACCAGCAACAGTGCGATCACCCCCATTGCCAACGGCATCAGACGCTCCACGTCGGCGAAGTAGCGCCGCTTGGTCCGCCCCTCACGGACCCGTTCGTAGGTCGCGATCGCGGCGTGCCCGCCATCGAGCGGTAGCAGCGGGAACATGTTGAACACGCCGACGAACACGTTGAGCGCGGCCAGCAGGAACAGGACGCCGCCGAGGCCTTCGGCCGCGCCGAGCACCCCGCTGACCTGCGTGATGCCCACGACGGTCGTCGGTCTCGTCGTCACCGGAGCATCCTCGTTGGTGAGCTGGTCCCAGATGTTGACCGGGTTCAGCACCTTGACGACGCCCTTGGTCGACTCCCACGCCACCGGGAACAGCTCGGTGATGCTCGATGACGCGGCGTCGACCAGCGAGACGTCTTCCCACTCGACGACCGTCGACGAGGCCACCCCCAAGAACGCGGCGCCGTAGTTCGCCGAGCCCTGATTGGGGTTGGCGCCGAGCACCACCGGCATCGTCAGCTCCGAACCGTCGCGACGCACGACCACGTCGACCCGGTCGCCCGGGTCGTGCGAGCGCACGACGCCCCCGAGGTCGGCGGGATCCGCGATCGTCTCGCCGGCCACCGAGACGATGACGTCACCCTGCTCGATCCCCGCCGCGGCCGCGGCCCCCTCGGGCCTCGCCCCGACCTCGGCGCCGGGCAGCTCGGCGAGCTGGCCCTTGGTGGCGAAGACCGTGAACAGCAAGACGATGGCGATCAACATGTGCATCAGCGAGCCCGCCGTGATCACCAACATCCGGCGGGGATAGCTCTGCTGACGGTAGGTGCGTCCCTCGTCTTCGAGCGGGACCTCGTCCATCCGAGTCATCCCGATGATCCTGACGAAGGCACCGAGCGGCAGCAGCCGGACGCCGTACTCGGTCTCGCCCCGCTTGAAGCTCCATAGCCGGGGCCCGAAACCGAGGAAGAACTGTGTCGCCTTCATCCCGGTCAACCGGGCGGTGACGAAGTGTCCGGTCTCGTGGAGGAACACCGAGACGAGCACACCCATCACGAACACGAACATCCACTGGTCGCTGATCGCCAACCAGACGAACAACGCCAGGATGGCCAACCCGGCGGCCCGGCCCGCCCACGTGCCACCGACCGCGTCGTCATCGTCGTGGGGACGTTGCGGTGATCGCTCGGTACCGCCCGACACCAACTCGGTGCGGATCCGGTCGTAGCGCGACGGTGGCGGCAGCTCGCCGCCCGGTTCCGCTGCTGCGTCCGGGGTTGGTGTCGGGGTCGTCGTCATCGAGGTGCCGTTCGTCGCGGGTTCAGACCAACCCCGACGCTACGGCCCGCGCCGCGGCATCGGCGTTCACGACGTCATCGACCGTACCCGGCATCCACGGCTGGTGGCGGTCGAGCACGGTCTCGACGACGTCGGCGATGCGCGACCATGGCAACCTCCCGGCGAGGAAGGCCTCCACCGCCACCTCGTTGGCGGCACTCAGCGTCACCGGCGCCGTCGCGCCGAGGCGACCGGCGGCGTAGGCAAGGTCGAGCATCCGGAAGGTGGTTCGATCGGGCGCCTCGAAGTCCAGCCGGCCGAGCGTCTCCCAGTCGATCCGGCCGAAGGGCGTGCTCGCCCGGTAGGGATATCCGAGGGCGTAGCCGATCGGCAGCCGCATGTCGGGCATGCTGAGCTGGGCGATGGTCGAGCCGTCGGTGAACTCGACCATCGAGTGGACGACCGACTGGGGGTGCACGACGACATCGATCTGGTCGTAGGGCACCCCGAACAACTCGTGGGCCTCGATGACCTCGAGCCCCTTGTTCATCAACGTGCTCGAGTCGACGGTGACCTTCGGCCCCATCGCCCACGTCGGATGGGCCAGCGCCTCGGTGACGCTCACCGATGCCAGCTCACCGGCCGACCGGCCACGGAACGGACCTCCGCTCGCCGTCAGCACGAGGCGCTCGACCTCACGACCGGTGTCATCGGACGATCTCAGGCACTGGTGCAGCGCCCCGTGCTCGCTGTCGACGGGGACCAGCTCGGCACCCGGCGTCGCCCGCAACGGCTGCACGACGGGTCCGGCGGCGATCAGGCTCTCCTTGTTCGCCAGGGCCAGCCGCTTGCCGGCCCGCAGGGTCGCCACCGTCACCTCCAACCCGGCGAAGCCGACCACGGCGTTGAGCACCACGTCGGCGAGCTCGATCAGCGCCGCGACCTCGTCGACCACCTCGACGCCGTCGAGCGCGGCGGCGACCTCGGCCCGACGCGACCGATCGCCGACGGCGACCACCCGAGGGCGCAGTTCGCGGGCCTGTTCGATCAACACGTCGACGGACGACGCGACCGACAACGCCACGACCTCGTAGGTGTCGGCGCCCTCGGCCCGGACGACGTCGATCGCCTGGGTGCCGATCGACCCCGACGATCCGGCGATGGCGACCCGAACGGGCCGCTCGTTCACGGCAGCAGGATCTGCATGGCGTAGTACGCCGCCGGGAGGACGAACAGGAACCCGTCGAAGCGGTCCAACACGCCGCCGTGTCCGGTCATGATCGTGCCGAAGTCCTTCACGTCGAGGTTGCGCTTGAACATGCTCTCGGTCAGATCGCCGACCGGGGCCAGCACGGCGATGATCACACCGAGGATGACCAGGTCGGTCAACGACGTCCACGTGTCGGACCGGCCGATGAGGTGGAACACCAGGAACACGGCCAGCGTCGCGAGTGCGCCCCCGAGCAAGCCCTCGACGGTCTTGGCCGGGCTGATCCAGTGTCGCAGCGGGGTCCGTCCGATCGTCGAGCCCATCGCCATCGCCCCGATGTCGTTGGCGACGACGCCAAGCACCACGAGGAACAGCGTGTCGGTGCCGACCGAGTTGCCACCGAAGAGGTTCGAGAAGCGCAGGATCAGCGCGGCGAACGAGCCGAGCACACCGATCCACACGATGCCGAGGGTGGTCACGGCCATGTTCGGCAACGGCCCCGACTCGACGCTGGATGCCCCGAGGAACCCGGCGGCGGCGGCGATGAAGGCGAACGCCACCACCAACGGCAGCGTCGCATCGCCGAGCCAGTAGGCGGCAAGGGGGGCGGCGAGCACCGCCAGTAGGCCGGCGGCGACCGCCGGCCGATAGCCCTTCTCGGTGACCTTGCCGAAGTACTCGAACCCGGCCACGCCCAAGATCGCGGTGATCAGGATGATCACCGCCAGCGGGCGCCACATCACCGCGGCGATGAACACGGCGGCGATGACCGCCCCGGCGGTGATCGCCGCCGGCATGTTGCGCTGGACGCCGGGGGCCGCCGAGGTGCGGGCCGGTCCCGCGGGCCGTCCCGTGCGGGCGGGCCCGCCGCGACGTCGTGGCGGCGGGCCGGCCGACGGCCGGCGCATCTGGCCCGAGGGCTCGGAGGTGCCGATCTGGATCCGGTTGGGTTGGCGGGGGGCAGCCGGCACCGCATCGGTGGGCGGTCGTTCGGTGGGGAGCGAGAGGTCGCCGGTGCGCACCTCGGCGGTCGCCTCGAGGTCGAAGGCTCCCGAGGGGTCGCGGCCGTAGGCACCCGAAGGATCCGGGTAGGCCCCGGATGGGTCGCGGTCGTAGCCACCGCTGGCGCTCGGGTCCGCGCCGAAGGCGCCGGTGTCGAACTCGCCGGTGCGGTCGT
Organism: Desertimonas sp.; assembly: GCA_047972065.1. Lineage (GTDB taxonomy): Bacteria > Actinomycetota > Acidimicrobiia > Acidimicrobiales > Ilumatobacteraceae > JALZMG01. The sequence goes on from JBKEAH010000151.1 coordinate 5,144, forward strand.
AGCCACCGCTGGCGCTCGGATCGCGCCCCGTCGCGCCGCTCGGATCGACGGGATCGTCGTCACGCCAGATCGGTGACTCCGTGGTGAACGACGACCAGACGTCGACGTCGTCGTCATCGGCATCGGCCGCCGCCCGCGCCGGGTCGAGGCGGGGGATCTCGCCGGTCGGCGGGTCGGTCCAATGCGGTAGCGGACCGGTGTCGTTGGGACCGAAGCTCAAGCGACGCTCTCCGGTGCCGTCGCCACGCCGAGCCTGGCCCTCGTCGGCCTCGTCGGGAAACAGCGGCCCCCCGAACTCACTCGTCTCGTCGCGCTCACGCCGGCGCCAGATGTCGTCGCTCATCGCGTCTCCTTGTCTCGTCCTGCACGTACATCCCGCTCGGGTCAGACCTCGAGCAGCTCCGCTTCCTTACGCCCCAGGGCGGCGTCGATCTTCTCGACGTGTTCGTGGGTGATCTTGTCGAGCTCCTTCTCCGCCCGTTCGAGATCGTCGGCCGACATCTCCCCCGCCTTCTCCTCGGCCTCGAGGTGCTTGCGGGCGTCGCGCCGCAGATTGCGTACGGCCACCCGGCCGTCCTCGGCCATGTTCTTGACCACCTTGACGTACTCGCGGCGTCGCTCCTCGGTGAGCACCGGGAAGCTGAGGCGGATCACCGTGCCGTCGTTGCTCGGGTTGACCCCGAGGTCGGATTCCGCGATCGCCTTCTCGATTGCGCCCAGGCTGGCCCGATCATGCGGCTTGACCAGGAGCTGTCGGGCCTCGGGAACCTGGATGCTGGCCAGCTGTTGCAGCGGCACCGGCGCCCCGTAGTACTCGACGTTGATGCGCTCGACGAGCGCCGGCGCGGCGCGACCCGTGCGCACCGTCTGGAACTGCTGTTGGACGTGCCCGACGGCCTTCTCCATCTTCTCGATGGCCTCGAGCAGGGTCTCTTCGATCACTCGGACCAGCGTACCCACCCGGTTCGCACCGACCAGGCATGCCCGATCGAGCACCTCGGCGAGCGCCGGCTGCTTGGCCGACCGGCCGAGCCTGGGAGGCTCAGTGCACGATCGTGCCGACCCGTTGCCCTTCGAGGATGCTCCGGAGGTTGCCCGGCTTGGACATGTCGAAGACGACGATCGGGATCTGGTTCTCGCGACAGAAGGCGATCGCCGTTGCGTCCATCACCCGGAGATCCTTCGTCATCACCTCGGTGTAGCCGATCTCGTCGTACTTGACGGCGTTCGGGTTGGTCCGCGGGTCGGAGTCGTACACCCCATCCACACCGCTGTGGGTTCCCTTGAGCAGCGCGTCCGCCTCGATCTCAGCGGCCCGCAGCGCCGCCGCGGTGTCGGTGGTGAAGAAGGGGTTGCCGGTGCCGGCGGCGAAGATGACGACGCGGCCCTTCTCGAGATGGCGCACGGCACGGCGGCGGATGTAGGGCTCGGCGATGCGGGGCATCTCGATGGCCGACTGGACCCGGGTCGGCTGGCCCAACCGCTCGAGCGCGTCCTGGAGCGCGAGGGCGTTCATGACGGTGCCGAGCATGCCGATGTGGTCGGACTGGGTTGGGTCCATGCCCGACATCGAGCCGGTGCGGCCACGCCAGAAGTTGCCCCCGCCCACCACCACCGCGACATCAACCTCGAGCCCTTGGCGGAGCTCGATGATGTCACGGGCGGTCGTGTCGAGGGTCGGCCCGTCGAGGCCGCTGCCGGACGCGCCGGCCAGCGCCTCTCCCGACGGTTTGAAGACGATGCGCCGCCAACGCGGCGTCGGACCGGCGGTTCCACCCTCGCCGGCGGCGGACATCAGGCGCCGATCTCGACCTGAGCGAACCCGGCGATCTCGGCGGCGCCGAGCAGTTGACCGACCGACTGCTTGTCGTCCTTGGCGTAGGGCTGGTCGAGCAGGGCGACGTCCTTGAAGAACCCGTTGAGACGTCCCTCGATGATCTTGGGCAGCGCCGCCTCGGGCTTGCCCTCGTTGCGCGAGATCGTCTCGAAGGTGGCCCGCTCCTTGTCGACGACCTCGACGGGGATGTCGTCGCGGGTCAGGTACGTCGGCCGGGCGAAGGCCACGTGCACCGCGATGTCGTGGGCGAGTTGCTCGTCGCCACCGTCGAGCACGACGAGCACGGCGTTGACCCCGCGCCCGTTCTGCACGTGCAGGTAGCTGTCGATGACCTGGCCGTCGGTGGCCTCGAGGCGCTTGACGCGACCGAGCTCGATCTTCTCCTTGAGCGTGATCTTGAGGTCCTCCAGCTGCTGCTGGCGCTCGGCGACGGCATCGACGCCCTTCGTGGCGACGAGGTGAGCCAGATCCTGTGCCTCACGCTTGAAGTGCTCGCTGCCGGCCACGAAGTCGGTCTCGCTCTTCAGCTCGACGATGGCGCCAACCGATCCGTCGACGACGAGCGCGACGACGCCCTGGCTGTTCTCGCGGTCGTCGCGCTTGGCAGCGGCGCTGAGACCCTTCTCGCGCAACCACTGCTTGGCGGACTCGAGATCGCCGTCGTTGGCCTCGAGGGCCTTCTTGGCATCCATCATCCCGGCGCCGGTGGCCTGGCGCAGGGCCTGTACGTCCTTGGCGGTGAACGCCATCTGTCGCTCCTTGATCGTGGGGTTTGTCGAAGAGCCGTGAGCCGCCTCGGCTCAGGACTCGGCGGGGGTGTCGTCGACGCTGTCGGCGATCGTCTCGGTGAGGCCACTGTCGGGGTCGGCGGGCTCGCCCTCGGCGGTCGCCAGCACCGGCGCATCCTGGGTGACGTCGGTCTCGACGGCGGCCGGTGCGGCCTTGGCCGCCGTCAGGCGGGCTTCACGCTCGGCCTGGGCCCGGGCGGCCTGGTTGCGTGCCTCGGCCTGCTGGGCGGCAAACGCCGCCTCCTCCTCGGCGGTGCGCTGCGGCGGTGCGGGCACGGCCCCGCTTGAGCGGTCGCGCTTGGCGGCGATGTAACGCCCCTCTTCGACCGCGTCGGCGATCACGCGGGCGAGCAGCGAGTTGGCTCGGATGGCATCGTCGTTGCCCGGGATCGGGTACTGCACCAGTTCGGGGTCGACGTTGGTGTCGACCACGGCGACCACCGGGATGCCCAGCTTGTTGGCCTCGGTGACCGCGATGTGCTCCTTCTTGGTGTCGAGCACGAACACGGCGTCCGGCTTCTTCGCCAGGCCACGCAGCCCCCCGAGGTTGCGCTGGAGCTTCTCCATCTCGCGGGTCAGCAGCAGCGCTTCCTTCTTGGGCATCGCGTCGAACTCACCCGAAGCCTGCATCCGCTCGTAGTCGAGCATCTTGCCGACGCGCTTGGAGATCGTGTCGAAGTTGGTGAGCATCCCACCCAGCCAACGCTCGTTGACGAAGGGCATGCCGCACTTCTCGGCGTAGCTGCGCACCGGGTCCTGGGCCTGCTTCTTGGTGCCGA
>JBKEAH010000154.1:0-4441 GCA_047972065.1 Desertimonas sp.
GCGCGGCGACGGTGCCGAGCAGCCCGGAGAACTCGGCCGGGATCACCAACTTGGTCGCCCGGCCATCACCGATGCGTTCGAGCGCCTGGAGGTACTCGACGGTCAGCACCTGCTGGTCGGCGGCCGCCTCCTTGATCCCGGTCAGCCGTGACTTGGCCGCCGCTCCTTCGCCCGCACCGATCAACTCCAGCCGCAGCTTCTCGGCCTCGGCTCGCAACCGGATGGCGCGCGACTCGCCTTCGGCGTCGAGGACCGCCGCCTCCTTGCGACCCTCGGCGGTGAGCACGGCCGCCTGCTTCTCGCCGTCGGCGCGGGCGATCGCCGCCTCCTGGTAGCCCTTCGCCTCGGTCACCGTCGCCCGCCGATCCCGCTCGGCGCGCATCTGTGCGTGCATCGCCGAGACCACTTCGGGCGGCGGATCGATGCGCTGGATCTCGACACGCACGACCCGCACACCCCACTTGTCGGTGGCGTCGTCGAGGACATCGCGCAGTTGGGTGTTGATGGTGTCGCGCGACGTCAACGCCTTGTCGAGCTCGAGGTCGCCGATCAGGTTGCGCAGGTTGGTCTGGGCCAGCTTGGTGATGGCGGTGAAGAAGTCGGCGACGTTGTAGACGAGACGCTGCGGATCGGTCGCTTCGTAGTAGACGACGGCGTCGACCGACACGACCACGTTGTCGGCCGTGATGACCTCCTGGGGCGGCACGTCGACGACCTGCTCGCGCATGTCGATCAGCTGCATCGTCTCGATGAACGGCAGGATCAGGCTCAGCCCCGGCTCCTTGGTGGCGCGGTACTTGCCGAGGCGTTCGACAAGACCGCGCTGGTACGGACGGACGATCTTGACGGCGACGACCAAACCGGCGATACCGACGACGGCGATCGCCCCGACGACGATGGCGAGTGGACTCATGTGGTTCCTTCCCTCGAGGGGTCGACCGGGCCGGCGATCGGCGGGGCGACGGTCGGTGGCCCCGGCGGCCGGACGATCGGGGGCAGCCCGGCGTCACCGATCGGGATCGGTTCGACCACGACGCGAGTTCCGACGACTGACGCGATGCGTACGTGGGTCCCCACGGCCACCGGGCGATCGGTTGCGCTGAGGGCACCCCACACCTCGCCGGCGACGCTCACCCGACCGCGCCGCGATGTGTCATCGGGGTCGATCCCGACGGTGACGATGCCCTCGAGGTCGACCAACCGCTCCGAGCCGACACCAGGAGCCATCTGGTTGTCCGTGACGAAACGCTTCGCCCAGCGGTACATCCCCAACCACGCGATCGCCCCACCGACGGCGAAGATCGCCCACTGCACCTCGGCCGACGTGTCGTAGAAGCCGGCGATGGCCGCGGCGAACGCCGAGACGGCGAACGGCAGGATGACAAACGATCCGGCCAGCAGGGTCAGCTCGATCAGGACGAAGACCACGGCGACGGTCAGCCAGATCCATGGCCAGACATCGAGGTCGATCCCCAGGTCGAGCACCTCTCAACTGTAGGCATGGGCCCCGACCCGGGCACCCGACCGAGGTCGAGGACGCGGCGTTCGACCCGACGTCGCTACCGTGGCGGTCGGACGAGAGGGGGTCGCTCCGATGACCGACACGCTGGCCGACCTGACCACGATGCGAGCCGACATCAAGCTCGTGCAAGATGCCGCACCGGCGATCTTCACGTGGAGCTACGAACGCGAACGCGACAAGCTGGTCAAGCTCTACGACAAGGCCAACCAGTCCCAGTGGGTCGGCCTGACCGATCTCGACTGGGCCACCGAGGTCGACCCCGAGCAGCTGGTCCGCACCAACGAAGCGCCCGTCGTCACCCTGGTGTGCGCGGCGGCGAAGGTTCCGGGCTCGCCGATCTCGTCGTGGGGCGAACCGGAGTTCACCCAGATCGGCATCGAGTTCCTACGGGCCAACCTCAGCCAGTTCATGCACGGCGAGCAGGGGGCGATGCTGACCGCGGCCAAGATCGTCGAGACCGTTCCGTGGATCGACGCCAAGTACTACGCCTCGACCCAGGTGATGGACGAAGCCCGGCACACCGAGGTGTTCGCCAAGTACCTCCACGAGAAGTTGGGTGAGCCATACCCGATGGGCGAGGCGTTGGAGAGCCAGATCACCGCCCTCTTGGAGGACGGTCGGTGGGACATCGCCTACCTCGGGATGCAGATCATCATCGAGAGCCTCGCCCTCGCCGCTTTCGGCGATCTACTGGCACGCACCGACGAACCGTTGCTGCACAAGCTGTTGCGCTACGTACTGGCCGACGAAGCCCGTCACGTCGCCTTCGGGATCATGTCGCTCGGCGAGGTCTACCAACATCTCAGCGCGGCAGAGCTGAAGGAGCGACAGGAGTTCATGCTGGAGAACACGATCCGCAGCCGGGCCCGGGCCGCCAACCCCGAGGTGTGGGAGCGGATGGGGACCAGCTATGCGGCCGTGCAGCCCGCCATCAGGGAGGCCAAGGCCAGCACCGGCATGAGCATCACGGGATCGTTCCAGCGTGCGTTCTTTTCCAAGCTGGTGCCCAACACCCGCAAGCTGGGGCTGCTCGACGCCAACGACGGTTACCTGCGACAGCGCTGGGGCGAGGCCGGTCTCTTGGAGTTCGAGCACGCCGACGACACCGCCGACGACTACGAGACCTACGACGCCGTCGCCGCCGACCGCGGCGAGGACGGGGCCTGACCGCCTCGTCGTGGCACCCGGGTTTCTAGGTGGCGTTGTTGCGCGTGGCGCAACGTCTCCTACGAAAAACCGTGGATGCGCGTGTCGAGGGCGTGGAGGAGGTCGTGTTGGGGGCCGGCTTCGGGGCCGGCCATCGGGCGGTGGGTGGCGACGGTGGCCAGCGCCTCGACGCGCGGGACCCCCAGCGTCATCAGCGTCGCCGCGGCCATCGTGCCGGCACGGCCGATCCCGGCGCCACAGTGCACGATCACATGCTCCCCGCGCCCGACCCGCTCGGCCAGCTCGGCCGCCAGGGCCACGGCGTCGTCGAGCTCCGGCGCGTGAAGATCCGGGATCGGATGCCACAGGGCCTGGCGGCCGTGCTCGTCGGTCAGCCAGCGGACGTAGCCCGGGTAGCGATCGATCAGCTCGTGGACCTCGTTGAGGCAGACGATCACCGCCGGCTTCCCGACCCGCGCCAGCGCGGCGTGAGGGTCACCCCCAACGAGGTGCTTGCCGCACAGCCACAGCGCTCCCGGCTGTCCCGGTACCGGGATCTGGTCGAGGCCGCCGTCCAACGAGCGGTTGCTGGGCCATGCCATGTCGCGTGTTAGCCCGGTCTCAGCCGGCGAGCACGAGCTCGCGCAAGCCCAAACCCATGATGAACAGCGACCCCCCGCCATAGAGCAGGTACTCCTTGCCCTTCATGCCTGGACTGGTGCGGTAGCTGTAGAGGATCCCAACCGCGATCACCGCCGAGAAGCCGTAGAGCGCGTGGAGGCGACCCGGCTCGCGTTCGTCGACGGTCATCAGCAGTGTGCCGGTGATCGCCTGGAGGAACGTCGTCAGCTGGGCCAGCACGATCGCTCCCCACAGCGGCCGGCCACGAAGCGACGGTCGTAGGTGCGCGCCGACGGCCCACACGCCGGCGACGGCGTTGGCGACGATCAGCGCCCATGCGCCGGCGTCGTGCCACGAGCCGGTGCTGGCGATCACCCGCAGAAGGGCCAGCTGCCGTAGATCACCGTCACCACGTCGGTGTCGGCGTCCCCGGTGACCAGCCCGCCGAGGTTCTCATCGACGAAGAAGGTGCTCTCGATTAGGCCCTCCTCCCCCAGGTTGATGGTGACCTCCGGGTACGCGGCGCGCAGATCGGCGATCGTCGAGCCGATGCCGATCCCGGCCGGAGTGAGCAGCCCGATCGGCTCGGCACCGAGGTCGGCGACATCCCCGTAGGAGTAGGTGAAGAACTGACGGCTGCCGGGCTCGCCGTTGTCGCCGAAGAACACCGACAGGCTGTTCCAGCTGACCCGACGCGCCTCGTTGGACAGGCAGGTGCCGATCGTGATCGGGTCGACCCACCCGGTGTCCTCGGTCGGCTCGCCGAGCAGACCGGTCAGCGTCGCGACCACCTCGTCGGCGGGCGCCTGGTAGTCGGCCACACCGAGGCCGGTGGTGTCGAGGATCAGCTCGTTGGGGACGGTCGTGGTCGTCGGGCCGGATGTCGCCACCGTCGTCGGCGGCGACGTCGTCGATGTGGTGCTCGACGTGGTCGTACTCGACGTCGTCGTCGCCGCGACGGTGGTGGTGGTGGTGGAGGTGGAGGTCGTCGATGTGGTGGTGGGCGACTCGGTCGTGGTGGGCGACTCGGTCGTCGTGGGCGACTCGGTCGTCGTGGGCGACTCGGTCGTCGTGGGCGACTCGGTCGTCGTGGGCGACTCGGTCGTCGTGGGCGACTCGGTCGTCGTGGGCGACTCGGTCGTCGTGGGCGAC
>JBKEAH010000171.1:0-2591 GCA_047972065.1 Desertimonas sp.
GGCGGCGCCACGACCCGTCGGGCTGCGGGATCGCCGCGCCGGCGCGGTCGGCGTCGGGGTCGTTGGCGATGGCGATCAACGCGCCGGTCGCGGCGGCCAAGGCCATCACGAGATCCATCGCTCCCGGCTCCTCCGGGTTGGGGAACGACACGGTCGGGAACGTCGGATCCGGATCGAACTGCTCGGCGACGACGGCGGGCGGCGCGAACCCGGCCGCCTCGAAGGCCCGCAGCACCACCGCTCCCCCGACCCCGTGCATCGGCGTGTACGCCACCGGCACCCCCGGGACGTCGGGACGCCGCCGGACGGCGGGCGCTGCGGCGACATATCGATCGACGATGTCGGTGGACAGCCGCTCGATCAGCGGGTCGTCCTCGGCCGACAGCTCGATGGTGGTGGGGTCGAGCGCACCGATGCGCTCGGCGATGCCGACGTCGTGGGGTGGCACGATCTGCGCCCCGTCGCCGAGGTACACCTTGTACCCGTTGTCCTGCGGCGGGTTGTGCGACGCCGTGACGACGACGCACGCTGCCCCGTCGAGCTCCGTGAGCGCCCACGCGACCACCGGGGTCGGCTGTGGACCCGGCAGCACGAGCGCGCGGAGGCCGCGGGCGGCCATCACCCGGGCGGTGTCGAGCGCGAACACGTCGCTCTTGCGGCGGGCGTCGTGGCCGATCACCACGCCGCGTTCGCGCGCTCGTGGATCGATCTCGAGCAGGTAGTCGGCGAGGCCCGCCGCCGCTTGCCGGACGACCAGCCGGTTCATCCGCAACGGGCCGGCACCAACCTGGGCGCGCAACCCGGCGGTGCCGAAGGTCAGGCGCCCGCCGAACCGCTCGGCCAGTTCGTCCGGCGGCCCGTCGCGCAGCGCCGTCAGCTCCTCGCGCACGTCGTCGTCGGGTTCGGCGGCGATCCACGCGTCGACGGTGCGGGACAGGTCCTGGGCGGTCACGCCGTCACGGTAGTCATCACCCTCGGTACTGTCCGCCCGTGCCCTCGCTGGACGACGACCTGCGCGCCTACTACGACGCCGAGGCCGAACAGCGGGCGGCGCGCGACCCCGGACCGATGCGCACCGCGCTGCGCGACGGCTTCGTCCGACGACTGCGCGACGAGGGTCGCGACCGGATCGTGGAGTGCGGCGGTGGCACCGGCCATGACGCCAACGGCTTCGCTGGGGACGGCATCGATGTCGTGAGCACCGACCTCACCCACCGACCGCTGGCGATCAGTCGAGACCGCGGCACCGCCGTCGTCCAGGCGTCGATGCTTGCCCTCCCCTTCGTGGCCCACGAGTTCGCCGCCGGGTGGACGATGAGCACGTTCGTCCACATCACCGACGACCGGGTCGACCGGGCGCTCGACGAACTGGTGCGGGTCGTCGAACCCAGCGGTCTGATCGGGATCGGGACGTGGGGCGGCCGCGACTCGCAGTTCGTCAGCGATCGGGACGTCCTCCAGCCACCCCGCTTGTTCTGTCGACGGCGCAACGACCGCTGGCGCGAGATGCTCGGCCGTCATGCCGAGGTGCTCGAGTTCACGACCCACGACACCGACGAGACCGCCGGTACCGACTGGGGCTATCAGTTCGCCGTGCTCCGCACGCCGTCGTGACCGCTACGCCGGGAGCAGATGACGGAGCTCGACCAGCGGCCGCGGCCCCACGTGGCTGATGACCTCGGCGGCGGCGATCGACCCGATGCGGCCGCACTCGGCGAGATCGCCGCCGCTGGTGTAGCCGAAGAGGAAGCCGGCGGCGTAGAGGTCGCCGGCGCCGGTGGTATCGAGTACCCGGGCCACCGGCTCGGCGGGCACCTCGACGATCTCGTCGGCGGTCACCACCAGCGACCCGGCGGCCCCCGTCGTCACCGCGACGAGCTCACAGTGACGGCGCACCTCGGCGACGGCGGCCTGCAGGTCGTCGACCCGGTACAGCGCCCGGAGCTCGTCCTCGTTGCCGAAGAGGATGTCGACGTCGTGGCGGACCAACGCGGCGAAGTCGTCGCGATGACGGTCGACGCAGAACGAGTCCGACAGGGTCAGCGACACCTTGCGGCCGGCCTCGTGGGCGACGGCGGCGGCGCGACGGAACGCCGCCTTGGCGTCATCGCGGTCGAAGAGGTAACCCTCCATGTACAGCACGGCGCCGTCGGCGATCGCCGCCTCGTCGAGGTCGGGCTCACCGAGCAGGCTGGAGACACCGAGATAGGTGTTCATCGTCCGCTGGGCGTCGGGGGTGACGACGATGATGCAACGCCCGGTCGGCACCTCGGCGGCGCGCCCGCCGGAGCGGAAGGCCACGCCCACCGCAGCCATGTCGTGGCCGAACACCTGACCGAGCTCGTCGCCGCTGACCTTGCCAATGTACGCGGCGCGGCCGCCGAGGCTGGCGACACCGCACATCGTGTTGGCCGCCGAGCCGCCGCTCATCTCGACGGCGGTGCCGAGGGCGGCGTAGAGGTCGAGGGCGCGGTCCATCTCGACCAACGCCATCGAGCCCTTGACCAGTTCGTGGTGGGTGAGGAACCGCTCGTCGGCGTGGGCGATGACGTCAACGAGCGCGTTGCCGATGCCGACGACGTCGTAGCGCG
>JBKEAH010000183.1:0-5400 GCA_047972065.1 Desertimonas sp.
TGGTGAGGATGTAGTTGGTGGTCCCGTTGACGATGCCCATCACCCGGGTGATCGGCTCGCCGCGCAGGCTCTCGCGCAAGGCGCGAACGATGGGGATCCCGCCGGCGACCGAGGCCTCGAACAGCAGGTCGACGCCATGGTCCTCGGCGATGCCGTAGAGCTCGACGCCCACGTTGGCGAGCAGCTCCTTGTTCCCGGTGACCACCGGCTTCCCGGCGGCCAGCGCGGTGGTGATCAGCTCGCGAGCCGGCTCGATCCCGCCGATCAGCTCGACCACGAGGTCGATGTCGGGATCGGCGACCACCTCATCGGCATGGCGTGTCAACAGGGCGGGGTCGAGCCGGACGTCGCGCTGCTTGGACAGGTTGCGGACCGCGACCCGGGTGATCTCCAACGCCACGCCGGTGCGAGCCTCGATCGCCTTGGCCTGGTCGGCCACCAGGCCGACGAAGGCGGCGCCGACGTTTCCACAGCCCAGCAGCCCGATGCGCACGCGACGACTCTCCACGTCGGGGCAGGCTACGGGGTGACCACCGGGTCGACCAGCGCGACTTACCGGCACGGGCGGCGGCCGCGACGGCGCGACCCCGGCGATGGCCTCAGCGGTGGACGTCGTGGAGACGGCTGACCGCCTCGACCACACTGTCGAAGCGGCGTCGGGTCAACACGGCGCCCTCGCGCCGGACCGCCTCGGGGTCGATGTCGAGCAGCCGGTCCACCTTGGCGTAGGACGGGCGGCTGCGAGAGTCCCACGGTCCGGTGCCGACCTCGACCGTCGATGTCTTGTGCTTGCTGGTCAGCGCCACGCCCGAGAGTCGATCGCCATGGCGACCGATGATCACGACGGGGCGGTCCTTGCCGAGTGTCGGATCATCCTCGAAGGGGACCCACGTCCACACGATCTCACCGGGGTCGGGATCGCCATCGAGGTTCGGGGTGTACTCGATGCGTACCCCGGTGTCCACCGGAGCCGCCGTCGGCGTCGCCCGGCGGGTCGATCGCCCCGTTCCCGACTCGCGCTCGCGCAGCGTGGCGATGCCACGTCGCACGGTGTCGGTGAGTCGGTCCATCCAACGGGCCATCCGCTGCAGGGTAGGCGACCGATGTGACGACTCCCCGGGCCTCAGTCGACCTCCGGATCGAAGACGTCCGTGAGCAGGAGGTCCTGATAGGTCTCGCGCCGCACCACCACCCGGGCGTGCCCGTCGGCGACGAACACCACCGGAGGACGGGGCACCTTGTTGTAGTTCGAGCCCATCGAGTGGCCATAGGCGCCGGTCACCGGGACCGCCAACAGGTCTCCCACGGTGAGATCGGCGGGGACGGCGGCGTCGAACAGCAGCACGTCACCGGACTCGCAGTGCTTGCCCACGACCCGGACGTGGCGGGTGCGGTCGGCGTCCACCGCCCGCGGCAAGAACGCCTCATAGCCGCTGCCGTACAGCACCGGGCGCGGGTTGTCGCTCATCCCGCCGTCGACGGCGACGTAGGTGCGGATCCCCGGGATGTCCTTGATCGTGCCGACCTCGTAGACGGTGATGGCGGCGGCGGCGACGATCGCCCGACCCGGCTCCACGCTGATCTCGCTGGCCACGCCGTGAGCCCGGCAGGCCCCGAGCACGGCGTCGGCCCATTCGGTGATCGACGGTGCCCGCTCCCCCTCGACGTAGGCGACGCCGAGCCCGCCGCCGAGCACGAGCTCCGGAAGGTCGAGCGGGGCGGCGACCCGGGCCATCACCTCGGCCGCCTTGGCGAAGCTCGACGCATCGAAGACGTTCGAGCCGATGTGACAATGGAGGCCGACCAGGTCGACGGCCGGCGAGCGTCGGGCCCGCTCGATGGCCCGGTCGGCGTCCTCGTTGGCGACGTTGAAGCCGAACTTGGAGTCGTCCTGGCCGGTGGCGATGAACTCGTGGGTGTGGGCATGAACGCCCGGTGTGAGCCGCAGCAGCACCTTGGGCACCGGGCCGATGCCCTCGGCGCCGAGCGCCTCGAGCCGGTCCAACTCGTCGAAGCTGTCGACCACGATCTGGCGCACGCCGGCCTCGATCCCCATCCGCAGCTCGGCGACGCTCTTGTTGTTGCCGTGCAACGTGCACGCCGACGCCGGGACGCCGGCGGACAGCGCGACGTGGAGCTCGCCGCCGCTGGCGACATCGAGCAGCATCCCCTCCTCGTAGGCGAGGCGGGCCATCGCCCGGCACAGGAAGGCCTTGGTGGCATAGACCACCCGCTGGCGGCCGAACGCGTCGACGGCCTCGCGGCAGCGGGACCGCAGCTGGGTCTCGTCGTAGACGAACACCGGCGTGCCGTGCTCGGCGGCGATCTCGGCGACGGCGCACCCGCCGATCGACAACGACCCGTCGGCGCCGGTGGCGGCGGTGTCGGGCAGCAGGGAGCGGGGCACGGCGGTCACGGTCACCCGACGCTAGCGATGCGGCTTGGCGAGCGGATCGAAACCCCGTTGGTCTCGACACCACGACTCGGCGATCATGTCGGTGGTCGCGAACGGCGACCCGACGACGAGCCCGCGAGGAGGTGCCCCGATGATCAACACCAGGATCGACGACTTCGACGTCGCCTGCATCGGTGTCGGCACCGCCAGCATGCCCGGCCCCGTCGCCAGCTGACGACACCGAGACGCGTCCCTCGCCCCGGAGCGGGCGAGCGGGCCGGTCGTCTCGACGCTTCCATCCAGCCATCTGCCGGAGCCCGCGCCCCGGCAGCTCCCGAACGGTGATCCATCGTGGACCTGCAACTCCTGGCCGCGGTCGCGGCCGACCGGCGTCAACGGCACAACGCCGAACTCATCCTGCGCCGACGCGACGAGCGCGCCGGCCGGCGCGAGCGGCGTCTGCGGCGACGGCGGCGAGCGCCATGAGACGTGCGCTGACCATCCCGGCCTGGACCACGGCGCGCGGGTCCCCGGCGCCGACCAGGCACCGCCGCCCGGCCCGACGTGGCCCACGCCGCGGCAACATCCACCGACACGAAAGGAGCCACCGGTGAACGCCGACACTCCACGCAGCGGTCATCCCTTGGTCGACGCCCACGTCGCCGAGCTGTTCCGACAGTCTCGTCAGCGGGCGCAGTCCAAGGGCCACCGCTTCACCCGGCCCCGGCCCCGGCGACGCCGCTGACGTCGCCGCGGCCTCGACGCGACGGTCACATCTGCTCGGGGGCGACGATCCCGAGCAGACCGAGACCGGCGGCGAGCACCCGGGCAGTCACGTCGCAGAGCGCGAGCCGGCTGACCCGGGTGTCGTCGTCGGGTGCCTTGAGCACCGGGCAGTGCTCGTAGAACGTCGTGAAATCGCTGGCCAGGTCGTACACGTACGCCGCCAACCGGTGCGGGGCCGAGCGCTCGGCGGTCTCGGAGATGGCGCTCGGGAACGCCAGCACCCGCTGCGCCAACGCCAACTCGGCCGGCTCGGTCAGCGTCGGGGTGACCGCCCGCACCGCGGCACGGTCCACCTCGGCGCGCCGGAAGATCGAGCAGATGCGGGCGTGGGCGTACTGCAGGTACGGCGCCGTGTTGCCATCGAAGGACAACATCCGCTCCCAGTCGAACACGTAGTCGCGGACGCGATCGGTCGACAGATCGGCGTACTTCAATGCGCCGATGCCGACGGCGTGACCGATCCGCGCCCGCTCGTCGGCGGGGAGATCGGGGTTCTTGTCGGCCACCGCGGCCACCCCCCGCTCGATGGCCTCGTCGACGACGTCGACGAACCGCGCCGGATCACCCGAGCGCGACTTGAGCATCTTGCGGTCCGACCCCAACACGTTGCCGAAGGGCACGTGCTCGGCTTCGACCGGTGGCGCCAGCCATCCCGCCATCCGCGACACCTCGAACACCATCGCCAGGTGTTGAGCCTGAGGCGCACCGACGACGTACAGCAAGCGGTCGGCCTTCACCCGCTCGACCCGATCGATGACGCAGGCCAGATCGCTCGTCGCGTAGGTGAACGCGCCGGCGCGGCTGCGCACGATCAGCGGGAGTGGGTCTCCGTCGCGGTTGGTGAACCCCGGCGGGAACACGACCTGGGCGCCGTCGGACTCCTCCAGCAGACCGGCGCCGTCGAGCCGCTCGAGCACCTCGGGAAGGAGGTGCTGATAGATGCTCTCACCAGCCAGGTCGTCGTCGGTCAACAGCACGTCGAGCTTGCCGTAGAGGTCGTTCCAGTGGTGGGCGCTGACCGCCACCAACTCATCCCAGAGCGCGATGGTGGCCGGCTCGCGGGCCTGCAACCGGACCACCCGCTGGCGGGCCCGGTGTTGAAAGTCCTCGTCGGTCTCGAACTTGACGTTGGCGGCCTTGTAGAAGGCGTCGAGGTCGCCCAGCTCCAGTTGCTCGGCCCGGCCGGTGCCGAGATCGGCAAGGTGCTCGATGAGCATGCCGAAGGGACGCCCCCAGTCGCCGATGTGGTTCTCGCGCACGACGTCGTGACCGAGGAAGTCGAGCACCCGCACCAACGCGTCGCCGATCACGGTGGTGCGCAGATGCCCGATGTGCATCTCCTTGGCCACGTTCGGCGCCGAGTAGTCGACCACGATCCGGTGCGGCTCGCCGGCCGGCGCGACACCCAGACGATCGTCGGCGGCGACCTCGGCCACCAGTGCGGCGAGGAACTCGGCGCGCAGTGTCAGGTTGAGGAAGCCCGGCCCGGCGATCTCGACATCGGCCACCCCGGCGAGATCGACGACGTCGACCACCGCCTCGGCGACCTCGCGGGGGTTGCGTCCGAGCGCCTTGGCCAGCGCCAAGACGCCGTTGGCCTGAGCGTCGGCCCGGTCGGATGGCCGGACCACCGGGTCGATGTCGTCGTGCCCGGCGACGGCGGCGAACGCCGGCCGCAGCCGTTCGGTGAGCACCTCGAGCGGGGAAGCCACCACTCCATTCTGGCGGCACGACCTTGTCGATCAGTCGAAGAGTGTCCTGCCGTACCAGTCGCCGACCTCGGCGAGCCCCGGCGGCACCGCGAAGATGCCGGAGCTGGTGTGGCGGATGTACTCGTTGAGCAGGTCGTTCACCCCGAGCTCGCGCTGCACCGGGATGAACTGGGTGGCGGGGTTGCGCACGAAGGCGATGAAGAACAGCCCGGCGTCGAGGCGGCCGGTCACCGGGTCCATGCCGTCGGTGAAGTTGTAGCCCCGCCGTAGCATCTTGAGGCCACCGAAGTTGGTCGGGCTGGCCAGCCGGATGTGGGCGAAAGGGTCGATCAGCGGCTCGCCTTCGGCGTCGAGGGCATCGAGGTCGACGAGGGCGAACTCGTCGGTCTCGCCGATCGGCGCGCCGGTGTCCTTGATCCGACCGAACACCCGCTCCTGCTCGGCCAGCGAGGTGTTGTCCCACGTCTCGATCAGGTTCCGGATGCGCCGGGTGATGAGGTAGGTGCC
>JBKEAH010000198.1:0-9102 GCA_047972065.1 Desertimonas sp.
TCCAGGGCATGGGCGACCTGCCCACCGACGGGATCGAGCTGTTCGACTACCTGACGATCAGCCTGGAGGAGGTGGCCGCCATGGACGCGGATCACGTCATCGTGTGGCAGTTCGCCGCCGACACCGTCGGCGTCGACCAGCTCGCCGGCACCACCGAGCACCTCCACGTCATCCCCACCGGCACGTCGGGGGACGACCAACTGCGGCTACTCGGCGACGCGTTCGACCGGACGGAGCGAGCCGAGGAACTGATCACTCGCCTCGACGAGGCCGTCGCCGCCGCCAACGACGTGGTGCCCGACGACTGCGCGACGTCGGTCGCCGCGATCTACGCCGGACCCAGCGTCGCCGCGTTCGTCGAGCCGGTCTGGGACGTACCCCGTACGGTCGATGCGCTCGGCTGCGAGCTGGTGCCCGGGCCCGGTTCGATGGAACCCGACGGCAACGGCCGTGTGTACCTGTCGATGGAGCAACTCGGCGTGCTCGATGGCCCGCAGCTCGTCCTGATGCAGACCGACACCGTGCCCGGCGAGCCCGACGCCGTGAGCGAGATCGAAGACGGCCCACTGTGGGCCGCGCTGCCGGCCGTGATCGATGATCGGGTGGCCGTCATCGATCGCCTCGGCTACGCCGGCATTCTCGGCGAGATTCGGCTGGTCGAGGACCTTGCCGACACGCTCGGCGCCTGACTGGCAGCAACCGTTTGCACATTGCGTTAGGTCGACCTACCGTATCGCGCCGTGATCACCAACCGCCAACAGTCCCCCCGCCGCCGGTGGCGCGCCGCCGCCGTGCTTGTCGGCGCCATTGCCGGTGCCGGTGCCGGCGCCGGCGGCGCAGCCGACGCCCGCTCCCCGGCGTCCACCGACACCGCCACACCCTCGGCGAGCGAGGCGGCAACCGAATCCACCGCAGCCGCCGACGACTCCACCGCCGGTTCGACCGAGACCATCCCCCCGGCGACGTTCCCCGTCACCATCGAGCACGCCCTCGGGAGCACCGAGATCCCGGCGATGCCCGAGACCATCGTCTCGGCCAGCGCCACGATGACCGGCCATCTGCTCGCCATCGACGCCCCAGTGGTCGCCGCCCAGGTGCTGCCCGGCGAGTCGCCGCTCGCCGACGACAACGGCTTCCTCCTCCAGTGGGCCGACGTGGCGATCGAACGCGGCGTCGAGCCGATCGCCGGGCCTGAGGTCAACATCGAGGCGATCGCGGCGGCCGAGCCCGACCTGATCATCGGGAACTCCTTCGGTGGCGACGCGGTGACCGAGGACGTGTACTCGCTGCTCAGCGAGATCGCCCCCACGATCGTCATCGACCACTCGGCGATGACCTGGCAGGACCTCGCCGTGATCCTGGCCGGCGCCACCGGCCGCACCGACGAAGCGAACACCGCGATCGACGAGTTCGACACGCTCGTGACCGACGCAGCGGCGCAACTCGACACCACCTACCCGGTCGTGGCCGGCGTCATCACCGAGGATGGCGTGAACGTCCTCACCGGTGCCTCCTCGCACGGGCAGTTGTTGACCTCGCTCGGCCTCACCGTCGTCAGCCCGGAGGGCGACAGCCTCGAAGGCGAGCAGGGCGCCCAGGAGCGCGCCGACGTGGTCGGCGTGTCCCCGGAGCTGATCCCCGACGAGTTCGGCGATGCGACGGTGCTGTTCGTCTTTGGCGAGCCCGCCGATGTCGACGCCGCCCTCGATCTCTACCCGACGCTGGCGGCGACCCCCGCGGCGGCGGAGGGTCGGCTGGTGCCACTGGGGGTCGAGTCCTTCCGGCTCGACCGCTACAGCGCCACCCTGGTCGTCGAACGACTCGTCGAGGCGATCCCGGCCGCCGGCGCGACCGAGGGCACGGCCACCGAAGGTTCCACATCGGCAACCTTCGGTGAGGAGGAACAGGCCGCGGCCGACGCCTGGGCGATGGTGTTCGACTCGGCGGTCGGCTTCGACGACAAGGCGCCCCACCTCGACGACGCCGATGCGCTGCGCGAGACCGTCGAGGCCTACACCACGGCCGGCGAGACGATGGGTGGCATCACCCTCGAGCCCAC
The DNA here is from genome assembly GCA_047972065.1 of Desertimonas sp. GTDB lineage: Bacteria > Actinomycetota > Acidimicrobiia > Acidimicrobiales > Ilumatobacteraceae > JALZMG01. Next base: position 2,060 of record JBKEAH010000198.1, read on the forward strand.
AGCGGTGGTGGTCGACGGCGACGGGGCGACCGTGACCTACGACGTGCTCTTCGGCGGGACGGTCGCCTACGCCGACCAGGAGGGTTCGATCGCCCTCGTCGATGGCACCTGGGTCGTCGGCCGCGACGAGTTCTGCGGCTTCATGGCCTCGGCCCGCAACGCCTGCCCGACCTGAGCCCTCCCCGCTTCGACGGGGGCCCCGACATCACTGCCGGGGCCTCCGTCGACAGCGTCTCAGACGTCGGCGGCCTGCGCCTCCAGCCAGTCACGCTTGACCTCGCGCCAGGCCTCGTCGTTGTGACCACGTCGCCAGTAGGGCGAGATCGACGCGGCCGCCGGATCGACCCCCCGCTCGGCGACCAGGAACCGGCGCACGGCGCGCACCTCTGCCGCCTCGCCGTGCACGAACACATCGACCGTGCCCGCCGGCCACTCCAGCGAGGCGATGGTGTCGAGCAACAGCGTGTCCGGGGCGTCGCTGCCGCGACGGTGGCACCAGCGGACGTCGAGGTGGGCGGGGCTGCGCACCTCGACCTCGTCATCGGGGCCGTCCACGACGAGCACCACGACGGCCCGCTGACCCTCGGCGAGCGCCTCGACCGACGCCGCGATCGCCGGCAGGGCGCTCTCGTCGCCGACCATCAGGTGCCAGCCCGCCGGGCGCGGCCGATAGCCGCCGCTCGGCCCGACCATCTGGAGGCGGTCGCCCACGCGGGCCCGTTGTGCCCACGGCCCGGCGTAGCCGGTGTCGCCGTGGGCCACGAAGTCGACGGTGAGCAGACGGGTCTGCGGATCCCAGGCGCGGACCGTGTACCGACGGCCACGCGGCCGATGGTCGGCCGGGCCCTGACGGGCGGCATCGACATCGAAGGGGACGGCGTAGGTCGCCCCGTCGGGCACGAACAGCGCATTGACGTACTGGTCGGTGAACTCGGTCGGTTCGAACGCCGCGAGGCCCTCACCGCCGAACACGATCCGAACCAGGCTGGGTGTCAGTCGTTCGACGGTCGCGACGGTGCCGTAGAGGACGTCTGGGGGTGGTGTGGACTTCGACATATCGGTGCTTCTGTATACAGATGTTGATGACCGTCAGCAAGCCGGCCTAACGTTCGTCCGGGTTCCGCCACCGCACCATGACCACCATCGCCCGCACCTCCGATCACCACACTCCCGCGTCATCGTCGACCGCCGCCGGCTCCCCCGACTCGGTCCGGGGCGGATCGTCCCGGCTGGGCCGACGGGCGACGGGTGTCGCCGTGCTGGCGATCGTGGTCGTCGCCGTCGCCCTCGTCTCCCTCGCCGTGGGCGCCAAGGCGATCCCGCTACGCACGGTCATCGAGGCCTTCACCGACTACGACCGCTCCGACACCGACCACCTCGTCGTGCGCGAGCTGCGCCTGCCACGCACCATCGTCGGGTTGATGGTCGGCGCCGCGCTCGGCGTCGCCGGCGTCGTGATGCAGGCCGTCACCCGCAATCCGCTCGCCGACCCCGGGATCCTCGGCGTCAACGCCGGGGCCTCCTTCGCCGTCGTCCTGGCGATTTGGAGCTTCGGGATCACCTCGATCCTCGGGTTGGTGTGGTTCGCCTTCATCGGCGCGGCGATCACCTCGGTGGTGGTCTACGTGCTCGGCTCGATCGGCCGCGGTGGGGTCACGCCGGTACGGCTGGCGCTGGCCGGTGCCGCTCTCAACGCGTTGCTGTTCGCGCTGACGCGAGCCGTGACGTTGCTCGACGCCAACACCCTCGACCAGTTCCGGTTCTGGGCGGTCGGGTCGCTGTCGGGTCGTGACGCCACGGTCGCCTGGCAACTGTGCGGGTTCGTCGTGGCCGGCCTGGCGATCTCGATCGGGATCACCCGATCGCTCAACGCGCTCGGGTTGGGGGAGGATGCCGCCGCGTCACTCGGGGTGCGGGTCAACCGGACGAGGGCGCTGAGCGGGTTGGCGATCATGCTGCTGTGTGGCGCGGCGGTCGCCGCGGTCGGCCCGATTGCGTTCATCGGGCTGGTCGTTCCGCACGCCGTGCGCGGCTGGTTCGGGCCCGACCACCGCTGGCTGGTGCCGGCGTGCGCGCTGGCGGGACCGGGGCTGCTGTTGTTCTGCGACACCATCGGACGCATCGTCGCCCGGCCCGGCGAGATCCAGGCCGGGGTGATGACGGCCGCGATCGGCGGCCCCGCATTCGTGATCCTCGTCCGGCGCATGAAGATGATCCGGCTGTGAGCGCGCCGGTGCTCGACCAGGCCCGGCCGGTGGCGACCCCGGCCGCCGCCGCAACGCCGCGTCGGTGGCATCTGCCGGCGTGGCGCGCCGGGAGATGGTCCGTGCGGATCCATCCGCGCTCGGTCGCCGTTTGCGCGGTGCTGGTCGGGCTGACCCTGGCGGTCGCCTGCTGGTCGATCATGGTGGGGGACTTCCCACTCTCGGTGCGTCAGGTGCTCGCGTCGGTGCTCGGCGACGGCGGCCAGGACGCCGAGTTCATCGTCCAGACGCTGCGGCTCCCCCGGGCGCTCACCGCCGTCCTCGTGGGCGCCGCGCTCGGGATGTCCGGCGCCGTGTTTCAGTCGCTGGCGCGCAACCCGCTCGGCTCACCGGACATCATCGGGTTCGAGTCGGGCGCCGCGTTCGGAGCCGTGTTGATGATCGTCGTGTTCGGCGGCAGCAGCCTGCAGGTCGCCGGGGGCGCCGTGATGGGCGGTGTGGTCACCGCGCTGTTGGTCTACGTCCTGGCGTGGAAGCGCGGGCTGGCCGCTTCCCGACTGGTCCTGGTCGGCATCGGCATCGGCTTCACCGCCAGCGCGGCGGTCGACTACCTCATCACGCGGGCCAACATCTACGACGTCCAGCGCGCGGCGATCTGGCTCACCGGGTCGCTCAACGGACGCAGCTGGGATCACGTCCGCACCGTCGGCTTCGCGCTGGGCGTGTTGGGCCCGCTGGCGGTGCTGGGCCAGCGCGCGCTCGACCGTCTCGAGCTCGGCGACGACACCGCGTCGGCGCTCGGCGTGAGGGTCAACCGGGCCAAGCTCGGGCTGGTGGTGGTCGCCGTCGCCCTCGCCGCCCTCGCCGTCGCCGCCGCCGGGCCGATCACCTTCGTCGCCTTCGTCGCCGGCCCGATCGCCCGGCGATTGGTCAACTCACCCGGGGCCTGCGTGGTGCCGGCCGCCTTCGTCGGCGCGCTGGTGACCGTCGTCGCCGACCTGGCGGCGCGGCGCATCCTCGCACCCACCGAGCTACCGGTAGGGATCATGACCGCCGTGATCGGCGCGCCCTACCTGCTGTGGCTGTTGATGCGCCGGGCCCGAACGGGGGCGTTGTGAACCGCGTCGGCGTGCTGGCGACGACCGCGTTGACGACGGCGACCGCACTGGTGATCTCGACGTTTGCCGCGGCCGACACGGCGCTGCTGGTCACGACGGCATCAACCGGGCCGGACGCGACCTCGACCACGGCCGTCGCGGCGACGATGCCACCGGTCGCCACCGACTATGTGGTCACCGACGACCGCGGCGTCGAGGTCGACATCGCGTCGGCCGAGCGGCTGATCCCCCTCGACGGAGACATCGCCGAGATCATCTTCGCCCTCGGGCTCGGCGACTTGGTGGTCGCCACCGACCTGTCGGCCACCTATCCCCCCGAAGCCGACGCGCTCCCCCAGATCGGCTATCAGCGGGCCCTGTCGGCGGAGCCGATCATCGACTTCGAACCCACGCTGCTCTTGGCGACCGACGTCGCCGGCCCACCCGAGACCCTCACCGACCTCGAGGCGGTCGGCATCCCGCTGGTGATGATCCCCACCAGCCCCGACGCGACCGGCGCCGCCGACAAGATCGTGGCGGTCGCCGAGGCGGTGGGCGTGCCCGAGCGGGGAGCGACACTGGCCGCCGAGGTCCAAGCTCAGATCGACGCCGCCGTCGAGCGACGGGATGAGACGGGCGAACCGCTGCGGATCGTGACGATCTACTTGCGGGGCGCCGACACCCAGGTAGTGCTGGGCGAGGACTACTCGACGCACTGGTTGATCGAAGCGGCCGGTGCCATCGACGTGGCGACCGAGCTCGGCATCACGGAGTCGGTATCGGTGACCGGCGAAGCTCTGATCCGAGCAGCCCCCGATGTGCTGCTGGTGACCGAGGATGGCCTGGCCTCGGTGGGCGGCCGCGACGGACTGCTGGAGGCGATCCCGGCACTGGCGCGCACCCCGGCCGGCGAGACCGGCGCCATCCTCGCCTACGACGCCCAGCTGATGCTCGGCAACGGCCCCCGCACCGGCGAGTTCCTCGACACCCTGATCGACGACCTCGCGATGATCGCCGATGGCGGGTCGGCCGCGAGCGGGTCCGCCGCCACCACCAGCGAGCCGTCATGATGAACCCGACCCCGACGAGGAGCACGCGATGACCAACGCCCACGAGGCCGCGCCGCCGCCGGTGGCCGGCGACCCCACCACGTTTCCCGCCCACGCCGAGCTGGTGCGCACACTGCTCGACACGGGCGGCTTCGCCTCGCTGACCACCCTCACCGAGGCCGGCTACCCCTACGGCAGCCTGGTCGCCTACTCGACCCTCGACGACGGCTCGTTGCTGACCTGCATCTCCGAATTGGCCGAACACACGCGCAACGCCCGCCGCGACCCCCGCGCCGGGGTCTTCGTGGCCGCCGCCCGCAACCCCGACGACGCCCACGACCCACTCGACGAGCCCCGGGCGAGCATCATCGGCGAGCTTCGCCCGTACGAACCGACCGAGACCGAACGCGCCCGGCACCTGTCGGTTCATCCCCAGGCCGCCGGCTACGCCGAGTTCGACGACTTCGGGTGGTGGCGGTTGGCGCTGGTGGCGGCGAGGTTCGTCGGCGGGTTCGGTGCGATGAGCTGGGTCGAGGCCGCCGACATCGCCGGCGCCGAGCCCGATCCGGTGCTGCCCGCGGCGCGCCAGGCGATCGAGCACATGAACGACGACCACGCGGCGGCCAACCTCGACATCGCCCGTCACCTCGCCGGGCTGGGCACGGCGAGGTCGGCGACCGTGCATGCCATCGACCGCCATGGCATCACCCTCTCCGTCGACACGCCCGAGGGCTTCCGGATCGCTCGGCTCGCGTATCCGCACGGCGCCCTCGACTCCCCCGACGACATCCGCCCGGCCGTGGTGGAAATGACCCGGCTGGCCCGCGAGCGTTCCGGGGTGCGATGAGCCGCCTGTCGGCCCACCGCGTCACGCTCGCCTACGAGGGTCATCTGGTCGCCGAGGGTCTCGATCTCGACGTCCCCGACGGTGAGATCACCGCCATCGTCGGGCCCAACGCCTGCGGTAAGTCGACGCTGTTGCGGGCGCTGGCGCGGCTGTTGAGACCGCGCGTCGGGCGTGTCCTCCTCGACGCCGAGGACATCCATCGGCTGCCGACCAAGGAGGTCGCCCGACGGGTCGGGCTCCTCCCCCAGAGCCCGATCAGCCCCGACGGCATCGTGGTCGGAGACCTCGTGGCCCGGGGCCGCACGCCGCATCAGTCGATGTTCCGACAGTGGTCACGCGGCGACGAGCGGGCGGTGCGTACGGCGTTGGAGGCGACGGGGACGCTCGACCTCGTGGACCGTCCCGTCGACGAGTTGTCGGGCGGTCAGCGCCAACGGGTGTGGATCGCCATGGCGCTGGCCCAAGAGACCGAACTGCTGCTGCTCGACGAGCCGACCACCTTTCTGGACATCACCCACCAGATCGAGGTGCTCGACCTGGTGGCGACGCTCAACCGCGAGTCGGGCCGCACGATCATCGTCGTGCTCCACGACCTCAACCTCGCCTGCCGCTACGCCCACCATCTGGTCGCGATGCGCGACGGCTCGATCGTCGCCACCGGAACCCCCGCCGAGGTGATCACGGTCGACAACGTGCGGGCGGTGTTCGGGCTGGACAGCGTCGTCGTGGATGACCCGGTGAGCCACACGCCGCTGGTGGTTCCCGTCGGCAAGGTGAGCGCCGACACCGCCCTCGCCGGCTGAACCACCGGGCGTGGGCCCTCGGGTCTTGGCCCCGGGGTCGCGGGCCGGTCAGGCCATGCGGCCGCTCACGGAACGGGAGGCTCGGTGAAGCTCATCCGCTCGGTGAACTCGTCGTCGGGCATCGACATCAACCGCTCGTACACCGCCGGCGGGTACGCCATGTGCGGCTGGGCCGGGTCGATCGGCGGGTTGGGGATCGGCTCGGATGGGCGCTCGAACGCCGACGGCTGGCGGTAGCGGGCCAACTCGTCGGCGCTGATGCCGGCCAGTTCGACCACCTCGGGGTCGATCCAGTGCGCGCCGTCGATGGCGTCCTTGGAGGTGGCCACCTCGAGCGTGAGGCCCTCGGGCCCGGCGAAGTAGATCGAGTCGCACATGCCATGGTGGATCGGGCCCATCACGTTGACCCCGCGTGAGCGGATGCGGTCTCGCATCGCCAACAGGTCGCCGTAGGTCTCCACGTCGAAGGCGACGTGCTGCATCGTGCCGGGGGCGCTGACGCCCCCACCGCTGCCGGCGTGGGTGACGCCGAGCGTCGAGGGCACCTGCTTGATGGCGTCCATCTGGACGAAGGCGACATAGGAGTGGTCGTTGAGCTTGACGAAGCCGTGCCATGCGCCGTCGACGCCGTGCATCCAATAGAGGGCGACGAGCTCACAGCCGAGAACGTCGGTGAACCAGCCGATCTGGGTCTTGATGTCGGCCGTGCTGATGGCCAGGTGATGGACGCCGCGCGGGTGCATGCACCATTGTCCCTCGTCGAGGCGGCGCCCCACGACACCGACGGCACCTCCACGGCATCCGCCGCTCCGATCCCGCCGATGTGGAAGGCTTCACGCGTCCACTGAGAATGGGAGGTGCGCGGTGAGCATGGGTAGGAACGACGGCGAGATCCAGACCTCACGCGAGGGCATCAACCCGAAGATCATCGTGGCCGGGGTCATCACGATCCTGGCGCTGATCTTCGTGCTCCAGAACACCGGCAGCGCCCGGGTCAACCTGCTGTGGGCCGACATCGACATGCCGGCGTGGCTGTGGATGGC
>JBKEAH010000221.1:0-5799 GCA_047972065.1 Desertimonas sp.
CGTGATCGCGTCGACGAGCTCAGCCTTGGTCGGGAAGTAGTGGTACAGCGCATTGCCGGTCAAACCACAGCGCCTCGCGATCTCACGGATCGAAGCCGACATCCCCATCTCCGCGATCGTCAACTGGGCGACGCGGATGACTCGTTCGCGGGTCGCGACGCCATTGGAACCGACTGGTCGGCCCGGGCTACGAGGCGAGGCCCCGCCGCTCTCACGCCCCGAACCCGCTCCGGCATCGAGCCACGACACCACCGTGCGCGGTGGGACGCCAACCTCGTCAGCAACGGTTCGCACGGCGCTCCACCGGGACGGCGAGACTTCCGTCAACTGTTCCACCTTGGCGGCGGTCTCGGCTTTGAACTCGTTCGTGTACCTTCGCTTCGCCATACCGGACTCCGAGCGCCGGGCATCGGCCGGAGCGCGGGATTCCAATTTAGGCTGCCGGATCATCGAGCAGAAGCCAATACCGCCTCCGAGTCTCGCAGCTCGCGTTTGAGGATCTTGCCGCTGGCGTTCTTCGGTAACTCTTCGACGAACACCACCAGCTTGGGCTTCTTGTACCCGGCCAGGCGTTCCCGGCATCGGCCCACCACGTGCTCGGTGCTCAGCGCAGCCCCTGGTTCTCGCACGATGCACGCGCAGACGTTCTCACCCCAGGTCTGGTCGGGTACCCCGATGACCGCGACCTCCAGGACCCCATCGATCTCGCCGATCACGTTCTCGACCTCACGCGAGTAGACGTTCTCACCGCCGGTGATGATCATGTCCTTCAGCCGGTCGACGACCTCGAGGTATCCGCCAGGCATCCAGCGGCCCAGATCGCCGGTGTGGAGCCAGCCACCGCGGAACACCTCCTCATTGGCCTCCGGGCGGCGCCAGTACCCGAGCATGTTGTTCTCTCCTCGTGCCACGATCTCGCCGACCTCGCCGTCGGCCACGTCGGTCATCCCGGTGTCCACGACCCGCACGGCCGAGTACGGCGTCGGTCGCCCGACGCTCGACAGCAGCGTGTCGTTGCCCGCCAGCGCCTGGTGATGAGCCTCGGCGTCAAGGCAGGTGATGGCCGCTGTTGTCTCGGTCTGCCCAAAGCCCTGGCTGAACTGGGCTCCGGGGAACGTCGCCCCGAGTCGTCTGAGAAGCTCGATTGGCATGACCGCGCCGCCGTAGGAGATCTTCCGCAGTGAAGACAGGTCGTAGTCGTTGAATCGCGGATGGCGAAGTAACGAGTCGAGCATGGTCGGGGCGAAATTTGCTGCGGTGACCCCGAACCGCTGGACCATTGCCATGAAGTCCTCGGGGTCGTAGGCCCGCCGAACGATCATCGTGGTACCCGTGAACGAGTTGCCGACGGCGCCGGCCCCGGCGATGTGGCACATCGGAAACGGGACGAGCGAGATCTCACGCCCCAGGCGGACGCCGCTGGCGATCGACCAGCCTGACGTCGACATGATGTTGTTGTGGTGGCTCAGCAGGGCCCCCTTGGGCACCCCGGTGGTCCCACTGGTGTAGATGAGGAGCGCACCGTCGTGTTCGTCGATCCGGATCGACGAATCGTCGATGCCGTCTCCGATCGCCAGCCAGTCGCTGAAGCCGACCGTCCCCTCGTGCGAGCGGTCCCCGAGGACGACCAACGTGTGAGTCTCAGCCACCGCCGCGACGATCTCGCGTCCGGTGTCAAGGTACTCGGGTTCGACGATGACGATCTCAGGCTCCGCGTCCTGGCTGATGCGGACCAGCTCGGGGCGCGCCAGCCGGTAGTTGAGCAACGTGAGAATCCGCCCGGCACTCGGCACTCCGATCAGGCACTCGACGTACTCGGTGCGGTTCTGCGACAGGATTGCCACACGCGCTCCCTGCTGCGTCGACGCAGCGACGGCGCGGGCCAGACGTTTCGCGCTCGCCTCGAGTCCGACGAACGTGAGCTCGCGTTCCTGGTCCCACACTGCTAGCCGGGTGCCGTAGTTGACGGCCGAGATCTCGAGCAGGCTCCGGATGTTCATGACGATTCCTCGCGTTCGGTCGGTGAGTGCGTCGCGGCCGACACGCGTTGTTGGGCCGCGAGCACCTCGCGGAACGGTGTGGTGACCGCGGGCCCGGGCTCGCGAGGCATCCCCAGCAGTCGCTCCGCGATGATGTTGCGCTGGATCTCGTTCGTACCGCCGGCGATCGCCACCTTGCGAGCGTTCAGCCAGCTGATCGCCGACGAGGACGGCGTCTCGCCTTCGGGCCATGCGATGGCCCCGAGACCACGGACCGCCATGACGCCGGCGGCGTCGGGGACGGCGTCGGAACCCAGCGCAAGCTTGGTGACCGAGCCCCAGTTCCCTCGCAGCGAGCCGCGGCGCAGCCCCGCGTCGACCCGAGCAGCGAGCGCGTCACGCACGAAGGACCGAACTGCCCGGTCGAACTCGTGACGCCGTCGCGACGGACCGGCACGGTGCGCCGCCAGGTCGGGGCCGTCCCGGGATGGGACCAGGTCGACGCCGAGCGCGTGCTGCACCCGGTAGCCGAGACCGTGACCGACACCACCAGCAGCGTTGCGCTCGTGGAGCAGGAGGGACTGAGTCGCCCGCCAACCGTTGCCCTCGTCACCGATGCGAGCGGCGCTTGGGACCCTCACGTCGTCGAGAAACTCCTGGAAGAACTCGGCGTCGCCACCCGCGAGACCGACGGTCGGCACGATCTGTAACCCGTCGGTGTCGAGCGGCACGCCGATCACCGTCAGGCCCTTGTGCTTGGGTTGGTCGAAGTCGGTGCGCGCCAGGCAGAAGCCGTAGTCAGCTGTCGCCGCTCCCGTACTCCAGATCTTGGAGCCGTTGATCACCCACTCATCGCCGTCGCGCAGCGCGCGGGTCATGACGCCGGCGAGGTCGGAACCAGCGCCTGGCTCGGAGAGGAGCTGAACCCACACCTCGTCACCGCGCAGCATGCGCGGGAGGTGGACCTCGCAGAAGCGTTCGGCGGCGTGGTCCAGGATGGCCGGGGCGATCATGCACACCGAGACCAGCAGACCGTTGGGCATGTGGTAGGCGTGGGCGATGTCAGCGAGCGCCTGCTGGTGCTCGAAGGTGAGACCCGCACCCCCGTAGCGCGATGGGAAGGCGACGCCAGCGAACCCGTGGTCGAACAGCGTCGCCTGGATGAAGCGTGAGTCGGTGTCGGCGGTGCTCAAGCCGGTGTCCTCGAGCGCTGGGAGGTGCGCTGCGGCGAACGTCGCGAACCGGGACCCAAACGACGCGGGACTCTCCATCAGGCCGCACCACCGGAAGACGCGGGCGCCGCGCACCACAGGTCGTACGCATCGTCGGCTGTAACGCCGGTGGCGGCGAGCAGGGTTGCTCGCCGCAGGAACAGATGCTGATCGCACTCCCAGGTCATGCCGATGCCGCCGTGCAATTGGATGCACTCCTGGACGAGATCAGGGATCGACCGCTTGACGTGCTCCACCGCAAAGAGCTGCTCCCACGTGAGACCGTCACCTTCGCGGAGTTGCCGGCCGAACGACGTCACGCAACCCTCACACTCGAGCAGCGTCTTTTCGAGGTCGGCACAGCGGTGCTTGATCGCCTGAAACGAGGCGACCGATCGGCCGAAGGCGAACCGCGCCTCGATGTAGCCGAGGGTCTCTGCGAACGCCTGCCGGCCGACGCCGACCAGTTCGTTCAGCTGGGCAAAGGCTTGGACCGCCAGTACCCTTCGTTCGAGGTCGGCGTCGCAGGGCAACAGCGACGCCGTTGGTACCACGACATCGAATTCGAGCAGCGCCGCTTCGATGGAGACATCGATCGTATCGAGCGGCCGAACCTCGCACGCCGTGATCGGCAGGGGAGCGACAGCGCCGCTGTCGTCGAGGTCCACGAGGATCAGCACGGTGCCGGTATCGGCGGGCGCGAGTACGAGGGGGGCCCGGCCGGTGATCCGGGTCTCGGTGCCTTTGACGGTGCCGACAACCCGCGGACCGAGGACCCGACCGCGGCCGGCGAGCCTAGGCTCGGCGAGCTCCGCGCCGGCGGAGGGTGCTGCCCGGCCGTCGGCGGCGTAGAGCAGATCGGCAGCGAACTCCGACGCGGTGGCGAACGGGGCGACGGAATGGCCCGCCAGGAAGCTCACGGTCGCGACGTGTTCCAGCGCGGCGGACGTGTCACCCCAGGTGGTGAACGGGAGGTGGTAGCCCAGCTCGCGCCACTGGCTACGGACGTTCGTTCGCCACGAGCCTTCGTCGTGGCCGGCGACACGCAGTCGTTGCCGGTCCACCAACCGGTCGAGGATCACGGCCACCGCGTCGCGGACGTCATCGTGGCCGGTCCCATCGGGAGTGACCGCGCTCATGCTGCACCCCCCCTGGTCTCCTCGATCGCGGCCACCGACCGACGCACCTCGTGGCGGGCGATCGCAGCGGTGTGCACCTCATCGGGACCGTCGCCGATCCGCAGGCTGCGGGCGAGCGCCCACCAGTGAGCGAGCGGGGTGAACTGTGTGACGCCGAGCGCCCCGTGGAGCTGTATCGCCTGGTCGAGCACGTCGAGCGTCATTCGCGGTACAGCGACCTTCAACCCCGAGATCGCGGTCCGCGCCGTGCGAGGCCCTACAGCATCCATCTGCATCGCCACGCTCATCGTGTAGGCCCGCGCCATGTCGATGCGGATACGCGACTCGGCGACCCATTGCTGGACACTCTCTTTGTCGATCACCGCGCCGTCCCCGAGCTGACGGTCGACGGCGCGCTCGATCGCGATCTGGAGCGCTCGCTCGGCAACTCCAATCGAGCGCATGCAGTGATGAAGGCGGCCGGGTCCCAACCGGGCTTGGGCAATGCGGAAGCCATCGCCCAGGTCCCCGAGCACGAACGAGCGCGGAACCCGCACGTCCTCGTAGATCAGCTCCGGGTGCCCGCTCGGGTGGTCGTACCCGAACACGGTCGGACGGCGACCAAGCGTGACCCCCTCGGTGTGACGCGGCACCACGACCATCGAGTGGTTCTGGTACTTGGAGCCGTCGCCGCTACGCGCCATGACGACGAGCAGCCCACAGGAGGGGTCGGTAGCGCCGGAGGTGAACCACTTGGTGCCGTCGAGCACCACGTGATCGCCATCGACGGTCATTCGGAGTTGGAGGTTGGTCGCATCCGATGACGCCACCGCCGGCTCGGTCATCGAGAACCCAGAATGGATGTCGCCTTCGAGCAGTGGCGTCAGGAACCTGGCCCTCACTTCGTCGCTACCGAATCGGGCAAGGATCTCGGCGTTGCCGGAGTCGGGCGCCTGACAGTTGAAGATTGAGGCCCCGAACTCGTAGCGGCCCATGACCTCGGCCATCAGGGCGTAGTCGACGTACGAGAGCGACCGGGCGAAGGTGGTGGCCCGAACATCAGGGGGCAGGAACATGTTCCACAGCCCCCGCTCCTTCGCTCGCTCGCGGATCTCGCGCAGCTTGGCGGGGAAGCTGGTCGCTTCCTGCTCCGTGTCGGCTCGGTATTGTTCTTCGTACGGTGCCGCGTGCTCCGCGAGGAAGTCCTCGATCTCGACGAGCAGCCCCTCGACATCTGGGCTTGACGCCCGAAACGGGTTCGATCGACTGGCTCCAGCCACGGTGCTCACCGTCCGACAAAGAACGGGTCACGTCGTTCGAGAAACGAGCGCACCCCTTCGTGGTGGTCCTCGGAGCGGAAGCAGGCCTCCAGTACGCGCATCGTCTGCAGCCGATGCGTCAGCGGAGTCGCCGTTCGACCTGACTTGAGCAGTTGCTTGATCCACTCGATCGAGCGCGGCGCCATCGACGCGATCTGGTTGGCCAGCGCGG
>JBKEAH010000261.1:0-4052 GCA_047972065.1 Desertimonas sp.
GGCATCGACCACAACCGGTCGCCGGCGAGCGCGACGGTGGCCGGGATGGTGATGAGGAACGCCAGGTTCATCAGCGTCGCCATGAAGTCGACCAGCCCGACCGAGGCCCGGGCCCGGCGCGACGTCAGCAGATAGCCCGCCCACAACATCACAACGACCCCGACCATCAGGTCGCCGCCGACGGTGGCGCCGCCGGCATCGCCCCCGCTGAAGAGCACGATCGCCAGACCGGCCACGGTGACGAGTCCCCACCGCAGCGCCCGGTTGTCCGGACGGTCACCGAACAGCAGCGCACCCGCCGGCACCAGCAGCAGCGGGCCCAACGCCGTGATGAACTCGGCGTGGGCGATGCTCGTCTTCTGGATGGCGGTGAAGAAGACGGTCAGGTTCAGTCCGAAGCACAATGCGACCGGGAACATCATCCGCCATGTCGTCGGGCCCGGCACCCGGCGCCCGGTCCGCTGGTAGCGGACCCCGAGGATGACCCACCACAGCAGCGCCGAGATCAGCAGTCGCCAGAAGGTGATCGCCCCGCCGTTGGTCTCGGACCACTTGACCAGCGTCGAACTGCTCGAGAAGCACAGCACACCACCAAGGACGGCCACGATGCCCTGCAGGCGACGGTCGCCACGCAGGGCGGCTCGTCGCCTCGGCCGGTCCGCGGCGAGGGTGGGGGATGCGGCGATGGGCCACAGGATGCTCCGTCCCGGCCGGGAAGCCACCAGCGAGGTCCCGCTAGCGTGGTCGCATGAGTCCGCTGGAAGGTCTCGCCCCCTCGGCCACCGCATCGGAACCGATCGTCACGATCACCGACGACGCGGTCGCCAAGCTGCTCGCGCTGCGCGCCGAGGAGCCCGACGCCGACCAGCTCGGTCTCCGGCTGGAGGTCGTCTCGGCTCCGGGGGAGGAGTTCCGCTACGACCTGAGCTTCGACGAGTTCCTCAACGCGGCGTTCACCGACGAGGTGCGCACCGCCAACGGGTTGAAGGTCGTCGTCCCCGAAGTGTCCGTCGAGCTGCTCCAGGGTGCGACCCTCGACTACACCGAGTCGCAGGGGCTGGTGATCCGCAACCCGAACCGGCCGGTGACACCGACGATCGAAGGTCTGACCGGCGACGACGAACTCTCGGCGGAGATTGAGGCGCTGGTCAGCACCGAGGTCAACCCGGCGCTCGCCGCCCACGGTGGGTTCGTCACCTATGTCGGTCACGACGGCGAGGGCACCGCCTACATGACGATGGGTGGGGGATGCCACGGCTGCTCGATGAGCAAGATGACGATGCTCGACGGTGTCCAGACGATGCTGTCCGAGCAGATCCCGGCGGTGCAACGGGTCAAGGACCTGACCGACCACTCGACGGGCGCCAACCCCTACTATTCATGACGCGGACGGCGACGGCGCTGGGAGCACCCGCCGTCGCCGATCGGGTGACCCTCAGGTGCCTCAGGCGATGGGGGCGGGCACGTCGGCCCCCCAGCGCAGCATGCCTTGCTCGATGCGCTCGTTCAGCCGTTCGAGCACGGCGACGCGGGCGTGGCGCTTCTGGTTGGCACCGATGAGGTTCCAGGGGGCCAACTCGTGGTCGGTGCGTTCGAACATGTCCTCGGCGGCCGCGTCGTAGTCCCGGTTGCGCTTGCGGTTGCGCCAGTCCTCGTCGGTGATCTTCCAGCGTCGGAGCGGGTCCTTCTGGCGGCTCTCGAACCGGCGCAGCTGCTCGTCGTCATCGATGTGCAGCCAGAACTTGATGATCATCACACCCTCGCGCACGAGGGTCTCCTCGAACCCGACGATCTCGTCGTAGGCCCGACGCCATTGCTCGTCGGTGGCGAATCCCTCGATCCGCTCGACGAGCACCCGTCCGTACCAGCTGCGGTCGAACACACACATCCCCCCGAGGCCCGGGATCTCGCGGTAGAAGCGCCACAGGAAGTGGTGTCGCTTCTCGTCGGGGGTGGGCTTGGCGTAGGAGCGGACGGTGTAGTGGCGGGGATCGAGCGGTTCGACCATCCGCTTGATGGCACCGCCCTTGCCGCCGGCGTCGGGTCCCTCCATCACCACCAGCAGACCGGGACCGAGCTCTCCGTCGGTGAGCTCGCCGCCAAAGGTCAGGCGCAGCTGCGCCAGGCGTCGCTGGGCGGCCGCCAACCGTGGCTCGTAGGCCTCCTTGGACAGCTTGGCGTCGAGATCGAGTTTGGCGAGACGGCCCACGCCCCGGAATCGTAGACACGCGAGAGGTGGCCGTAACGTAGAGGCATGCCCGGAATCGTGAGCTACGGCGCGTACCTGCCCTACTGGCGACTGCAACGCAGCGCCATCGCTGCCTCGTTGGGCTCGGGCGGTGGCAAGGGATCCCGCAGCGTGGCCTCCTACGACGAGGACACCACGTCGATGGCCGTCGAAGCGGGTCGGCTGGCGCTACGGGCCGCACCCGCCGGCGTGGACGCATCCGAGCTGGTGTTCGCCACCACCGCCCCCGCCTACGCCGACAAGACCAACGCCGCGATCATCCATGCCGCTCTTGCCTTGCCATCGTCGGTCGGCGCCTACGACACCGTCGGGGCGGTCCGCTCCAACGTGGCGGCGTGCACGCTGGCCGAGCGCACCGGCGGGCTGGCGATCGCCTCCGACGTGCGCACCGGGCGCCCGGGTGGTGCCGACGAGGCCAACGGCGGCGACGCCGCGGTCGCGCTGTTGTACGGCGATGGCGACGGCGTCCTGGTCGAGACCATCGGCGGCGCCTCGGCGAGCGAGGAGTTCCTGGACCGTTGGCGCGTCCCGGGGGCGCCGGCCGCCAAGCAGTGGGAGGAGCGCTTCGGCGAGGCCGCCTACACCCCGCTGGTGCAGGAGGCATGGGCGGCGGCACTGAAGTCCGTCGACCTGGATGCCGGGGCCATCGACCATGTCGTCGTCGCCGGCCTGCACACCCGGGCGGTCAACGCCGCCAAGCGCTCGCTGGGGGTGGCGCCCGAAGCGTTGGCCGACGATCTCACCGCCGTGGTCGGCAACACCGGTGCCGCGCACGCGCTGTTGGTCCTCGCCGACGTGCTCGATCGGGCCGAGCCCGGACAGACGATCGCCGTGGTGCAACTCGCCGACGGTGTCGACGTGTGGTTGCTGCGTACCACCGAGGCGATCGCCGGCTACGACCCCGGCCGCACGGTGCGCGAGGCGATCGAGGCGACCCGTGACGACCTCGCCTACGCCCAGTTTCTCACCTGGCGGGGCTTCATCGAGCGTGAGCCACCCCGCCGCCCCGAGCCCGATCGTCCGGCCGGCCCCCCGAGCCTGCGCACCGATGCCTGGAAGTACGCCTTTGTCGGCAGTCGCGACGAGAACGGGTTCGTGCACCTCCCGCCGTCACGGGTGTCGATGGGGACCGGGGCGATCGACCAGATGGAACCGGCGCCGATGGCCGACGTACCCGCCACCATCGCCACCTTCACCGTCGACCGGCTGGCGTTCAGCCTCAGCCCGCCCGTCGTCGCCGCCGTCATCGACTTCGACGGCGGCGGTCGCTTCAGCTGTGAGCTGACCGACGTCGACCCCGACACGGTCGCCATCGGCGACCGTGTCGGCATGACCTTCCGCCGTCTGTACACCACCGACGGCGTCCACAACTACTTCTGGAAGGCGCGGCCGCTGGTCGCGAGCAAGGAGAGCTGACATGGCTTCACACGGAATCCGCGACCGCGTCGCCATCGTGGGGATGGGCTGCACCAACTTCGGGGAGCATTGGGATCGTTCGACCGACGACATGCTCGTCGACTCGTCGAGCGCCGCACTGGCCTCGGCGGGCATCGCCCTCGACGACGTCGACGCCTTCTGGCTCGGCACGATGGGCTCGGGGCTGTCCGGGCTCACCTTGTCCCGGCCGCTCAAGATCGACCACAAGCCGGTCACCCACGTCGAGAACTTCTGCGCGACGGGCTCCGAGGCGTTCCGCAACGCCTGCTACGCCGTCGCTTCGGGCGCCTACGACACGGCGATGGCGATTGGGGTCGAGAAGCTCAAGGACTCGGGCTACTCGGGTCTGGTGGTCCCGCCGCCGGCC
>JBKEAH010000267.1:0-50844 GCA_047972065.1 Desertimonas sp.
TCGCCGCCGCGACCACCGTCTGACGGAACTCGACAGGAAACGGCTTCGGCATGACAACATCCTCTCAGCGAAGCATCCATACTCCGCAGTCTAGATGTCGCCCAGACCCAGCCCGTTCCCGCATACCTCCCCGGCCTGGTGCGCGGCGACCTCGTCGGCTGCCAGCTCTACAGCGAGCCCGAAGCCGGCTCCGATCTCGCGTCGCTCCGCACCACGGCAACACGCGACGGGGCCGAGTGGCGGCTGAATGGGCAGAAGGTCTGGACGTCATGGGCGCACCAGGCCGACGTGGCTCAATTGCTCTGTCGAACGAGCACCGCGTCGAAGCATGGCGGTATCACGGCGTTCCTCGTGGACATGCGCCAGCCGGGGATCGAGGTGCGCCCTCTCCGCCAGATGACCGGCGGTGCCGAGTTCAACGAGGTGTTCTTGACGGATGCGGTGGCGACCGACGCCAACCGGCTCGGTGAGGTCGGGGAAGGCTGGGCGGTCAGCCGGTCGACGCTCGTCCACGAGCGCGCTTCGATCGCCAAGGGCAATATCGCGTTCGTCGTCCCGGCGATCATCGAGCGCCTTGCCGGCCTGCTGCGCGACCGTGGACTTCGGGACTCGGCGGTCCTCCGAGATCGGCTCGCGCGCACCGCGACCGGGATCCTGCTCGCGTCATGGAACGACGCCCGGCTCCTTGCCCTCGCTCCGGACGGCCCAGGGCCGGAGATGTCGATGTCCAAGCTGGCCCACACCCAGAACGCCACGGCGGTTGGTGAGTTTGCCTCGGCGGTGCTGGGGTCGGCCGTTCAAGCCGACACCGGAGTGTGGGGCACGTACGCCTGGGCGCGCACCCTGTTGGGTGCGCCCGGTCTACGAATCGCGGGCGGGACCGACGAGATCCAGCGCAACATCCTGGCCGAACGCGTGCTCGGGCTGCCACGCTGACGATCGCGCCGACGGGTCGCGACGCGTTCCGTCAGAGCCCGAGCTGGCGGGCCATGCCGCCGTCCACGCGTAGACACGTGCCGGTGATCCACTCCGACGCCTGGCTGGCGAAGAACAGCGCGGCGCCAGGAAAGTCCTCCGCGTAGCCGGCGCGGCCGAGCGGAGTCTGGTGCGCGTTGGCGATCGTCTCGGCCGACCAAGCCTTCGAGATGTCGGTCAGGATGGCACCGGGGAGGATGCAGTTCACCCTGACCTTCGGGCCCAGCGCGTCGGCCAATGCCACCGTCATCGCGTTGAGACCGGACTTTGCCATCCCATAGACGACCTCCGAACGACTGGGGCGGATCGACCCGATCGTGGAGATGTTGATGATCGAGCCGCCGTCGTGGTCGTACATGTGGCCACCCAGGCGCAGGCTGAGCGCGAAGGGTCCCTTGAGGTTCACCGACGACACCTTGTCGTAGTACTGCTCGGTGATGTCGGTGACCCGGTCGTAAAGCGGTGACATCCCGGCGTTGTTGACCAACACGTCACAGCGACCAAAGGTGTCGAGCACCCTGTCGGCGAGCGCGTTGCACTCGTCCCAGCGTCCGACATGGGTTGCGACCGCCAACGTGCGCCGCCCGGTTCGCTGCCGGATCTCGTCAGCGACCGTTTGGCAGTTGTCGAGCTTGCGGCTGGCGATCACGACGTCGGCGCCGTGTTCGGCGAAGGCGAAGGCGATGGCGCGGCCGATCCCGCGGCTCCCGCCGGTGATGACGGCCACCTTGTCCGTCAGATCGAGGAGCGTGGTCATCGAGAAGTCCTCTCCAGGTCGGTCTCGTCGCCCGAGGGCTGAACCAATTGGTTCGAACAATAACGGTGATGTCTTTATCGGGACGAGTCGACCCAGCAGATCCGCGTCGGGCATCGGTCCCACCTGGCAGAATCCCGAGGTGAGCCGGAGCACCGAAACCCGTGGCGACCTCGGGGCCCGGGCCGCCATCATCCGGGCCGCCGAGACGCTGTTCGCCGATCGCGGGATCGACGGGGTGTCGATGCGCGAGATCAACCGGGCCGCCGGGCAGCGAAACACCAACGCGGTTCAATATCACTTCGGTGATCGAGATGGGGTCCTGCGAGCGATCCTCGGGAGCCATCTCAGCGACGTTGCCCTGCGGCGTCTCGCGCTGCTTGATCAATACCGGGCCGCCAGCCCCGAGGTTCGGGCGATCTGTGCCGCGCTCGTTCGACCGATCGCGTC
Organism: Desertimonas sp.; assembly: GCA_047972065.1. Classification (GTDB taxonomy): domain Bacteria; phylum Actinomycetota; class Acidimicrobiia; order Acidimicrobiales; family Ilumatobacteraceae; genus JALZMG01. The sequence goes on from JBKEAH010000267.1 coordinate 2,180, forward strand.
GAAATTGCACGACGACGATGGCGGGCGGGAGTTCCTCCAGATCGCGGCCGAGATCGTCAACCGGAGCAACCGGATCGTGACACCCGGTGAGCCGTCGGTGCTCAGCGATCCGAGCCTGCTCGATGAGAGCGACAGCATCAACCAGTGGGGGATGCTGGTGACGCCGTTCATCCCCCGTGAGGCGGCAGGGCACCCCTTGCACCGCCGCTACACCGCAGTGAGGTTCGCTCACCTGGAGTGTGGCCGTCGCGCCAAGGAGCCCTCGAGCGGCGACCATCGGCTGTTCACCAACCAGCTCATCGATCTGCTGGTCGCCATCGTGACTGCTCCCGTCTCCCCGGAGACCAAGCTTGATGTCGCGGCGCGGCGAGCCAAGCGGCGCCAACGTCAGTGAACGGGATCGTCAGTCGAGGGCACCATCGGCGAGGAGATCCCCGAGGCGGGTGTCCTCGTAGTGGAGCTCCCCCAGGAGCACGCTGATGGTGTCTTGGCCGAGCACCGGAGGCGTACCGGTGGTGACCGCAGGGGTGTCGCTCAACGTGATCGCGTTGGCCTCAACGGTGATCGTGCCGTGTTCCGGGTGCGGGATCGTGAGCCAGTGGCCATACTCGCGCAACTGGGGATCGGTCATGCACTCGCCCGAATTCTGAACGGGGTGCGCAGGCACCTCGGATTCGATCAGTGCGGCCGTCGCAGCGGCAGCGTCTCGCGTACTGGTCCATGCCTCGATCAATCCGTCCAACTCGTCGGCCCGGCGTCGCCGGTCGTCGAGGGGCAGGTTCTGAAGCTCGACATGCCCAATGGTCCGGGCCAGCGCCGCCCAGTCAGCATCATCCCGACAGGCGATCGCGATCCAGGAGTCCGTTCCCTCGGTTCGATACACCCCGTGCGGCACCATCTGGTCGTCCCGGTTCCCGCTGCGACCGCCGCTCGTGCCATTGATCGCCTGGTCAAGAAGCGACGGCGCGAGGAAGTGGATGCTCGCCTCGATCTGTGAGAAGTCGATGTACTGGCCATCGCCGGTGCGCCGGCGATGGTCCATCGCCGCCAGCAGGGTCGACAGCGCGAATCGAGGTGACGGATAGTCCGTGTAGGCGCCGAAGGGTCCGCAGGGTGGCCTGTCCGGCCAGCCGGTCATGTGGACGAAGCCACCGAGGGACGATCCCATCGTCCCGAAGCCGGCGTACCGTTCGAGCGGGCCGGTCTGTCCACACAGGCAGGTCGACAGCATCACGAGCCCTGGACGGATCTCGGAGAGCCGCTCGTAGTCGAGTCCGAGGGCCCTCCTGCCCGTCGGGGAGAACGACTCGACCACCACGTCGGCCCACCGTACGAGGTCGTCGAGGACGCCGCGCCCGAGGTCTCGACGCAAATTGATGCCGACGCTGCGCTTTCCAGCGGTCATGTTGAACAGCAGACCCGAAGCGTCATTGCCTGGCTGGTCGTTGACGAACGGCCCGATCGTTCGAGCGACGTCGAGCCGATTCGTGGTCTCGACCCGGATGACGTCAGCGCCGAAGTCGGCCATCGCCCGGGTGATCGCCGGTCCCGCCATCGCCCAACTCAGATCCAGGACCTTCACACCGTCCAGCGGCGGTCGACGGGTGGTGCTGGGGGCATCCGGGCGGTCGACAGCGCGTCTCGGGACGGCGCTCAGATCGTCGTTGTGCTCGCCAAGACGCGGCGCACGCCCAAGTCGAATCTTGTCGAGGGCGGACGACCAGAACCACGAGCCTGGGGTTGGCACCGGATCGGCAGCGACGGCCTCGTCATGCACCATCTCGAAGTAGCCGCGATGATTCAGCTGTGCGTTATCGAGCAGGTCCGACGGTGTTGACACCGGCGCGATCAGCAGCGAGCGCTCACAGGCGGCATCGAGAAGTTCGGCCTTGGTCTTCGTCGCGCAGAACGTTGCGACGATCTCCTTGAGGCGGTTGTACTCCGAGATCGGCTCGCGCCCGTCGTAAAGTTGGTTGGCGTAGTCCAGCCAGTCCTTGTTGCGAGTCGCGTCGTCGCAGAAGCCCTCCTCGTGGATCCAGTCCATCAACCGTTTCGTGAACGGTCCAGCCGAGGAGCCGAACAGAAACGTCACGGACGCGTAGCCGTCGCGGCAGGGCCACAGCAGCTTGATGTCGAGGCCGCCCGTCTTCACCCCACCGCTGACGCGCTGGGCGGCGGCCGCGCCAAGCGGCACGGCCAGTGCTTGGCTTTGTGTCGCCTGCATGATTGAGCGCATCGCGCTGACCTCGACATGTTGGCCCCGGCCGCTCGCGGAGCGCTCGGCCAGCGCCAGCAGCGCACCACATGCGGCATCGGACGAGGCGTGGAGGAACGCTTGGGGCACGGCGGTCCGAACGGGCGCTCGATCCTCGTCGCCCGAGATCGCGAGTTGGCAACCGGCCGCCTGCGCGGTGAGGTCGGTCGCCGGCCACCCGGCCTTTGGTCCGCGCTCGCCGTACGCCGAAATCGACACCGTCACCAGCGAGGGGTGTCGGGCACGCCAGATGTCGAGGTCCACCGGGCGTGCGCCGGACTCGATGACAACGTCCGCACCGGCCACCAGACGGTCCAAGGCCTCCTGGCCGGCGGCCGTGGTGGCGTCGAGCATGACCCCGCGCTTGCCGCGGTTCCAGGCCCAGAACGTGAGTGATCGCTCGTGCGTCGGGGCTGAGGTCGTGACGAACGGGCCCCGGCGACGGGCGCTCGAGCCTCCCGGTGGCTCGACGAGGGTCACGTCGGCACCAAGGGTGGCGAGGATGTGTCCAGCGATCGAGCCACGCTCGTCGGTCAGATCGACAACCCGGTAGTCCTCAAGCATCGTCAGCCTCCGATCTCGGACCGGCAGGTCCGCGTGGTGATGTTGCCGCACCGGTCGCTCCACGCGGTGGGCAGACCGGCTCCTTCGACATGGTCACCCGTCTGTCATGGCGGTGCCGTGAAAGTCGGGCTTGCCGGCAATCGACCAGTTGAAGCCGGTGACGGCGTCGGTCGAGCCGACGAGGCCGCGGATCTGCACGAGCACCACTTGGCCCGCTTCTTCGACAGTGGCGGTCATGAGATCATCGAGTACGACCGCCCGCTCGGCTTCGGGTGCCGGGATCATCGACGCGTCGTACGCCGCGGTGACCGAGTCGATCAGCTGGGAACCGGGGTTCGACAGGATGTCGGTAAAGAAGATCTGACCGATCATCGCCGGGTCGGAACGGCCCGGCGACAGCCCGATCTGAGCGTCACTCTCCTCGTCCACGTAGAACGCTTGCCCGATCGTGCCCGTGTCGAGCGTGCGGATGTTCATCGTGATCCCGACCTCGGCGTATTGCGCCTGCAGTGCTTGGCCGATGAGCTGGAACAGTGGCGAGTTCGGCACGATCATCTCGAAGTCGAAGCCGTCGGGAAGGCCGGCTTCGTCGAGTAGGCGACGAGCGTCGTCGGGGGAGTAGGGGTAGCGATCGTCGAGCCCGTCGACATGACCGACGCTGGCGGCAGCCGGGTAGTACTGCGCCGACGGTGTCGCGAGGCTGAAGAAGATCGCCTCGGCGAGCGACGCGCGGTCCACGGCGTAGTTCATTGCCTGGCGCACCCGGACATCGCCGAACTCGGACTTGGTGCGGTTGAACTGCACCATGTACACGGACGTGGTGTCGAACTCCTCGGTCACCAGGCCGGCTCCGTCAGCCTCGATGAACTCGAGCGGATCGAGCAATGCGGCGTCGATCTGGCCGCTGCGCAGCGCGTTCAGCCGGGTCGGGGAGTCCGCCATCAGGATCACCTCAAGTGAGGCGAGCGGGTTCTGTTCCGGGTCCCAGTATCCGTCGAAGCGCTCGTAGACCGCTCGATCACCGGGTCGCCAATCCACGAGGCGGTACATGCCAGCACCCACGGGGTTCGCCGCCAGGTCGGGGTCGTCGAGCGAGTCGGGCGAGATGATCATTCCCGGTCGGTCGGCGAGCACACGCGGCAGAGTTGCCGCCGGTTGGTTCAGACTGAGGCGCACCGTCATCGGGTCGACGACCTCGACGGACTCCACCGGAGCGAGCATCGACACGACGGCCGATCCCTCGATGGTGGCGGCGCGGTCGAGATTGGCCTTGACCACCTCGGCGTCGAGGGTGGCGCCGTCGTGGAAGACGACTCCGTCTCGAAGATGCAGCAGCAACGCGGTGTTGTCGTCGGTGAACTCCCACGACGTCGCCAGCCCCGGAGCGAGTTCGCCGTTGGGCCGCTCGAGGATCAGCGGTTCGTAGACCGGAGCGAGCCAGCCGGTGTCTTGACTGACCATCGCGAGATGTGGGTCGAAGCCGCTCGACAGCGCCTGGTGGTAGCCGAACCGGAGCGTTCCGCTGCCTTCGTCGTCCGGGCTGCGCAGCGTCTGTCCCGGTCTGTCGGCGACGACGGCGCCGGGGGTCGCTCCCGCGACGCCGTTGGCGGTGGTGATGCCCAACACGCCGATGATCGCCGTGGCCGCGAGGCGTCGCAGCGACGCTGTCCGCAAGGTGTTCATATCCATCCCCCCAGAGACTCCCGTGACGGAGCGAGTCGATATCGAGGCGGGTCGAACTCCGCAGAACCGCCCCCACGGTCGGTTCGCCCCCCGGCTGAGCCGAAGACTAACATGTATGCGAATTGAAATCAATCGTTTGGGACGTGAAGGCGCTCTCGTTAGAGGTGTCACGGGCGTCCCGGATCGTGGGGAGGGGACCATGACGGACGCTGCGGCCATTGACGGCCTCGCGGAGCGGCTCTTTCGGGCATTCGAGGCGAACGACGCTGCCACCATCGGAGACTGCTGCGACCCCGCGGCGGTCTTCTCGAAGAACGGTGTGTCGTCCGGACCGTTGGCCGAGCTGCTTCCCAAGCTCGGGCGTCTGCGCGAGCGGTTCGGTGACCACCGCTACGTCGACGTTCGTCGCTCGATCTTCGACGGCGGCTTTGTCGAGGAGCACCGCGTGATGTCCACGCTCCCGAGCGGCGAGCCGCTCGACGTCGTCGCGTGTGTCGTCGGGCGGGTGAACGGCGCCGGTCGAGTGATCGAACTGGCCGAGTACGTCGGCCCAGCCGGCAACCCCAAGGAGCCGCGGTGACCAAGGCATCAGGGCCCGACATCGACCAGTACGCGGCGCGGGCGCGCGAGTGGTTGGCCGCGAACCTGCCCCGTCGGGCGGCACCGACCGACGGGTGGGGCTCGGGTTCCGACTCGGTGGCCTTGTTGCACAGTCTGTCCGCTGCCGAAGAGCGTGCACTGATCGACGACGCTAGGGCGTGGCATCGACGAAAGGCCGACGCGGGGTACGGGTCGATCGATTGGTCGGTCGAGGATGGTGGGGCCGGTCTAGGGCGGGAGTACGCCCGGGCGTTTGCCAGAGAAGAAGCCCAGTTCGCGACCCCGCCCACTCACGAGTCCATCGCGATCACGCTCGAGCTGGTCGGTCCGACCATCCGCGCGTGGGGGGATGATCGACAGCGCGAGCGGTATCTGCGGCCGCTGCGTCGAACCGACGAGATGTGGTGCCAGCTGTTCTCCGAGCCCGGCGCCGGTTCGGATCTCGCGCGCCTTTCGACTCGGGCCGTTCGAGATGGAAACGAGTGGGTGATCCACGGCCAGAAGGTGTGGACATCGGGTGCCCAGTACGCCGAGTTCGGCTACATCATCTGCCGCACCGACCCGGCCGTCCCCAAACATCGAGGGCTGACCGCGTTCATCGTCCCGATGCGGACGTCCGGCGTCGAGGCCCGTCCACTTCGGCAGATGACCGGTGGGGCCTCGTTCAACGAGGTCTTCTTCGACGGAGCCCGCGTCGGTGACGACATGCGGCTCGGTGGTGTCGGCGACGGTTGGCGGGTCGCGATGACCACACTCGGCTTCGAGCGGGCTGCCGGCGCCGGCGGCGAGCGGCCGGGCGGATGGTCGCGGGTTCGCGCCCTCGCCGAACACCTCGGTGTCACCGGCGACACGGTCGTTCGCCAACGGCTCGCCGCGCTCTACACGACTCTCACGGTGCTCCGGCTCACGAACCAGCGCGTCGCCGCTGGCGTGCGCGCCGGCCAGACCCCCGGGCCGGAAGGCTCGATCGGCAAGCTCGCCGGTACCGAGGCGATGCGTGAGACGACTCGCGTCGTCAGCGCACTGCTCGGCCCGCGGCTGGTGGCCGACACGCGAGAGTGGGGCACGTTCGCGTGGTCCGAGTACGTCAACGGAGCTCCCGGCTACCGGATCGCTGCCGGCTCCGACGAGGTCCAGCGCAACATCATCGGAGAACGAGTACTCGGTCTCCCGGCCGAACCCCGGGTCGATCGAGACGTGTCGTTTGGCGAGCTGATCGGCGAGTTCGGTCGTCGACCGGGCTGACCCCGCTTCCTTAGGCGACGATCCGACGATCGCGGAGCGACATGATGTCGGCCTTGGTTCGGCCGAGCTGCCGCAGCACGTCGTCGGTGTGCGCGCCACGTCTCGGTGGGGCGTGGACGTCACCGACGCCCGAACGGCTGAACCTCGGAGCGGGTGCTGGCTGTGCCGTTCCGCCGACCTCGGTGAACGTCTGTCGATCAACGTGGTGTGGATGCGCCGTCGCTTCGACCATCGTGAGGACGGGCGCCAGGCAGGCGTCGACGCCGTTGGAGAGTCGCTCCCACTCGTCACGCGTTCGACGTTTGATCGCCTCAGCGACGTGCGTGCGCAACTCCGGCCAGCGCGATCGATCGTGCTGCGCACCGACGTCCGACGCCGGCAGGTCGAGCAGGTTGACGGCTGCCGCCCAGAACTGCGGCTCGATGCTCCCGAGGGCCACGTACCGGCCATCGGCGGTCTCGTACACGTCGTAGAAGGGAGCGGCGGGGATCGTGTTGGTCCCTCGCTCGAGGTTCCATCCGCCGGCCGCGAGCATCCCGAAGATCGATGTCATCAGCAACGCTGAGCCGTCGATCATCGCCGCGTCGACCACCTGGCCGAGGTTCGAGCCCGCCCGCTCGACCAGCGCGGATACGACGCCGAAGGCAAGCAACATCCCGCCACCTCCGAAGTCGGCGACGAGGTTCAACGGGGGCAGCGGACGGTCACCCTCTCGCCCGATCTGGTCGAGCACGCCACTCAACGCGATGTAGTTGACGTCGTGGCCGGCGGCGGAGGCGAGGCGGCCGTCCTGTCCCCAGCCCGTCATCCGCCCGTACACGAGGCGCCGGTTGCGGGCCGCGCACTCGTCGGGTCCGAGGTTGCGCCGTTCCATGACCCCGGGCCGGAACCCCTCGATCAACACGTCGGCATGCTCGACAAGGTCGAGGATGATCTCGGTGGCCTCGCCGTGTTTGAGGTCCACGGCGATCGAGGACTTGCCGCGATTGAGCAGGTCATGGTCCTCCGGGATCGACACCACCGGCGCCTCCAGCCGGTCGATTCGCACGACCTCGGCCCCCATGTCTGCGAGCATCATCCCGGCAAACGGGCAGGGCCCGATCCCCGCCATCTCGACCACCCGGATCCCCGTGAGCGGCCCTGTGGCAGAACGCCGCGTGGCGACCTGCCCGTCCGCCGCCACCGTCGGCCGCTGCGGGCTCTTGGACGTGTAGGTGTCGTTTGGCATGGTGTCGCCTCCCCCGCTCGCTCCTCGTCACCGCCTCGGCGGCGCCAGGTGGCGATCGCCGCCGCCCCCGGACCACTGAAGTCTCATCGGCCCGTCGTCGCTCTGTCAAGCAACTGTTTGAACATGGTGACGGAAATCCCGGAACGTCGCCGCTCAATTGGCCGCTACAACTTGACGCTCGCGGCATGCGTCTGCATTAACTGTATCTCATTCGAACTGGCCGAGTGGGAGGTAGCCATGTTCAAGGGGACGAGTCAGCCCTCGACCGCCGGGGAACGGTCGAGGCGGTCACGCCGGGCGTTGGCAGGCGTCGCCGCCGCGCTGGTCATCGCGGCGTCGGGAGCCGTCGATGCGACCACGCCGCCGGACACAGCGGGGGTCAGCGCCGGAGACGGTTCGACACCCGGTGGCGTCCTGCGGTTCGGGTGGGGCGTCGCCCCCACGCACCTCGATCCACACCTCGCCTCCTCGAGCCAGGACATCACGCAGCTCGCCCCAACCTACGATCGTCTCATCCACCAGTCTCCGGAAGGCGATCCAGTGCCCGGGCTCTCCATCGAGTGGGAGCTCTCGGCGGATGGTCTGACGCTCGACCTCACGTTGCGTGAGGGGGTGCTGTTCCATGATGGGACGCCCTTCGATGCCGAAGCGGTGCGGGCGAATATCGAGCGGGGCCAGACGCTCGAAGGGTCCGCGGCGGCGTCCGATCTGTCGTTGATCGACACCGTCGAGGTCGTCGACCCGCTCCACGCTCGGCTGCACCTCTCGGCCCCCGGCGGCGCGTTGCTCGGGGTGCTGAGCGACCGCCCAGGGATGATGATCAGCCCGGCCGCGTTTGACACCGACCTCGACTCCCAGCCGGTCGGAACCGGCATGTACCGCGTCGTCGAGTACGTGCCGGGCGCCGAGGTTCGCTACGAGCGCTTTGAGGACTATTGGGACCCGGCCGCGGCGCTCTTGGACGAGATCGTCATCGTCACGCAGTCCGATCCGCAGACTCGATACAACGCGGTCCAGTCGGGGCAGCTCGATGCCGCCGAGGTCACCCCGAACGAAGTCGAGTCGGCGGAAGGGGCTGGGCTCTCCATCATCTCGGGAAATCAGCTGCAGTACCTACAGGTCCAGCTCAACCGGACGAAGTCGCATTTCGACGACGTCAGGGTGCGCCAGGCTCTGAACATCGCGATCGACCGGGTCGCGATGGCCGAATCGCTCGGCAATGGGTACTACACCCCGGTTCTCCAACCGTTCCCCGACGGCTACTGGGCTCACGACCCGGACACGCCGCTCGACTTCTACCCATACGATCCCGATCGTGCCCGGGCGCTGCTCGCCGAGGCCGGTCTGCCCGATGGCTTCGAGTTCGAAGCGATCGTGCCGACGTTGCCGTCGGTCGTGGTGCTCGCCCAATCCGTACAGGCCTACTTTGCAGATGTCGGCGTCACGATGAACCTGCGCCAGGTCGACCCCGCCCAGTCCACCGAACTCTTCTTCGCCAGCGAGGAGAGTGATGCCGCCGTGTTCGGATGCGCCTGCCGCCCCGACCCGTGGCAGACCGTCTACCAGATGTTCTCGGCGGATTCGTTCTCCAACCCCGGCGGCCACTCGACACCGGAGATCGAGGCGCTGATCGCCCAGAGCGCGGAGAGCGCCGACGTGGTTGAGCGGGCGCCCGTGTTCCACGAGCTGAGCCGACTGATCGTCGAGGAGGCGATGGATGTGCCGGTGTACTCCTTCCAGCGTGTGTATGTGCACGACGGGACGCTGACCGGCTTCATCACCTACATCCACGGGAAGCCCGAGTTCCGCGGCGTCAGCCTCTCGGGCTGAGCGAAGCGGGGGTGAGCATCCGACATTCACCGCCGGGCGACACCTACAATTCGAACCTGTGTTCGCCAACGCCGTCGGCCGGCGCGCCGCCTCCGGGCCGATGCGCATCCTCGGGATCGACCCGGGATTGACCCGCTGCGGCTACGCCGTCGTCGATGGAGCCGGCCCTACCGACGTCACCGCCGTCTCGCTGGGCGTCATCCGAACCCCGGCGAGTGACCCGCTTCCGCAGCGGTTGGCGGCGCTGAAGGCCGAGCTCGTCAGTCTGATCGAGGAGTTCCGACCGGCGGCGGTCGCCGTCGAGGCGGTGTTCTTCCAGGTCAACGTGCGCACCGCGATGAGCGTCGGGCAGGCCAGCGGGCTGGCCCTCGCCGAGGCGGCGGCGGCCGGGTGCGATGTCGCCCAGTACACCCCCAACCAGGTCAAGGACGCCGTCGCCGGCTGGGGCGGGGCGGCGAAGGAGCAGGTGCAGACGATGGTCCAGGCCCGGCTCCGGTTGGGCGCGCCGCCGAAACCCGCCGACGCCGCCGACGCTGCGGCGCTGGCCCTGTGCCATCTGGCGATGGCCCCGATGACCGCCCGGCTGCGGGCGGTGGCGGGTGATCGACGATGATCGGCTCGCTTCGCGGCACCGTGCTGGAGCGCGATCTCGACGGCACGGTGCTGGTCGAGGCGGGTGGCGTCGGCTATCTCGTCACGGTCACGCCGCGCACGATGGCCGAGCTCGAACCGACCACCACGGTGTTCCTGCACGTCCATCACCACATCCGCGAAGACGCCCAGACGCTCTACGGCTTCGCCACCCGCGACGAGCGCGTCACGTTCCACCAGCTGATCGGGACCCACGGCATCGGGCCGGCGATGGCGATGGCGATCCTGGCCACCCATCCGCCGGCGACACTGATCGACATCGTCGGCGACGGCGATCTGGCCGCGCTCACGCTGGTGCCGGGGGTCGGCAAGAAGACCGCCGAGCGGCTGCTCGTCGAGCTGAAGAGTCGGCTGTCGTTGCCGGTGCTCGACCCCGTCGGCGGGCCCGCCGGCGTTGCCGGTGGCTCGACCCTCGGTGACGTTCGCGAGGCGTTGGCCGGGCTGGGATATCAGCCCGACGAGATCCGCGACGTGATGCGTGAGCTGCCCGGCGGGACCGACGCACCGACACTGCTGCGCGACGCGCTCAAGGCGCTGGGAGCGCGACGTGCGTGACGAGTTCCTCGACCCCGGCGTCGGCAGCGACACCGAGGAGGCGGCCGACTTCGGACTCCGGCCGCGCCACCTTGCCGAGTTCGTCGGCCAACGCGAGCTCAAGGAACATCTCGACATCGTTTTGGAGGCCGCTCGCCGCCGCAGCCAGGCGGTTGACCATCTGCTGTTCGCCGGTCCGCCCGGGTTGGGCAAGACCACCCTGGCGGGCATCGTCGCCGCCGAGATGGGGGTCGCGCTGCACGTCACGTCGGGCCCGGCGCTGGAGCGAGCGGGCGACCTGGCCGCCATCCTCACCAAGCTCGACGAGCACGACGTGTTGTTCGTCGACGAGATCCACCGGTTGTCGCGCGCCGTGGAGGAGATCCTCTACCCGGCGATGGAGGACTTCCAGCTCGACATCGTCGTCGGGAAGGGCCCGGCGGCGTCGAGCATCCGCCTGACGTTGCCGCCGTTCACGCTCGTTGGCGCGACGACGCGGACGGGGATGATCACCGGTCCATTGCGCGACCGGTTCGGTTTGGTGGCCCGGCTCGACTACTACGACGACGACGAACTGCAGGCGATCGTCGTACGGGCGGCCGGGATCCTCGACGTGCACATCGACGCCGACGGCGCATGGGAGGTCGCCCGCCGGTCGCGTGGCACCCCGCGCATTGCCAACCGGCTCCTGCGCCGGGTGCGTGACTTCGCCGAGGTGAAGGGGGACGGTGACATCGACGCCGACACCGCCCGTCGTGGGCTTCGGGTGTTCGGTGTCGACGACCGCGGGCTCGACAAGGTCGACCGGGCCGTGCTGGGAGCGCTGTGCCAGCAGTTCCGTGGCGGCCCGGTCGGGCTCTCGACGGTCGCGATCGCCGTCGGCGAGCAGCCCGAGACCGTCGAGGACGTCTACGAGCCGTTTCTGATCCAGCAGGGCCTGATCGCCCGCACCCCGCGCGGTCGCATCGCGATGCCGGCTGCTTACGAGCACCTCGGGCTGGCGGTGCCGGCACCCGAACACCAGCGCGGGCTCTTCGACTGAGCCTCTGGGCTCAGCCGGTCAGGTCGACAGGGGCCACGACCCCGCAGCGTTCGCAGGCGAGCACGACGAACCGGGCGGCCAACGGCGACAGCGTGCGGCGAGCCATCCAGCCGACGCGGATGTCGCGTGGTTCGAGCTCGGTCGCCAAGGGTCTGATGGCGAGCGCGGGATCGTCGCGATCGATGGCCATGCGCGGGAGGATGGCGACACCGAGCCCGGCCTTGGCCATCGCCATCCGCGCCCCGTTGTCGGGGGTGCGAAAGACGTAGTTCGGTTCGATGCCCTGGGCGCGGAGATCGTCGTCGAGCCGGCTGGAGAGCACGTCGGCGACATCGCCGATCATCCGCACGCCCGACAGGTCGTCGGGTGTCAGGGCCCGGTCGGGCAGATCGCCGGCGCGCCCGACGACCAGGTAGGGGTCGGTGAGCAGCGACACCGAATCCAGCTCGCCGGGGTCGCCGTTGGCGCCGATGACGAAGGACACGTCGACGTGGCCGTCGCGCAGCCACCCCACCAGATGATCGCCCGCGACGTTGTCGCGCAGCTCGATGTCGGCGCCCGGGCGCTCGGCGAGGAGGTCGGCGATCAGCCCCGGCAGTAGCGCCGTGTTGATCGACTCGAACGTCCCGATGCGCAGCCGGCCGGTCCGGCCGTCGCGGAAGCTGTCGAGATCGACCGCGGTCTGTTCGACCCGCCCGATGAGCGAACGCGCGTGATCGAGCATGCGTTCACCAAGCGGGGTCAGCGTGACCGGACGTGGTCCGCCGGGGCGGTCGAACAGCGAGCCGTCGAGCAGCCGCTCGAACGCCGCGATCTGCTGGCTGACCGCACTCTGGGTGTACCCAAGCTCGGCGGCGGCCCGTCCGAAGCTTCCCAGACGGGCGACGGCGTCCAACGCGATCAAGTGACGGACCTCGAGGTTCCGCAAGGTGTCCATCAGGCATCACGATAACTGATTGATTAAGGGGTGAACAGTCGCTTCTCATTATCGAAGCAGTTCAGTAGCGTCATCGGCGTACCCCACCGCCCGGAAGGAGCCATCGTGGCCGCCAGCCTCGCCCCCGAATTCGAACGTCTGTGCCGGCTGGTCGCCGCCGATGGTCTCGCGCGTCACGAGGCGGCCGTCGCCGCCGCGGTTCGCGCCGCCCACGAGTCGGGTCTCGATCACCTCGTGCTCGACGTGCTCGCCGACACCGGCGCGCCGACCGTCGCGCGCGAGCGTGCGCTGGGTCGCGTCGACGGCGCCGTGTTGGAGACGCACCACGTGCCGCCGATGCCGGCCGTCGCCTGACCCGCGCCGCCGCGGGTACCGTCATCTCGGGGCTGAACAGGAGGGCCGGTGTCGACGAACCCGAAGGTGGACGCGTACCTCCGGCGCTCGACGCGATGGCCCGAAGAGATCGCCGCGCTCCGTCCGCTGCTGACCGAGCCGGGGCTCACCGAGGAGCTGAAGTGGGGCAAGCCGTGCTACACGCACGACGGTTCGAACATCGCCATCGTGCAAGAGATGAAGGCCTTCCTGGCGCTGATGTTCTTCAAGGGCGCGCTCGTCGACGATCCCGACGGCGTCCTCGAACCACAGGGTCGCAACTCGCGCTCGGCCATGCGGATCTGCTTTCGATCGGTCGGTGACGTCGAGCGGCTCGCCGGCACCGTGACCCGCCTCGTCGGCCAGGCGATCGAGGTGGAGGAGGCGGGCCTCGAGATCGGCCCGGCCCCCGAACCGGTGCTGGTCGACGAGTTGTTGGCGAGGTTCGAGGCGGACGCCACGTTCGAAACGGCGTTTCGTTCGCTGACGCCGGGCCGTCAACGGGAGTACAACCTCTACTTCTCCGACGCCAAACAGGTCGCCACCCGCAACGGTCGGATCGAGCGGTGCGCCGACAAGATCCGAGCCGGCAAGGGCTTGCGCGACCGCTGAGCACGCCGGCTCACGCCGCCGCCGCCACCCGGGACAGCTGGGTCATCACGAGCGGGCCGATCCAGGCCAGCTGGTCGACCGGAAGCTGATCGAGCAGATCGATCCGGACGCTGGTCATCATGTCGCGGCAGATCGCGATCGCCATGACGACCTCGCGCCGCTCGGTCACCGGCTGGTTGTCGGTTGTGATGCGGACGGCCCCGGCGGTCACCGCGCCGGCGCACTCGGGCAGCCCGGCCACCAGCCCGGGGCTGTCGGTCAGCCGACCCTCGGTCTGGGTGGGTCGGGTCTGTCCGGGCAGCTCGAGGCTCCAGTCGCATCGCGACACGATGTCGGTCCGCTCGGCCCAGGCCCGCGCGGCGACCTCGGGGCTGGCGTACACCTCGACCAGTGTCGACACCGCGATCGCCCCGGTGGGGTCGGTCAGCGACTGCCCTCGGGAATCCATCGCCGGCGTCGCCACCGCGGCCCGACAGACGGTCGTCGGCGCCGGGGTGGCGACGACCGTGGCGACGAACGGGACGTCGTCGGGTCCGACCAGCAGGCCGTCGAGACCCGTGACGGCTGGTTGGGGGGCGATCGTGGTGGCGACCAGCTGGGTCGTCGGTGGCAGCGTCGTGTCGACCGTCGGCATCGCGGTCGTCGCCGGCTTGGGGTTCGTCGCCCTGGTGGTGGTCGTCGCGCTCGTCGGGTCGGCGTCGCCGGAGCAGGCCGCCAGCACCAGCACCAGCGTCCCGACGACGCCCGCCCGGCGCCATCGGTCGGCGGCGGTGATCATCCGGTGGGCAGGTGTTGTGCGAGAAAGGCCGTCGTCTTGGCCCACGCCGCTCTGGCCGCCCCCTCGGCGTAGAACATCTCGCTGTGGTGGTTGTCGAACGCGTGACCGGCCTGTTCGACGTTGAGGACCAGATCACGTCGCCCGTCGATGGCGGCCGACAGCGCCTCCACGCCCTCGCCGGGGATGAAGGCGTCGTCGCTGCCGAAGTGGAACAACGTCGGGCACTCGATCTGGTCGAGCTGACCCACCATCGCCGGTACACCCGAGCCGTAATACGCGACGCAGACGGCGGGGTCGGCGGTGACGGCGACCCCGCACGCCAAGGTGCCCCCGAGACAGAAGCCCATCACCCCGGCTGGGGCGGCGAACGAACGAAGGTGCCCGAGCGTGGCGACGCAGTCGGCGACCGCGGTCTCCGGGTCGAGATTGGCGGCCTGGGCCATCGACGCCTCGAGGCCGGCCGGGTCGTGACCCGACTCCCAGCCGGGGGCGAACCGCCAGAACACGTCGGGGGCCGCGACCACATAGCCGGCGTCGGCCAGGCGGGCGGCGACGTCGCGGATGTACGGGCCGACGCCGAAGATCTCCTGGATCAGCACCAGGCCGGGACCGTGACCCGACTCGGGCAACCAGACGTGGACGTCCATCGTGCCGTCGTCGAGCGAAAGCCGGTCGGTGCGCTGGTTGGCCATGGCGGGATGCTGGCACACCGGGCTCGCAGTCACGCCGTCGCCGTAGCCTGAAACGGGTGCGGTTGGAGGAGTTCGACTACGGGCTGCCCGACGAGCGCATCGCCCAGGTGCCGGTCGAGCCACGCGACGCGGCCCGCCTGCTGGTCGACCGCGGCAGCGCGCCGCCCGAGCATCGCACGGTCGCCGCGCTGGCCGAGATCCTGCGGCCCGGCGATGTGGTCGTGGTCAACGAGACCAAGGTCCTGCCCGCCCGGCTTCGGCTCCGTCGGGCGAGCGGCGGGGCGGCCGAGGTGCTGTTGCTCGAGGCCCGTTCGCCCGATCGGCGATCCTGGGAGGCGCTGGTGCGCCCCGGCCGCAAGCTCAAGGTCGGCGAGATCCTCCACGCGACCGACGGGCCCGGAGTCATCAGCGTCGGTGAGCGTCTGCCCACCGGCGACACGTTCGAGGTCCACCTGCTCGCCACTGGCGACCCGCTGGCGACGCTCACCGAGGTGGGCGAGATGCCGCTACCGCCCTACATCCACACCCGCCTGGCCGACGCCGACCGCTATCAGACGGTGTATGCCCGCCAGCCCGGCTCGGCGGCCGCACCGACCGCTGGGCTCCACCTCACACCGGCGGTGATCGACCGCCTCGCTGCCCGCGGCGTCGCCATCGCCCCCGTCGAACTGGTGGTCGGTCTCGACACCTTCCAACCCATCGCCGCCGCCGACCCGCTCGATCACCGGATGCACAGCGAGCGCTACCTCGTACCGCCCGAGACGTGGGCCGCCGTCGAGGCGGCGGAGCGGGTGGTGGCGGTCGGGACCACCAGCGTGCGGGCGCTGGAGAGCGCGGCGGCGAGTGGGTCGTTGGCCGGTCGCACCGAGCTGTTCTTGCATCGGGGCCGGTCCTTCGAGGTCGTCGATGTGCTGATGACCAACTTCCATCTGCCGCGCACGACCCTGCTGGTGATGATCGACGCCTTCGTCGGGCCGCGGTGGCGCAACCTGTATGCCACCGCGCTCGCCACCGGCTACCGCTTCTTGTCCTTTGGCGACGCCATGCTCCTGGATCGCCACGCCGCGTGACGCCGGTACCGTCCCGGGCTTGCACCGACTGACCATCGACCTCGATGCCACCGATGGCGGGGCGCGCGCCGGCACGGTGCACACCGCCCGTGGGTGCTACGTCACCCCGTGCTTCATGCCCGTCGGCACGCGCGGTGCGATCAAGTACCTCAGCGCGGCGGACTACGACGCGTTGGGCGCCCAGATCGTGCTCGGCAACACCTATCACCTGATGCTGCGTCCCGGGGCCGAGGTCGTCTCCCGCTTTGGCGGGCTCGCGAGCTTCGCCGGTTGGGATGGGCTCACGCTCACCGACTCCGGCGGCTTCCAGGTGTTCTCGCTGGACCCCAAGGTGGACGACGACGGGGTGACGTTCCGTTCGGTCTACGACGGCTCGACCCACCGCTTCACCCCCGAGTCGGCCGTGCGGACCCAGCAACTGTTGGGCGCCGACATCCAGATGGTGCTCGACGTGTGCCCGCCGCTGCCCAGCCCGCCCGAGGTGGTGCGGCGCGCCGCCGAACGCACCGCGGCGTGGGCGGCACGGGCGCGGGCGACGCACGACCGGCCGGGCCAGTCGCTGTTCGGCATCGTCCAGGGCGGTGTCGACGAGGGGTTGCGGGTCGAGAGCGCGCAACGAACCGCCGAACTGGGCTTCGACGGATATGGCATCGGGGGGTTGTCGGTCGGTGAGACACGCGCCGAGATGCTCCCGGCGCTCGCCGCCGCGGTGGCCCATCTGCCAACCGACCAGCCGCGCTATCTGATGGGCGTCGGCGACCCGGCGTCGCTGGTCGAAGCCGTGCTCGCCGGTGTCGACCAGTTCGACTGCGTGATGCAGACCCGGCTCGGCCGCCACGGCACGGCGTTGACCAGCACCGGCAGGGTCCACGTCAAGGCGGCCCGCCATGCCGACGAGGACGACCCGCTCGATCCGACGTGCCGTTGTGAGGTGTGTCGCCGACACTCGCGCGGGTACCTGCGCCACCTCACCGCGACCGGCGAGCCGACGGCGGCGCGCCTGGTCAGCCTGCACAACGTGGCCTGGACCTTGCAGCTCATGCGTGATCTCCGCTCGGCGATCATCGAGGGTCGGGCCGGGGCGTTCGCCGCCGACGTGTTGGCGGTCTGGGCCTAGAGGAGCCGAGCCGCTCGGCGAGGCGACCGATCATGACGGCCTCTTCATCGCATGCGAACGCGGGCGATGCGGGCCGAGCGTGGCGCGAACGGTGGACCACCCGCTCGAATCCTCAGTCGGGGGTGACCCTCCGCCCGGCTGGCACGGGCCCTCGGTAGGCTCCGGCGCCGGTTCGGAACGTCGTCCGCGCCCGTGATCAGCCCCAGCGAGCAACTTCCCATGCACATCTTGACCGTCCTCGCCGCCGAAGAGCAGAGCTCGGGTGGCAGCCTGCTCGGCATGCTGCCGTTGCTGGCCCTCCCGTTGCTGGCCTACTTCGTGCTCATCCGCCCCAACCGCCGCCGGATGCGCGAGCAGCAGGACATGCAGTCGGGACTCGAGGTGGGCGATGAGATCATCACCAACTCGGGGATCTACGGGTTCATCACCGGCTTCGACGGCGACCGGGTGTGGGTCGAGGTGGACGACGACGTGCAGCTCCGCATGGCGCGGGCCGCCATCCAGGGCAAGATCGACACCAGCGAGCCCGGCGACGCCGCGGCCGGTGGCACGGCGGCCGGCGACGCGGCCGAGACCGGTGACGAATCCGAGCCCAGCACCGCTGACAACGGCGCCGCCGACGAATGACCCGTCGTCGGCTCTGGTGGTCGCTGATCGCCATCGTCGGGGTGGCGCTCGGGCTCCTCACCGCGACGCTGGTGACGGGACAGCGACCCGTGCTCGGGCTCGATCTGCAGGGCGGGGTGTCGGTGATCCTGCGCCCCGACGACGGCGCCAGCGACGACGACCTGCTGGTGATCCGTGACCTGATCCGCGACGAGCTCGAACAGCGAGGCATCGCCGAGCCCGACGTTCGTGTCGAGGGGACCAACATCGTCGTCGACCTGCCCGGGGTCAAGGATCAGCAGGATGCGCTCGACGCCGTCGACGTCGCCGGCATCGTGACGTTTCGTCCGGTGATCACGTGCGGCCTCGGCATGGCGACCGACCCGGTGGTGCCGACGGGATCGACGGTTGCCACGACGACGACCATCGGTGCCGGGGTCGGCCCGACCGTGGTCACCACCACCCCGACGACGATCGTCGCTACCGGCGACACCTCCGGGGCGACGGTGCCGGGCGACGACGCCGATGCGACCCCGTCGGGGTTCGCGGGTCGCCGGGCCGCGACACCGACCACCCCGGTGGACGACACGACCGCCACCGGCGGTTCCGCCGCGCCCGACGACAGCTCCGGCCCTGTTGACAGCGGCGATGCGGCGGTGCCGGCGACGACGACGCCGCTGATCGACCCGAGCGTCGTCACCGGCGGGATGCAGCAACTGCTGCCCACCACCGATGGCGACCAGTGCCTGGTCGGGCCGTCGGCCGGGAGCGGGGAGATCTTCAACCGCAACAGCGCCTCGGTGGAGTTCAGCGGCTCGGGCGAAGGTTGGCTGGTCGTGGCGACCCTCTCGACGTCGGGCGAGGCGGCGTGGAACGCCGTCGCCACGTCGTGCTACCAGCGCAGCGAGCAGTGCCCCAGCCAGCAACTGGCGATCGTGCTCGACGAGGTGATCCAGACGGCGCCGGTCGTGCAGACGCCGACCTTTGCCGGCGAGGTCTCGATCTCGGGCAACGACGAGAGCGGTGCCCGCTCGCTGGCGCGGGTGATCGATCGCGGTGCCTTCCCGGTACGGGTCGAACCGGCGACCGTGCAGACCGTGTCGCCGACCTTGGGTCGTGACTCGCTGAACGCCTCGGTGATCGCCGGCTTGGTCGGCATCGCCCTCGTGCTGGTGATGCTGGTCGTGTTCTACCGCTGGCTGACGCTGCTCGTGCTCGCCGGCATGGCGGTCTGGGGGGTGCTCGTCTACGTGGCCGCGGCGCTGATCTCGGAGTGGACGAACTACGCCCTCACCCTCGCCGGGGTCACGGGGATCATCGTGTCGATCGGCATGACCGTCGACAGCTATGTGATCTTCTTCGAACGGCTCAAGGACGAGGTGCGTCACGGTCGCACGCTGCGGAACTCGGCACCGCGGGCGTTCTCGTCGACGTGGCGGACGATCCTCGCCGCCAACCTGGTCTCGGCCATCGGCGCCGCGGTCCTGTTCGTGCTCAGCGTCGGCTCGGTGCGTGGGTTCGCCCTGTACCTTGGCGTCACCACGGTGTGCGACGTGATCGTGCTGTGGTTCTTCACCCGGCCGGCGGTCGTCCTGGCGACGGGGACGGGCTGGCTCGATCGGCGCAACACCTTCGGGCTCGAGGTGCCGCGTGCGGCGACGGCCGACACGACGGCTGCCGACACGACGGCGGGGGGACGGCCATGAGCACGGAGACGACGACCCCGGTCGAGACGTCGGGCACCGCCGTCCCGATCGCCAAGAGTTCGCTGCGTCGGCTCCTGCTGGGCCAGACGGCGATCGACTTCTGGGGCCGCCGCAAGATCTGGTTCGCGTTGTCGGCGCTGTTCATCGTCATCACGATCGTGTCGTTGCTGGTGCGCGGGCTGTCGCTGGGGATCGACTTCGAGGGCGGCGTCGCCTGGGACGTCCCCGCCGACGAGTTCTCCATCGACGAGGCCCGCGGCGTGCTCGAGGCCAACGGGGTCGAGGCGGACAACGCCAAGATCCAGGAGCGCCAGTCCGACAGCGGCTCGATCATCAAGGTGCAGGTGGAGGACCAACCCGAAGAGATGCGGGTCGCGATCCAGGAGGCGCTGGCCGAGGCGGCCGGGGTTGAGGTCCCCGATGTCAGCGTGGCCTCGGTCAGCTCCACGTGGGGCTGGGAGATCACCAAGCAGGCGATCATCGCCCTGGTCGTGTTCCTCGCCCTCATCGCGGTGTACATCTCGTTCCGGTTCGAATGGGAGATGGCGCTGGCGGCGCTGGCGGCGATGGTGCACGACGTCGTCATCAGCGTCGGCATCTACTCGGTGTTCGGCTTCGAGGTGACCCCGGCCACCGTCATCGCGTTCCTGACCATCCTCGGGTACTCGCTGTATGACTCGATCGTCGTGTTCGACAAGGTGAAGGAGAACGAGCGTCGCATCGCGGCGGCCGGACTGAGCGCCGCCGACCTGGTGAACGTGTCGACCAACCAGGTGCTGCTGCGATCGCTGACCACGACGATGTCGTCGGCCCTGCCGGTGCTGGCGCTGCTGCTGATCGGGGCCGGGCTGCTGGGTCAGGTGACGCTGCGCGAGTTCGCCATCGCCCTGCTGGTCGGGATGCTCACCGGTGCCTACTCGTCGTTGTTCGTCGCCACGCCGCTGCTCGGCTGGCTGAAGTCCCGCTCGCCCGAGCTGCGCCGCCGCCGCGGCCAAGGTCACCTGGTGGACGACGAGCTGCGTCAGGTCGTCGTGTCGGGCCTGGCCGGGGTGCGCTCGTCGGGTCGCCGCCGAGGTGTCCGGCGCGCCGAGCGTTCGGCGTCGGCCGATGCCGAACACGACGGCGAGGGCGCCGAGACCGACGCCGCCGCCACGGGTGGGGTCGAGCCGACCGCCGACGTCTTGTTGAGCCACGCGCCGCGACCCCGCAAGAAGAAGCGTCGCTAGGACGCGCGACCCTCGAGGGCCGGGTCGACGAAGGCCGGGTCGACGCAGGTCAGGACGGTTATCCTCGCTTCATGAGCGGGGAACCGATGACCACCGCCAGCGACGCCGGTCGCGACGCCACGGCGGCATGGCTGCGCGCGCTGGTGCGCGAGGTCCCGGACTTCCCCGATCCGGGTGTCCGCTTCCGCGACATCACCCCGCTGTTGGCATCGGGTGAGCGCTTCCACGACGCCGTCGATGCGCTCGCCGAGCGCTTTGCCGGCGAGACGGTCGACCGCGTCGTCGGGGTGGAGTCGCGCGGCTTCATCTTCGCCGCACCGATCGCCTATCGGCTGGCGGCGTCGTTCATCCCGGTGCGCAAGGCCGGCAAGCTGCCCTGGGCGGTGGTGCGCGAGGAGTACTCGCTCGAGTACGGGCGCGACAAGCTCGAGATCCATCGCGATGCGATCCATCCCGACGATCGGGTGTTGGTCATCGATGACGTGTTGGCGACCGGCGGCACCGCCGAGGCGACGGTCCGGCTGGTCGAAGCGCTGGGCGGCGCGGTGGTCGGATTCGGGGCGGTGCTCGAGGTCGACGGGCTCGGCGGCCGTGATCGACTGTCGGGGCAGCGGGTCGAGGTGTTGGCGAGCTACTGACGATGGGAACCGTCGACCGTGTCCTGCCGTGGCGTCGCCACCACGAGGCGGCGACGCCGGCCGAGCTGATCCCGTTGCTGGCGAGCTATCGGGGCCGCCATCCCAAGGCGCCGGTCGCCACCATCAACCGCGCCTACCAGGCCGCCGCCGAGGCCCACCGCAACCAGCTCCGTTCGAGCGGTGAGAGCTACATCAACCACCCGTTGGCGGTCGCCCGGATCGTCGCCGACATCGGGCTGGACGAGACGTCGATCGCCGCCGCGCTGCTGCACGATGCCGTCGAGGACACCGAGATCACGCTGGACGATGTGCATCGCGACTTCGGTGACGAGGTGACGGTGATCGTCGATGGCGTCACCAAGCTGGAGCGCATCCGGTTCGACTCGCGCGAGGCGCAGCAGGCAGCGACGATGCGCAAGATGCTGGTGGCGATGGCGCGTGACCTGCGGGTGCTGGTCATCAAGCTGGCCGACCGGTTGCACAACATGCGCACGATCGCCGCGATGCCCGCGGAGAAGCAGCGTCGCATCGC
This sequence comes from Desertimonas sp., assembly GCA_047972065.1. Lineage (GTDB taxonomy): Bacteria > Actinomycetota > Acidimicrobiia > Acidimicrobiales > Ilumatobacteraceae > JALZMG01. Next base: position 24,097 of record JBKEAH010000267.1, read on the forward strand.
CCAGGAGACGCTCGACATCTACGCCCCCTTGGCGCACCGACTGGGGATGCAGGAGCTCAAGCAGCACCTCGAGGACTTGGCCTTCGCCTCGCTGGAGCCGAAGCGATTCGCCGAGCTCGACCACCTCGTCGGCTCGCGATCGCCCGAGCGAGAGGTGTTCCTGGCCAGCGCGGTATCCGAGGTGCGCGCCCGGCTGGCCGAGCTGGGGATCACCGCCGAGGTCACCGGCCGGCCCAAGCACCTGTGGAGCATCTACGAGAAGATGGTCGTCAAGGGTCGTGAGTTCGACGACATCTTCGATCTGGTGGCGGTGCGGGTGATCGTCGACTCGATGAAGGACTGCTACGCCGCGCTCGGGTGCATCCACGGACGCTGGCGTCCGGTGGTGGGCCGGTTCAAGGACTACATCGCGATGCCCAAGTTCAACCTCTATCAGAGCTTGCATACGACGGTCATCGGGCCGTCGGGCAAGCCGATCGAGGTGCAGATCCGGACTCGCGAGATGCACCAGCGGGCCGAGTGGGGCGTCGCCGCCCACTGGGCGTACAAGGACGGGTCGCCGTCCAACGACATCGACTGGCTCAACCGGATCATCGACTGGCAGGCCGAGGTCTCGGACCCGGCACAGTTCATGCAGAGCCTGAAGACCGATCTCGAACAGGACGAGGTCTTCGTGTTCACCCCCAAGGGGCGGGTGGTGGCGCTGCCGCTGGGGTCGACACCGGTCGACTTCGCCTACGCCGTGCACACCGAGGTTGGTCACGCCTGCATCGGATCCCGGGTCAACGGTCGTCTCGTCGGGCTCGATCATCAGCTCACCTCGGGCGACACGTGCGAGATCTTCACCTCGAAGGTGGAGTCGGCCGGCCCGAGCCAGGACTGGTTGACCTTCGTCGCCTCGCCGCGGGCACGCAACAAGATCCGCCAGTGGTTCAGCCGCGAACGGCGGCTCGACATGATCGAGGCCGGACGCGAGGATCTGGCCGAGGAGCTACGCCGCGAGGGTCTGCCCGTCCAGCGGATGTGGACCTCGGATCAGCTCACCGCGGTGATCGCCGAGCACGGCTATGTCGACCTCGACGCCCTGTTGGCGGCGATCGGCGAGCACCACGTCTCGGCGCGCTCGGTGGCGCAGCGGGTGGCGAGGGGGTTCCGTGGCGGACTCGACGAGGAGCAGCTGCCGGCGACGGTGCTGCGACCGCGCCGGAATCGCAGCGCCGACGACACCGGCGGGGTCCACGTCGAAGGGCTCGACGACGTGTTGGTGCGTCTGGCGCATTGCTGCACGCCGGTGCCCGGCGACGAGATCATCGGGTTCGTCACCCGGGGTCGTGGTGTCAGCGTGCACCGCGCCGACTGCGCCAACGCCGTGTCGTTGATGAGCGATCAGGCGATGCGGCTGATCGACGTCGACTGGGACGGCCAACAATCGCGGGCGGTCTTCAGCGCCGGGGTCGAGGTCGTCGCGCTGGACCGTTCACGGTTGCTGCGCGACGTGGCCGACGCCCTGTCGGACCATCACGTCAACATCGTCGCCTGCGACACCACCACCGGCAACGATCGGGTCGCCAAGATGCGTTTCGAGTTCGAGCTCGCCGACCCGGGCCACCTGGCTGCGGTGTTGCGCACGATCAAGTCGATCGATGCCGTCTACGACGCCTACCGCCTGATCCCCGGGGCCGGCGCCCACCCCAGCGCGGCGAAGGCCGCCGGCTGACCCCCGCTGGCTCACGACGACGACGACGGGGTCCCCGGATCGCCAGATACGTCACCCAAGCGGGCGGAGGACGTCGACGGTCTCGTGGGGGGCGCTGAGGCCCCGCTCGCGTCGGTCGACGCGATCGGAGAACTGCTCGATGTCGGACACCCGTTCGATCCGGTAGCGGTGGCCGAACAGCTCGGTGATCTCGTCGGCGGTGACGCTGAAGGGCGGGCCGTTCATCTCGGCCTGGTCGTAGGCGAAGGAGATCAGCAGGATCGACGCGTCGGGGAGGATGGCCGCGAGGTGATCGGCGTAGCGTCGGCGCATCTCGGGCGGTAGGGCGACCAGGCTGGCGCGGTCGTACACCACGCCCACGCCGTCGAGGTCGGCGGCGGTCAGCTCGAACAGGTCGCCGCACCACAGCTCGTAGGGTTCGGCGTCGAGTGCCTCGAAGCTCCGTACGGATCGGCGTGCCGGGGTGAGGCCGCGCTCGTCGAAGAACTGCTCGACGGCGATCGGGCTGAGCTCGTTGCCGATCACCCGGTGGCCCTGATCGGCCAGCCAGACCATGTCGATCGTCTTGCCCGCCAGCGGCACGAACACCGCTCGGTCGGGCGGGCAGCCCAGCGCCGACCAGTGCTCGACCAGCATCGGGTGCGGTGCGGCTTGGTTGAACCCCGTGCGTCCCTGTGTCCACCGTTCGTGCCAGAACTCGTGCTCCACACGCCGAGCCTCGCGCGACCTGACCGAGTCCGTTGCCCCCCGGCCCGGCGAGCCGCGGCTGCTCGGACGGCTCGGTGAGTGCACGGTCGACACGGGCGACGTCGCATGGCGTCGCTCCCCGACGATCCGCCCAGCGCTCACCATCCCGATCTCCACCCGCCGGTAGCCTCGTCGGCCGTGCCTGCGTTCCAGACCAGCCCCGGGATGCGTGACGTGCTGGTGCCGGAAGCGGCCCGGGTGCGACGGTTCGTCGACCGGTTCGCCCGCCATGCCGAGGCGGCCGGGTACGGCCAGATCATCACGCCGCTGCTCGAGGACGCGGCGGTGTTCCAGCGCGTCGGCGAGGCCACCGACGTGGTGCAGAAGGAGATGTACCGCTTCACCGACAACGGTGGCCGCGACGTCTCGCTACGGCCCGAGTTCACGGCGTCGGTCTGCCGAGCCTTCGTGCAGCATCGTCCGGCCACGCCGTGGAAGGTGTGGACTGCCGGGACCAACTTCCGCTACGAACGCCCCCAGCGGGGTCGCTATCGCCAGTTCGACCAGGTTGACGCCGAGGTGCTGGGTACCGAGGACCCGCTGGTCGACGTCGAGATGATCGCCCTCGGCTGGCACTTCCTCCAGTCGCTCGGCCTCCGACAGGTGAGGCTGCTGCTCAACTCGCTGGGTGAGCCGGGGGAGCGGGCCGCCTACGTCGAGGCGCTGCGCACCTACTTCGGCTCCCGTGCCGCCGAGCTGTCCGATGCCAGCGTCGCCACCCTGGCCCGCAACCCGTTGCGGGTGCTCGACTCCAAGCGCCCCGAGGACGCCGCGATCATCGCCGCCGCACCGACCATCGAACACTTCTATGGCGACGCCTCGCGGACCCACTTCGAGGTCGTGCGCGACGGCCTCGACCTGCTGTCGATCCCCTACGAGGTCTCGCCTCGCCTGGTGCGGGGGCTCGACTACTACGTGCGCACGACGTTCGAGTACGTCGGCGCCACGCTCGACAGTGCCCAGAACGCACTCGGGGGCGGTGGCCGCTACGACCGGCTCGTCGAGTCGTTGGGTGGCCCCCCGACCCCCGGTATCGGGTTCGCCATCGGTGTCGACCGGACCTTGCTCGCCTGCGACGACGAAGCGGTCTTCGACGCCCGCGAGCCGGCGGTCGACATGTTCGTCGTCGATACCACCGGCGGCGCGGCGGCGTTGGCGATCTGTGACGAGGCGCGCCGAGCCGGGCTGCGCGCCGATCGAGCCTTCGACGGTCGGTCGATGAAGTCGCAGATGAAGTCGGCTGACCGCAGCGGGGCCGCCGTCGCCGTCATCGTCGGCAGCGACGAGGCCAGCGCCGGTACCGCCCTCGTCCGTCCGCTCCGCGGCGATGGCGACCAGCGCGCCGTGCCCCGAACCGACCTGATCCAGACCGTGTCCGACGAGTTGAATGGCTGACGATGACCGCTGACCTGTCCACCGCGATGCGCACCCACACCTGCGGGCAGCTGCGTCCCGCCGACATCGGCCAGACCGTCACGGTTTGCGGATGGGTCGGTCGTCGGCGCGAACACGGCGAGCATCTGGCCTTCGTCGATCTACGTGACTTCTCGGGCGTCGTGCAGTGCGTCGTGGACGGATCCGTCGACGTGCGCAGCGAGTACGTGCTGGCGATCACCGGCACCGTCCGCCAACGTCCCGAGGGCACCGTCAACGACCAACTCCCGACCGGGCAGATCGAGGTGGGCGACTGCACCGTCGAGGTGCTGCGCACCGCCACGCCCCCGCCGTTCCCGATCGACGCCCGCGCCGACCAGGTCGACGAGAACACCCGGCTGGCCTATCGCTATCTCGACCTTCGCCGTGAGCGGATGCAGCGCAACCTGCGGGTGCGCGCGGCGGTCAACTCGGCGGTTCGCCGGGCGATGGAGGATCAGGGCTTTGCCGAAGTCGAGACCCCGATGCTGGTGCCCTCGACGCCCGAGGGGGCCCGCGAGTTCCTGGTGCCGTCGCGCAAGGAGCCGGGCTCGTTCTACGCCCTGCCGCAGTCGCCCCAGCTGTTCAAGCAGTTGCTGATGGTCGCCGGGTTCGACCGCTACTACCAGATCGCCCGCTGTCTGCGCGACGAGGATCTGCGCGCCGACCGCCAGTACGAGTTCATGCAGCTCGACGCCGAGATGAGCTTCGCCGACCAGGACGACGTGCTCGGCGCGATCAGCCGCGCCGTGCTCGATGCCGCCGAGGCCGTGACCGGGCAGCGCCCGCCCGACATCGAGCGGATCACCTGGCAGGAGGCGATGGACCGCTACGGCGTCGACAAGCCCGATCTGCGCTTCGGCATGGAGCTGGTCGAGCTGACCGACGTGTTCGCCGCGACCGGGTTCAAGGCCTTCGCCGGTGCCGCCGCGATCAAGGGCATCCGGGTGCCGGGCGCGGCCGCGGAGTACGGCCGCAACCAGCTCGACAAGCTCACCGATCGGGCCAAGGCGCTCGGCGCCAAGGGGCTGGTCTGGCTCAAGGTCGCCGACGACGGCTCGTTCGACTCGCCGGTGGCCAAGTTCCTCGCCGCCGACGAAGCGGCGGCGGTGGCATCCCGCCTCGGGGCCGAACCCGGCGACCTCCTGCTGATCGTGGCCGACGAGTGGATGACCACCGTCGAGGTGCTCGGCCAACTGCGCAACGACCTCGGCCGTCCACCGGTGCACGAGGGACCGTACCGCTACGTGTGGGTCGTCGACTTCCCGATGTTCGTCGGTGTCGACGACCAGGGCCGGCCCAGGCCTGGCCATCACCCCTTCACGATGCCCCACCCCGACGACATCGACCGTTTGGAAGCCGAGCCGTTGTCGGTGCGCTCGCAGGCGTATGACCTGGTGCTCAACGGCTGGGAGCTCGGTTCGGGCTCGATCCGGATCCACGAACCCGAGATCCAACGCCGTGTCTTCGCGGTGCTCGGGATCACCGAGGAGGAGGCCGATCGAAAGTTCGGCTTCTTCCTCAAGCCGTTCGAGTACGGCGCTCCGCCCCACGGCGGGTTCGCCTTTGGCATCGACCGGCTCGTCGCCATCCTCGCCGGTGAGGAGAACATCCGCGAGGTGATCGCCTTCCCCAAGACGCAGTCCGGAGCCGACCCGATGACGCACTCGCCGTTGCCGGTCGATCCGACACAGCTAGATCAGCTGGGGATCCGGGTGCTGCCACCCGTCACCTGACGTCTCCCGGTGAAGAGGTCGTCATGAGTTGGTCGCCTCGCCGGCCGGGTCGGCTCCTTAGGCTGGCGCGGTGACGGAGGGCCAGATCCACGTCGATGGGGTCGCCAAGCGGTTCGACACCGTCGAGGTACTGCGCGACGTGACGATCCGGATCGGTCACGGCGAGATCGTCACCCTGCTGGGCCCGAGCGGCTGCGGCAAGACGACGCTGCTGCGCACCATCGCCGGGCTCGAGCGCGTCGATCGGGGCCGGGTGTCGATCGACGGGGTCGTAGTCGGCGGTGACGGGGTGCACGTGGCGCCCGAGCACCGCCACGTCGGCATGGTGTTCCAGGACTGGGCGCTGTTCCCGCACCTCAGCGTCGCCGACAACGTGGCCTACGGCCTGCCGCGCGCCGAGCGGCGCGGCGGCCGGGTTGACGACGCCCTGGCGCTGGTCGGCCTGGCCGGGCTGGGCGAGCGGTCACCCTCGGCGTTGTCGGGGGGGCAGCAACAGCGGGTGGCGCTGGCCCGGGCGATCGCCCCGCGGCCCCGGGCCCTGCTGTTCGACGAGCCCTTCTCAAACCTCGACACCGCTCTGCGGGTCCAGGTGCGCACCGAGGTCCACCTGCTGCTTGCCGAACTGGGCATCACCGCGGTGTTCGTCACTCACGATCAGGAGGAGGCCTTCGTGCTCGGCGACCGCTTGGCGGTGATGCACGAGGGCCGGATCGAACAGGTCGGTACCCCGGCCGCCGTCTACCAGGAGCCGGCGACGCGCTGGGTGGCGGGCTTCGTCGGTGACGCCGATCTCATCCCGGTGCAGGCCGAGGGGTCGGTGGCCACCTCGGCGCTGGGCCCGATCGGGCTGCGCCGACCCTGTCACGGGGCCACCGATGCCCTGCTGCGACCCGAGCAGGTCACCACCATCGGTGAGACCGCCAGCGACTCGTCGGGGGCGCCGGGCACCGTGGAGCTGGTCGAGTACTACGGCCACGATCACGTCAGCCTGGTGGTGCTCGATGACGGGCTGCGGGTGCGCAGCCGTCAGCCCGGGCCGCCACTCGTGGCGCGCGGTGACCGGGTGAGGGTCTCGGCGGCGGGCACGATGACCGTGGCGTTCTCCCCGGCCTGACCCGGTGGTCTGGGCTCGGGGTCGCGACGGTCGATCTCGCGCCGCACCACCAGCATCATCGGGATCGCCGAGATCAGCACCAGCACCAGCGCCGGGGCGGCGGCGCGAGCGAAGAACGCCTCGGTGCTGGCGGTCCACACCCGGGTGGCGAGCGTGCCGAACTCGGTGGGGGCCAGCAGCAGGGTGGCGGGCAGCTCCTTGGCGCAGGTGAGGAAGACCAGCGCCACGCCCGCGGTGACCCCGGGTCGGGCGAGCGGGAAGGTGATGCGCCAGAAGGTGCGCACTCGCGAGGCGCCGAGCACGTGCGAGGCGTCCTCCATCGACGGGGTGATCTGCAGCAGCGAGCCGCGCAGCGGACCGATCGCCTGGGGCAGGAAGAGGATCGCGTACGCGAACACCAGCATCGGCAGCGTCTGATAGAGCCACGGCAGGTGGCGGGCCCCGACGAAGACCAGCGAGAGCGCCACCACGATGCCCGGCAGGGCGTAGCCGGCCCACGACAGTCGCTCGACCAGCCGGGTGAAGCGGCCGGGGTGGCGGACCACCATCAGGGCCACCGGCCAGGCCGCCAGCATGGTCAGGCCGGCGCCGAGGCCCGAGGCCACCAGGGTGTTCATCACCAGGTCGCCGGCGGGCAGCAGCGGCTCGCCGACGCGGGCGCCCCGCCATAACCAGTAGCCGATGACCGCCATCGGCAGCACCAGTGCCACGGTGGTGACCAGTGCGCAGATCGCCGTCGCCGGCCAGCGCCAGCGTCCGAGCGGCGTCGGCGGCACCAGCCGGCCGCCGCCGGCGTGGACCCGGTGGGTGGGCTGGCGTTGGCGGGCTCGCTGTTCGGCGGCGAGAACCACCACGGTGATCGCCACCAGCGCGAGGCCGAGCACGGCGGCGGCGTTGCGGTTGAGCGCCCCGCGGTACTGGGTGTAGATGGCCCGTGTGAACGTGTCGTAGCGGAGCATCGACACGGCCCCGAAGTCCGACAGGGTGTACAGCGCCACCAGCAGCGCCCCGGCGGTGACCGACGGGCGGATCTGGGCCAGCACCACCCGGCGGAACGTGCCCCACGGTCCGGCCCCGAGGGTCCGGCTCGCTTCCAGCAGGCTCGGGTCGAGCTGGCGGAACGCCGCCCGTACCGGCAGGAGCACGTAGGGGAAGGTGAACAGGGTGAGCACGGTGAAGGCGCCGCCGAAGCCGTAGATCGACGGCAGCCGGTCGACCCCGAGGGGTTCGAGCCACCCCTGGACCATCCCGCGCGGCCCGAGCGCGCCGATCATGGCGAACGAACCGACGTAGCTGGGGATGGCGAGGGGGAGCGCGGTGGCGATGGTCCACCAGCGGCGCCCGGGTAGGTCGGTGCGGGCGGTCAGCCAGGCGAGGGGGATGGCCAGCGCCGTGCTGGCGGCGCTGACCGCGACCACCAGCACGGCGGTGTTGGCGAGCAGCTCGCGGGTGCGCGCCGAGGACAGGATCCGCCAGCTCTCGGCGGCGCCGAGATCGCTGGCGCGCACCACGAGGTACCCCACGGGGAGCGCGGCGCCCAGCCCGACGAGCAGGGCGAGGGTGCGCACCAGCGGGGCGTCAACGACCGCCCGGGGCGCCGTCAGCGGGCGCACCCGGGTACTGGCGACCGACGCGGTCACCGGCGGGGCGGGGTCACAGGGCGCCGGCGTCGGTCATCAGGTCGACGGTGCCTTGGAGATCGGCGAGCAGGTTGAGGTCGAAGTCGGGCAGCGAGAGCGAGTCGATCGTCGGCAGTTCGGAAGCGGTCTCGACGCCGTCGACCACTGGGATCTCGTAGGTCTCCTCGGCGAAGTACGTCTGGGCATCCGACGACAGCAGGAAGGTCAGCAGCTCGATGGCGGCGTCGGGCTGGTCGCTGGTGGCGAGGACGCCGGCGCCGGCGATGTTCACCAGCGTGCCGGGGTCACCGGGCTCGAAGAAGTGGTTGGCGACCGGGAAGTCGGGGTCCTCGGCGAGATAGCGGTACAGGTAGTAGTGGTTGACGAGACCGACCTCGACGTCACCGGCGGCGATGGCCTCGATGATCGCCGTGTTGCCCTCGAAGGGCACGGCGTTGTCGGCCATCGCCTCGACCCAGGCCTGGGCCTCGTCGTCGCCCACGATCGAGCGCAGCGCGGTGACGAAGTCCTGCAGCGAGGCGTTGGTCGGTGCCCAGCCGATCCGACCCGCCCACTCGGGGTCGGCGAGGTCCATGATCGACGCCGGCAGATCGGCTTCGCTGAGCTCGTCGGTGTTGTAGGCCAGCACGCGGGCGCGCCCCGACAGCCCGACCCAGTCGCCGGCCGGCGAGCGGAGGCCTTCGGGGACGGTGTCGACCAGCTCGGTGGGCAGCTCCATCAGCCCGCCCTCGTCGGAGAGCACGCCGAGGAAGCCGGCGCCCTGGGAGTAGTAGACGTCGGCGGGGGAGTTGTCGCCCTCCTCCTGGATCAGCAGCAGCATCTCGGCCGAGTTGCCGTAGCGGACCTCGACGTCGATGCCCGAGGTCTGCTCGAACTGCTCGATGATCGGCCCGACGAGGTCTTCGCCTCGCCCCGAGTAGATCGTCAGGGTGCCGGTGGCGTCGTCAGGAGCGTCGTCGTCGGAGCCGGCCGCGGCCGAGGCGCCGACGGCGCCGCCCGCACCGACGACGAGGGCGGCGGCGAGCAGGGTGCGGCGAGCGAGTCGCGGAGTGTGCATGACGGGGCCTCCGTAGGGCTGGGGGTCGCGGGCCGTCGACGGCCCAAGGTGACAACGGCCGGGTGTCTTGGGCATATTTAGCACCCTTAACAAGCGACGGGCAAGAGCGTCCACGACGCCACTGGCCGGGTGGTGCTCGCACCGTCGATCACCCCGCCGCCGATCGCGCCAGGACGGTCGGCGTGGCCGTCAGCCGGTGCTGAGGTCGCGGACGACGAGGCCGGTGCGGAGCTTGGGGGTGAAAAAGGTCGATTTGGGTGGCATCAGCAGGCCCTCGCGCGCCGTCCGTTCGATCTCGGTCAGGCTGACCGGGCGGATCAGCACCGCGGCATCCGCTCGGCCGTCGCGCAACGCGGTGCCCACCTCCTCGACGCCGTGTTGGTAGGCGACGCTCGGGACCTGCTCGCCGGCGGCGGCGGCATCGTCCAGCGTGGCCTCCAGCCAGGCCCCATCCAGCGAGCGCACGTCGTCGAAGGCCCCCTCGATCGGATCGAGCCACTCGGCCGATCCGTCGGGGCGGACGAGCACCAGTGCACCGCGGGCCTCCATGTCGGCCAGCAGCGCCGGCGACGGGTCAGGGGCCGGCGATCGGGTGAACCGTCGATCGAGCATGGTGGCGATGGCGTCCGCATCCCGGCCGGCGTACAGGCGATGGATGGCCTCGATGCTCAGCTGGTCGCGTGACAGCTCGCCGACGAAGGCGAGGGTCTGCTCGGCCGGCGTGTCGTTGTCGCCGGTGGCGGCGCGGGCCTCGTCGCGGTAGATGCGGCTGATGCCGTAGCGATGGTGGCCATCGGCGATCAGCACATCATCGGCGGCGACCGCGGCGCTGATCGCCGCAACCCGCGCCGGGTCGGCCACCCGCTCCACCTGGTGCACGACGCCGTCGACGCTCAGCGTGCCGAGCACCTCGCCGGGCTCGGCCAGGACTGCGGTCAGTCCATGCGACAGCGACAAGCCCCAGACCGGCGAGAGGTTGGTCTGTGTCGCCCTGGTCAGGTCGAGCCGGTCGGTGGACGCCTTGGGGGTCGTTCGCTCGTGGGGGAGGACGCCGCCGGCACCCTCGTCGACCACCTCGAGGCCACCGAGGACCCCGACCAACTCGCGGGCGGTGCCGGTGGCGTCGGTGAAACGCATCCGGTACAGCGTGAACGTCGGGGCCTCGTCGGCGACCAGGACGCCTTCGGCGATCCAGCGTCGCAGCCGCTCGGCGGCGTGGCGGTATCGATCGTCGCCGCCCCGTGGCACGTCGACGTGGACGATGTTGTGCGCGTCGCGTGCTTCGAGCGCGTCGACGTCGGCGTCGCTGAGCACGTCGTAGGGGGGAGCGATGACGGCATCGAGATCGGTGGTGGGGGCGTAGCGCAGGGCGCGGAACGGTTCGAAGCGGGGCACGGCTCCAGGTTGGCACGTGGGGTCGTGGGTCACGCCGGTACCGTCCGCGCCGTGACGTCGCGACGACCGCTTCCCGCCGCCGTGCTCTGCGATCTGGACGGGGTCGTGTGGCTGGCCCACCAGCCCATCAGCGGTGCCGCCGAGGGCGTCGCCGGGTTGCGTGCCGCCGGTGTGCGGGTGCTGTTCGTGACCAACAACTCGAGCGCCGAGGTCGCCGGTCAGGAAGCGGCGTTGGCGGCCATCGGCATCCCGGCGACCGGCGACGTGATCACCTCGGCCACCGCGGCCGCCGACCTCGTCCAGCCCGCCGAGCGGGTGCTGGTCGTCGGTGGGCCGGGCGTGACCGAGGCCGTCGTGCGCCGAGGTGCGACACCGGTTCCCAACGACGTCGACCCGGTCGGCGCGATCGACGTGGTGATGGTCGGCTTTCACCGTGAGTTCGACTACGAGCGGCTGCGCCGCGCCGCCACGGCAGCGCTCGGCGGCGCACGGTTGATCGCCACCAACGACGACCCGACGTATCCGACGCCGTCGGGGCCGATCCCGGGTGGCGGGGCGTTGGTGGCGGCGGTGGCGGCCGCCAGCGGGATGACCCCGGTCATCGCCGGCAAGCCGCACCGGCCGATGGCCGACACCGTGCTGGACGTGCTTGGTGGACCCGACCCGGCGTCGCTCGTGATGGTCGGCGACCGCGACAGCACCGATGGCGCGTTCGCCCGTACCCTCGGATGCCCGTTCGCCTTGGTGCGCAGCGGGGTCACGCCGCTCGATGTGTCCGTGGCGCCGGCTCCCGACATCGATCGGCCGACGTTGGGCGACGTCGTCGAAGACCTGCTGCGGCTTCGTTAGCCTTGACCCCATGGCGAAGAAGAAGAACGTCGTCCAGCAGTTCATCGAGTCCGGCATCCAGTTCGGCGAGATGTCGCGCCAGCAGGCCGAGAAGGCGGTCAAGAACTTCGTCAAGGCCGGCGAGGTCCGGCGCTCGGAGGCCGAGGCCACCGTCCAGAACCTCATCGAGCGTGGTCGTGAGCAGACCCAGCAACTCTCCGACGCCGTGCAGAACGAGGTGGCTCGCCAGCTCCAGTGGCTCGCCAACCGGGTCGACGATCTCGAGGACCAGCTCGAGTCGTTCGCCGGGCGTGTTCAGACATCGGCCAAGGAGCCGGCCGAGACGGCGCCGACGCCTGCCGCGACGAAGCGGACCCCGGCCAAGAAGACGGCGGCGAAGAAGACGGCGGCCAAGAAGACGGCGGCCAAGAAGACCGCGGCGAAGAAGACGGCGGCCAAGCGGGCCCCGGCCAAGAAGGCGGCAGCGAAAAAGACGACCGGCGGTGGCGCGGTCGGCTCATCGGGTGTGCGTCGGGTCGCCACCCGCCGCACGAGCGCCTGAATCCCGGTGGCGGCCCGGCGTCGACTCGACGCCGAACTGGTCCGCCGGGGCCTGGCCGCCAGCCGATCGGAGGCGACCGCGGCCGTGGTGGCCGGACGCGTCCTGGTCAACGGCGCGCCCGCCGACAAGCCGGCCCGCTTGGTCGCCGCCGATGAGCCGCTGGTCGTCGCCGGGCCCCCGGCGCGTTTCGTCGGGCGCGGGGGCGACAAGCTCGACGCCGCCCTCGACCAGTTCGGGATCGCCGTCGGTGCGCAGCGTTGGCTCGATGTCGGCGCGTCGACCGGTGGGTTCAGCGACTGCCTGCTCGGTCGGGGGGCGGCGGCCGTCGTCGCGCTCGACGTCGGTCACGGACAGCTGCATCCCAAGCTGCGTGACGACGACCGGGTGCTGGTGTTGGAGCGCACGAACGTCCGCGGCGCCACCGCCGAGACGATCGGCGGGCCGGTCGACGGGCTGGTCGTGGATGTCTCGTTCATCTCGTTGCGAACGATCATCCCGACCCTGATCACGCTGTGCCAGCCTGGGTCACCGATGGTCCTGCTCGTCAAGCCGCAGTTCGAGGCCGGTCGGGTCGAAGTCAGCCGCGGGCGCGGCGTGATCACCGATCCCGCCATCCACGAGCGCGTGCGTCGGGAGATCGACGCCGCCCTCCGCGAGTCCGGATGCGCCGTCCGGGCGTGGATGGACTCACCCATCCTCGGCGGTCAGGGAAACCGCGAGCTTCTCGTCCACGCCGTCAGCCCGGGCGGTCGACGATGACCGCGGTCGCCTTCGTCGCCCACCATGAACGCGACGAAGCCGGGATGACCGCCCGCGAGGCGATCGCCTGGCTGCGCGCCCAGGGTCACGACGCCTGGTTGATGGTCGAGGATGCCGCCGTGCACGGTCTCGACGAACTGGCCGCCGAGCGCCCCGCCGCCAGCGCCGAGCTGGTGGTCGCCATCGGCGGGGACGGCACGATGCTGCGCTCGGTCGGGCTCCTCGATGGCGCATCGGTGCCGGTCCTGGGCGTGAATATGGGGGCGCTCGGCTATCTCACCGAGATCGAGGCCCATGAGCTGCCCGCGGTCCTGCCGCTCGTCGTCACCGGCCCCGAGGCCGGTGGCTGGCGGCTCGACGAGCGGATGCTGTTGTCGGTGTCGGTCACCGGCTCGAGGACCGGCACCTGGCGGGCACTCAACGAGGCGGTGGTCGAAAAGCACGAGGCCGGTCACACCATCCGCCTTCTCGCCCGCATCGCCGGCGAGCCGTTCACCAGCTACGCCGCCGACGGTCTGATCGTCGCCACCCCCACCGGCTCGACCGCCTATTCGTTGTCGGCCCGTGGTCCCGTCGTGTCGCCGCAGCACCGTGCGCTGCTGCTCACGCCCGTCTCGCCGCACATGCTCTTCGACCGCACCCTCGTGCTCGACCCGCGCGAGCACGTCGAGATCGAGGTCGACGGCTTCCGCATCGCCGAGCTGGCCGTCGATGGGCGGGTTCTCGGCACGCTGGAACCAGGGGATGTGGTGACCTGCCGAGCCGCCGCCGAGACGGCGTCGTTCGTGCGGGTCCGACCGCACCACTTCCACCAGATCCTCAAGGCCAAGTTCGGCCTCGCCGACCGGTAGCAGGGGCTTCGTCCTCGATCTTGCCGCTGACCTGCGGATTTGCCACTCGGGGCTACGCGGTGGCCCTCACGGTTTCGCGCTGGCTTGAGGACTGATTGAGGACTCGTTGAGGACCGTGGCACAGTCCGGATCACGGGCCGGCGCTGCGTAGGTGACGAAGTCGAGGAACTGTCCGCCGAGGTCGGTGGCCCACGGCTCCCATATGGATTCCCAGCTCGTTTGTGCCTCCAGGTTGCCGGCGTGGACGAGTTGGCGCTGCGCGAGGTCGTGGTAGATCAGCGGGAGATGGTCGTGGTCGACGGGAATGTCGGTGGCGCGAAGTAGCTGACCGATCGACAACTGGCTCCAGGCAAACGCCGTCTCGTCCACTGGTTCGATCTCTTGGCGGGTCGGTATGGGGAGGTAGCGGCGTTCGTAGTGACCGGCCGGGTCACGCAGGAAGGTGAGCACGAGGAAGTGCTCGGGGTCGAGCTCGTCGACGAAGCGAAGGAACCGCATGGTGACGAAGTCGGCCGGTCGATCGGGGAGTGCGGCGTGCAGGATGGCCGCTTGGAGCATCCGCAGCTTCTCGTCGAGGTGGGTGCCGAGGGCGATGCTGGAGGCTCTCGCGACGGCGCTGACGAACTCGGGTGAGTCGGTGTCGACGCTGCGGGATTGCAGTTCGCGAAGCACCTCGGCGACGAGGACATACCACCCCTGCATTCTGCGGGTGAGAGGTGGACCGAACACGGTCTCGACAAGATCGACGGCGGCACCGAGCAGAGGGACGAAGCTGCCCGCGGCGTGGGCGATGCCGTATACGCGATCGAGCGACTGGGGTTCGGGGGGATCGGGAAACTCGTCGCTCACGACCCCAGCTTCGCAGCTGCGGTCAGATGGGGGTCACCAGAAGCTGACGCCGACGGTGATGATGGTGCCGGAGTTGGCCCGGCAGGCTCCGGTTCCGGTGAGGCGGCTCACTTGGATGGACAGGGTGCGGGTGCCTGCGGTGGGGTTGGCGATCTCGAAGGTCCACGAGACGTTGCGGGGTTCGGTCGATGCCGGGCTGGTCACGCGTCCGTCGACGTCGCCGACTTGGCCTTGGAGGTTGAGGCGGGCGTTGTAGTCGGGTGCGCCGTTGGTCGATGCCGTGTAGCCGCAGATGTTGACGTCGAGATTGACGCCTCGCATTCCTGGGGGGACGGTGATGGAGCCGAGGGGGAGCCAGTCGGTCCAGGCTCGGGTCTGTCCGACGCTCCCTTGTCAAGCCGCGGTGATGGCGGTTCGTTGTTGGCGGCGTGATTCGTCTTTCCACATGCGTCGGATGACTCGGTTAACGGGGTGCTCGTCCACGTCGACGGTCGACCGCTCAACTCGAACCGGTGGGGGTGGCGCTGGGAGCAGACCGCCAAGGCGGCTGAGGTCGCGTGCAGGTTCCACGATCTCCGTCACCACTCTGCGAGCTCGCTGCTGTCGGCGGGCTGCTCGATCGTCGCCGTGCAACGGGCGCTCGGGCACTCCGCGGCGTCGATCACCCTCGACCAGTACGGTCACCTCATGCCGTCGGACCATGACCGGATCAGGGCCGCTTCGGGGCGGGCGTGGTCACAGAGTGAGGACTCGTTGAGGACTCCCGGTGCCGGATCAGGGCTCTGACCAGGCATGATGTCCTGTATCAGGTACTTGAAAGCCAAGTTCGGCCTTTCCGACCGCTGACGTGCTGTCCGAACTGCACATCCAGAACCTCGGGGTGATCGAGCGCGTCGAGCTGCGACTCGGGGCGGGCATGACCGCGGTCACCGGTGAGACCGGCGCCGGCAAGACGATGCTGGTCGAGGCGCTCGATCTGCTGGTGGGAGGGCGCGCCGACCCGACGATCGTGCGACCGGGGGCGACCGAGGCCAGGGTCGACGGACGGTTCGAGCGTGGCGACGACGAGGTTGTGCTCAGCCGGGTCGTGCCGGCTGATGGCCGCTCCCGGGCGTACATCGACGGCCGCCCGGCCACCGCCGCCGCATTGGCGTCCGTCGCCGCCGAGCTGGTGGAGCTGCACGGGCAGCACGCCCACCAGAGCCTGCTCGGTGCGTCGACGCAGCGGGGTGCGCTCGACGCCTTCGGTCAGGTCGACCTCGGCCCGCGCCGGGCGGCGAGCGCCCGGCTGGTCGAGATCGACGCCGAGCTCGCCGCGCTGGGCGGCGACGAACGGGCGCGGGCCCGCGAGATCGATCTGCTGCGGTTCCAGGTCACCGAGCTGGAGGCGGCTGCATTGGAGGACGAGCACGAGGACGACCGCCTAGCCGTCGAGGAGGAGGCGTTGGCCGATGCCGTCGGGCATCGGGAGGCGGCGGCGACGGCGACCGAGGCGCTGACGGCCGAGCGGGGCGCCCGTGACGGCCTGGCGGCCGCGGTGTCGGCGCTGGGCGAGCGCGCACCGTTCGCCGCCGAGATGGCGCGGCTGCGCGGGCTGCTAGCCGAGCTCGACGACGTTGCCAGCGAGCTCGTCTCGACCGCCGAGGGGATCGAGGACGACCCGGCCCGCCTCGCCGCCGTTCGCGAACGTCGTCAACTGCTGCGCGATCTCGGCCGCAAGTACGGCGTCGATCTCACCGAGGTGCTGGCCTACGCCGCCGACGCCACCCGCCGGCTCGACGAGCTGGAACGGTTCGATCAGCGGGCGGCCGAGCTCGACGCGGTGCGCCAGAAGGCGGCCGCCGCCGAACGTCAGGCGTCACGCCGGGTCGGCGACGCCCGTCGGGCCGCCGCCGGAAGGCTGGGGGAGTCGGTGACCGCGGCGCTGCGGTCGTTGGCGCTGCCCCACGCCGAGGTCGTCGTCGATGTGGGATCGCCCGACGAGGATCCCGGCGGCGATCGGGTGCAGTTCCTGTTCACCGCCAACCCCGGCAGCCCCGTGCTGCCGCTGACCAAGGTGGCATCGGGTGGCGAGCTGGCTCGCGCCATGCTCGCGCTCCGGTTGGTGCTCACGGCGACGACCCCGGCCGGTGGCGCCGACGCGACCTATGTGTTCGACGAGGTCGACGCCGGGATCGGCGGCAAGGCGGCCGACGCCGTCGGCGCCGCGTTGGCCGAGGTCGGTCGCGGTCACCAGGTGCTGATCGTCACCCATCTCGCCCAGGTCGCCGCCCAGGCCGATGTCCAGCTCGTGGTCGCCAAGGACGTGCACGACGGGACGACGACCACCACGGTGACCGGCGTTGACGGGGACACGCGGGTGGGTGAGCTGGCCCGCATGCTGTCGGGCGACGAAGGCGGTGACGCCGCCCGGGCCCACGCCGCCCAGCTCCTGGCGCGATGAGCGCAGACGCGCCGGCCGTCCCCTCCACGTCGTGATGCTGGCGCCGTCGGCGGACGTGGTCGCTCGCCGCGAGGCCGGGCGAGGCAAGGTCGGGTACCGCACGATGACCCCGGACGAGCTCGACGCCGGGATGCGCGCCGACACGCCCCGACGCGGGTTGTGGCTCGACACCAGCGAGCTGTCGGTGGCGCAGACCGTCGATGCGATCCTCGCCCGCTCCGCCGAGTCGGTGGTCGCCTGAAGCCGCCCATCGGCGCGCGGTCATCCCCGCGCGCGCCGATCCGACAGCGGTAGGGTGATGTCCCGTCATCGAACCGGCGGCCGTGCCGCCCGCCCCTGACGGAGGACCCACATGCCGAAGCACATCTTCGTGACCGGTGGGGTTGCCTCCTCGCTGGGCAAAGGGCTGACGGCGTCGTCGCTCGGCCGGCTGCTCAAGCAGCGCGGGTTGCGGGTGACGTTGCAGAAGCTCGACCCCTACATCAACGTCGATCCGGGGACGATGAACCCTTACGAGCACGGTGAGGTGTTCGTCACCGACGACGGCGGCGAGACCGATCTCGACCTCGGTCACTACGAGCGGTTCATCGACGAGAACCTCACCCGCTCGTCGAACGCCACGACGGGCTCGATCTACCAGGCGGTACTCGCCGCCGAGCGCCGGGGCGACTACCTCGGCAAGACGGTGCAGGTGATCCCGCACATCACCGACGAGATCAAGCGGCGCATCCACCGGCTGGCCACCGAGGACGTCGACGTCGTCATCACCGAGGTCGGCGGCACGGTCGGCGACATCGAGATCCTCCCGTTCCTCGAGGCGATCCGCCAGTTCCGCAAGGAAGCGGGTCGCGACAACGTCTGCTACATCCACGTCACGCTGGTGCCGTTCATCGGGCCGTCGGGCGAGCAGAAGACCAAGCCCACCCAGCACTCGGTGACCGAGCTGCGCAGCCGGGGCATCCAGCCCGACGTGATCGTCTGCCGCAGCGAGCAGCCGCTGTCGGACGAGCTGAAGATCAAGATCTCCAACCTCTGCGACGTCGAGGACAAGGCCGTCGTCAACGCCGCCGATGCCCGCAACATCTACGAGCTGCCGCTGATCCTCCACGACGAAGGGCTCGACACCTACGTGTGCGAGGTGCTGCGGATCGAGGATCGACCCGTCGACCTCGCGCCGTGGCAGTCGGTCGTCGATCTCGTCGATGCCGCCACGCAGCCGGTGCGCATCGGGCTGATCGGCAAGTACATCCAGCTTCCCGACGCCTATCTGTCGGTGGTCGAGAGCATCAAACACGCCGGTTTCCACCACGGCGCCAAGGTCGAGATCGACTGGATCCAGGCCGAGGACGTCGAGGGTCTGCTGGTCGACGACCGGCTGCGGGATCTCGACGGGCTGGTCATCCCCGGCGGTTTCGGTGCCCGCGGGTTCGAAGGCAAGATCGCCGCCGCCTCCTACGCCCGCAACGAGGGCGTGCCGTGTCTCGGTCTCTGCCTCGGGCTCCACGCCATGACGGTCGAGTTCACCCGCAACGTGTTGGGGTTGGTCGACGCCAACTCGAGCGAGTTCGATCCCACCACGCCGCACCCGGTGATCGACTTGATGCACGACCAGCGCGACGTCACCGACAAGGGCGGCACGATGCGGCTCGGCGCGTACTACGCCGTGCTCGAACCCGGCTCCAAGGTGGCCGCCGCCTACGGCGAGCCGGTGGTCAGCGAGCGGCATCGGCACCGCTACGAGTTCAACCCCAACTACCGGGCCCGTCTCGAGGCGGCCGGGTTCGTCTGCAGCGGGGCGTCACCCGATCGCCGGCTGGTCGAGTTCATCGAGCTGGCCGAGCACCCGTTCTGGGTGGCCACACAGGCCCATCCCGAGTTCAAGAGCCGACCGGACCGGCCGCACCCGCTTTTTCGCGAGTTGGTCGGTGCCGCCCTCAAGTTCCGCGCCGAGCGGGGCGTGCTGGCGCCGACACCGACGTCGATCCCACGGCCATGAGGCCATGACCGTGGTGGCCTCCGGAGCCGGTGGTTTCCGTCGTGTCGGGGAGCGCCAGGTTCATCAGGGCCACGTGTGGCGGGTCGTGGTTGCCGACTTCGAAGATCCCGACGGCCAGCCGTTTCGGCGCGACATCGTGCGATCACCGGGCGCGGTCGGTGTCGTCCCGTTGATGTTCGACGCCGAGGGCAACCCCTCGGTCGTGCTGGTCCGTCAGTATCGGCCGCCGTATGAGACCGAGATCGTCGAGATCCCCGCCGGCATGCGCGACGTGCCGGGCGAGGCGCCGGCGACGACGGCCCGGCGCGAGCTGGTCGAAGAGGTCGGTCTCGTCGCCGGTGCGATCGAGCATCTGGTCGACATCTACCCGTCGCCGGGGTTGACCGATTCGGTGACCAACATCTTCCTGGCGACGGACTGTCGGGCAACAGCGCGCGATGTGCAGGGTCCCGAGGAGGAGCACTCGGTGGTGCTCCACATGCCGCTGGACGACGCCATGGCGATGATCGAGCGGGGCGAGATCTGTGACGCCAAGACCGTCACCGGTCTGGCGCTGGTCGAACGACGGCTGCGTTCGGGAGACCTCGGGGATGGACGCTGACGAGCTACCCGTCGACGTCGTCGAGTTCCTGCTGTGGTTGGAGACCGAGCAGGGCCGGGCGACCAACACGGTGGCGGCGTATCGGCGGGATCTCACCCAATACGTGACCTGGCTGGCCGCGCACGGTCACGATCTCGACTCGGTCGACACCTCCACCCTCGAAGCGCTCGTCGCCGCCCGGCGCGAGTCCGGGGCGGCGGCGTCCAGCGTCGCCCGCCAACTGGCGGCGATCCGGATGCTGCACCGCTACCTGGTGATCCACGCCGAGGTTCGCAAGGACGATCCGACCGCCGACGTCGAGGGTGTGCGCGTGCCCGCCGGCCTGCCCAAGCCGCTGACCGAGGCCGAGGTCACGTCGCTGATCGACGCCGCCGTCGACACCGACCCGATGGGCGTGCGCGATCGGGCGCTGCTCGAGTTCCTCTACGCCACCGGCGCCCGCATCTCGGAGGTGTGCGGGCTGTCGATGGGCGACATCGACTTCGACCAGCGGTTGGTGCGGCTGTTCGGCAAGGGATCGAAGGAGCGGATCGTGCCGTTCGGCCGGGCGGCGGCGGCGGCGCTCGACGACTGGTTCTCGCCGCGTGGTCGTGTGCTGCTCGTGCCGGCGCAATGGGCCAAGCGGGGTGACGCCGAGGCGGTGTTCCTCAACGGCGCCGGTCGACGATTGACTCGCCAGGCGGCGTGGGCGGTTGTCAAGCGCTACGGGCGTCGGGCCGGCATCACCAGCGAGCTGTCGCCACACGTCCTCCGCCACTCCTGTGCCACCCACCTGCTGGATCACGGGGCCGACCTGCGCATCGTGCAGGAGATGCTCGGTCACGCCTCGATCTCGACCACGCAGGTGTACACCAAGGTCAGCCAGGAACGTCTCTGGGACGTCTATCGCAACGCCCACCCCCGAGCGAAGGCGTCGTGATCGCACATCTCGCGCGGCGGTTCGTGTCGTCGCTGTCGCGGCGACCGCCGGAGGCCGGGGACGAGCGATGGGCGGCGGAGCAGTTGCTGGCGGGGGAGCAGGCGCTGTGGGAGCGGATGTCCAACGTCGATCGCCGCCACAGCATCACCGTCGCCCGGCGCTTCGTCGAGCGGCGCCCGGACGCGACCCGACCCGAGATCGCCGGCGCGTTGCTCCACGACTGCGGCAAGGTCGATTCCGGCCTCGGCACGTTCCGGCGGGTGCTGGCCACGGTCGTCGGCCCACGCACCGTCTCGTTCCGTCGATATCACGACCACGAGGCGATCGGCGCCCGGCTCGCCGCCGAGGCCAGTGCCGACCCCGTCACCGTCGCCCTGATCGAAGGCGACGGCCCCGCCGCCCCCGCCCTCCGCGCCGCCGACGACCTCTGAGGGCGAGAGGACTGGACCCAGCCGAGTGCCTTGCGACTTGCCTCGGGCCGTTGCATACTCGGTCGCTTCCGCCGTCAGCCGTCGTGCACGATGAACCGGTGACATCGCTGCTCGCTGCGTCGTACCCGCCGTTCGGCCTCCACGTTCAGGCCGGCTCCCTGGAGCTGCGACCGATCACCGATGACGTCCTCCCTGGCCTCGGCGATCTCGCTCGCAGCGGCATCCATCCTCCCGACCGGATGCCGTTCTACGTCCCGTGGACCGCTGCGCCGGACGAGGAGCTGCCGACGAATCTCGCGCAATATCACTGGCGGCAGCGCTCCGGGTTCCGGCCGTCCGAGTGGTCGCTCGAACTCGCCGTGTTCGACGACGGCCACCTGGTCGGTTGCCAGGGGATCGGCACGCGCGAGTTCCTCGTGACCCGGACGGGCGAGACCGGCTCGTGGCTCGGGCAGGCCCATCAACGCCGAGGGATCGGGACACGAATGCGTCGGGCCATGTGTGCGCTGGCGTTCGATCATCTCGGCTTCACCGAGATCACCTCCGGCGCGTTCATCGACAACCCCGCCTCGCTCGCGGTCTCGCGCAAGGTCGGCTACCGCCCCGACGGCATCACGCGGCTCAAGCGGGGCGACGAGCTGGCCCTCAACCGGCGGCTTGTGCTCACTCCCGAGGAGTTCGTGCGTGGCCCCGACCCAGTCGAGGTCGATGGTGCCGATGCGCTCCGCCGCTTCATCGGACTGGACTCCTGATCTGGGGAAGGTCCGTAGCGGAATCCGCTACGGACGTTCCCCAGATCGGGATGCGCTGACGGCGGTGCCGGTCATCACGGTGGCCCCGTCGGCGCGGATGGCGCGCACGACCTCACCGTCGGCGGTCGTCTCGGCGACCAGATGGAGGTCGAGCCCGGCATAGCTCGGTGTCTGTGCCCGGCACGTGAACGACGTCAGTGGTGCGCCGAGTCGGCGGGCGGCGACGCCGGCCAGCAGCGTGGCGGTGAGGGGGCCGTGGACGACCAGGCCGTGGTGGCCCTCGACCGTGGTGGTGTAGGGCAGGTCGTAGTGGATCCGGTGGGTGTTGAAGGTCAGCGCCGAGTAGCGGAACAGCAGACGCTCGTCGGGGCGCCGGGTCTCGGTCAGCCCGTCGGTGGCGGGTGGCTCGGTGGACGGCCCTGGCGGGGGTGCCGACGCCTTGGCCGGCGCGCGATACATCACCTGTTGGCGCTCGGTGAGCACGAGGCGATCATCCTGGTGGTAGCGGTGCTCCAGACCGACGATGAGGAACGGGCCGGTGCTGCCCTCCTTGTGGTCGGCGGAAAGCACCGTGCTGACCCGTCGGGTCTCGACCCCCAGTGCGATCGGTGCTGATGCCTCGAGCGCGCCGCCCAGCCACATCCGTTGGGTCAGCCCCCCGAGGGCGCCGCCGGCCTCGGTCCGCGGGTGGCCGTCCTCGCGCAGCGCGGCCGTCGGCGCGTCCGGCGCGAAGAACACCCAGATCCACGTCAGCGGGAGCGCGCCGTCGGCCAGCACGCCGTCGTCCAGGTCGATCGTGCGGGCCAGCCGGCGAGCGTGGGCCGGATCGATCATGTCGGTGGCGGCCGGCGCGAGCCCGAGGTCGCCGAGCCCGGGGACCTCGCTCATGGTCGCTCCGGGCCTGGCCCGGCCACCACGCCATCGTCGTGGAGGCGGCCGATCTCGGCGCCGCTGAGACCGAGCACCTCACCCAGCACCTCGTCGGTGTGCTGGCCGAGCAGGGGCGCCGGCGCCGGTGTCGGGTCGGCGGCCCGGCGATGGCGGATCGGTGACGAGGGGATCAGCACCTCGCCGATGCCGGGTTGCTCGACGAGGTGGAACAGCGGGTTGTCGACCGAGCAGCGCGGGTCTTCGGCCGCCAGTTGCTTGAACGTCTGGTACGGGCCCCAGCACACGCCGTGCTCGTCGAACGCCGCGCCGACCTCGGCCAGCGTGCGCTTGGCGACCCAGGGTGCGACGAAGGCGGCGATCGCGTCCCGTGCCTCGAAGCGGTCGCCCTCCCGGCTGAGGTCGACGTCGAGGGCCTTCTCGATCGAGGACAGGTGCTCACCGATCTCGGTGGCGTCGACCAGCGATTGCCACTGGCGTAGCGAGATCGCCACGACCATGATCCGGCGCCCGTCGCCGGTGGGGAAGTCCCGCCCGAACGCCCCGTAGAGATCGTTGCCCGTCGACACCCGGTCTTCGCTGCTCAGCTGCGCCTGGGCGAGATAGCCGAGGTTGGCGACCATCGCCATGGCGATGTCGGCCAACGAGATGGTGACGAACCCACCCGCTCCGGCGCTCTGGCGGTGTCGCTCCGCGGCGACGACGGCCAGTGCCGCGTGGAGACCGGTGGTGATGTCCCAGGCCGGGAGCACGTGGTTGGTCGGGCGGTCGTAGCCGATCGGTCCGGTCGCCAGGGCGAACCCGCTGGAGGGGTTGACGGTGTAGTCGACGGCGGTCGACCCGTCCGGGTTGCCGATGATGTTGACGTAGATGAGGTCGTCACGCCGGGCACGCAGGGCCTCGTCGGACAGCCAACCGGTGGCCGGGAAGTTGGACAGGAACACCCCGTTGCCCGGACCGGGCGCGGTGGCCAGCGCGGCGACCAGCTCGCGACCCTCGGGGCTGCGGAAGTCGACCACCACCGATCGCTTGCCCTTGTTCAAACCGGTCCAGAAGTAGCTGTCGCCGGCCTCGTTGACCGGCCAGCGGTGATAGTCGAGGCCACCGCCGACCGTGTCGACCCGGATGACGTCGGCGCCCATCTGGGCCAGGGTCATGCCCCCGAGCGGGGCGGCCACGAACGCCGAGCCCTCGACCACCCGCAGTCCGGCGAGCGGCTGGACCTCGCTCATCGTGAACCCGCCGTCGTGGGGGCGACCTGGGCGACGATCGCCCGGGCCCGACGCAGGACCGGCTCGTCGACCATGTTGCCGTCGAGGACGAACAGGGTCGCGGCGCCGTGTTCGGCGCTGGCGGCGAGCACCCGCCGCGCCCAGTCGATCTCCTCCGTACTGGGGCCGAGCCGGCGGCTGACGACCGCGACCTGTTCGGGATGGATGCACAGCGTGCCGGCGAACCCGAGACGTCTCGCCCGGCCGACCGCCGCGCCCAGCCCGTCGAGATCGCCGACCTGGGTGAACACGCCGTCGACGGGACCGGGCAACCCGGCGGCGCGGGACGCCACCACGAGGGCCGATCGCGCCGCCAGCAGTTCGAGCTCGTCGGGGCCCGGGGTGATCCCGCAGTCGGCGGCGAAGTCGAGGTTGCCGAAGGCCAGCCGGGCCACCGCCGGCGACGATGCCAGCTCGGCGGCGTGCAGCACCCCGCGAGCGGTCTCGACGAGCGCGATCACGGCGACGCCGACCGCCGATGCCACCGACTCGACCTGCTCGATGGACTCGGCCTTGGGGACCATCACCGCGAGCAGCTCCGGTGCGCCCGCCAGGGCGTCGATGTCGTCATCGTGCCATGGGGTCGCGGCACCGTTGATCCGCACGACGCAGGCGTTGGCGTCGCACCACCCGGCGACGACGGTGCGGGCCGACACCTTGTCGGCCGGCGCGACGGCGTCTTCGAGATCGACGATCACCACATCGGCGCCGCTGTCGGCCGCCTTGGCGAACCGGTCGTGACGGGTCCCCGGCACGAACAGGAAGCTTGTCGCGGCGTCGACCGGGTTGGCCGCGGTCGTCATCGTTCGGTTGTCCCACTGATCGGCGTCATCTCGGTGCGACGGTAGCCCCCGACGTCTCCGACCGGTTGGTCCGGCTCGACCGGCGATCTGGGGAAGCTGCGTCTCGGAATCCGCAACGCACGTTCCCCAGATCGTGGCCCGGCCGCGTCTTCCCCAGATCGCCGGGGTGGGTGGGCCGAGGTGCGGTCAGATGACGCCGAGCAGGGTGCGGGCGCGCCAGCGGTTGACCCCGGCTCGCAGGATCACCCACGCGGTGAGCGCGGCCCAGATACCGCCGATGCCAAGCACCGGGCCGGAACGAACGAGCAGCACCACGAGCCCGAGGGGCACGGCCACGGCGAGGTAGGCGAAGGCGGCCCGGCCGAGGAACTGGTAGTCCCCGGCGCCGATCAGCGAGCCGTCGTAGGCGAAGGCCATCGACGCCGGAACCAACAGCACGGCCAGCCACCATATGCCCGACGTGGCCCGGTCGATCACGGCACCGTCGTCGGTGAAGATCCGCGGCAGGGCGCGCGCCAAGACGGCCAGCGGCACCGCCAGCGTCAGACCCGCCCACCACGACAGTCGCGCGCTGCGCTCGGCCACCATCGCCGCGGCCGTCTCTCCGTGTCGGCCCAACTCCTCGGCCACCAGCGTCTGGGCGGGGACCGCCAACGCGTCGAGCGCGAGCGCGAGGAAACCGAACAGCGAGAACACGATCTGGTGAGCGGCGAGCGTCGGCTCGTCGATTCGTGCGGCGATCGCGGTGGCCCCGGTGATGACGGCGAGCATCGAGCCGGTCCGCAACAGCAGGTACTTGCCCGCCGACATCAGCGGCGCCATCCCGGCCCAGCTCGGTGCCCGTTGCGTCGCCGCCGCCAGGTGACGACGTGACATGGCAACGAACGCGCCGGCCGCCCCGACCTGGGCGATCACCGTCGACCACGCCGAGCCGGCCACGCCCCAATCGAACCCGTACACGAAGATCAGCTCGACGACGACGTTGATCAGGTTGGCGACCAGCAGGATGACGAGTGGTCGGCGGTAGTCAGAGGCGCCTCGCATCACACCCTGGGCCCCCAGCGTGACGAGGATGAACGGGATGCCGAGGGCGGAGATCCGCAGGTACGTGGTGGCGTGGACGACGACGACGCCGTCCGCCCCGAGGAACCGGGCCAGCCAGGGGGCGCAGAACCCGATGACCGGCGCCATCACCAGTCCGACGATCACCGACAGCCACAGGGTCTGCACGCCGACATCGGCGGCCTCGCCGGGGCGCCCGGCTCCGAGTCGGCGGGCGACCCGTTCGGTGGCGCCGTAGGTGAGGAAGTTGCACCCGGCGAAGACCAGCGTCAGCACGGCGGCGGCGATCGCCAGCCCACCGAGCTGTGACGTCCCCAGCCGGCCGACGATGGCGGTGTCGACGAGGACGTAGAGCGGTTCGACGGCCAGGCTGCCGAGCGCTGGCCAAGCGAGCGCGAGGATCCGCCGGTCGGTGGCGCGACCGCGCTCCCGCGACGACCCCATTCCGGTCAGTTTCGCGGTGCGAGCGTTGCGCTGTGCGCAACGCCGCCTACGAAAAACCGGGTGGGGGTGGGGGGCACGCGATCAGGCGCCGGCGAGGCCGAGGGCGTGGTAGGTGCGGCCGAGCGTCGCCGCGGCGACGGTACGGGCCTTGTCCGAGCCCTTCCGGAGCAGGGACGCGAGCTCGCCGGGGTCCGCGATCAGCGCGTGGTAGCGGGCTTGCACCGGAACGAGAAGCTCGGCGACGGCCTCACCGGCGTCCTGTTTGAGCGGCCCGTACTGTGTGTAACCCTTGGCCAGCGTGGCGGGCTCGCCGCCGGTGGCGCCGGCGAGGATGTCGAGCAGGTTGCTCACCCCGGGCTTGGTGGCCGGGTCGTAGCGGACCTCGCCGTCCGAGTCGGTGACGGCCCGCTTGAACTTCTTGGTGATCGTGGCCGGGTCGTCGAGCAGGTTGATCAGCCCGGCGTCGGTGG
>JBKEAH010000286.1:0-1500 GCA_047972065.1 Desertimonas sp.
ACCCCTTGCTCGACATCGCCCTCAAGCTGGAGGAAGCGGCGCTCTCCGACAGCTACTTCGTCGATCGCAAGCTGTACCCCAACGTCGACTTCTACTCGGGTCTGATCTACCAGGCGATGGGCTTCCCGGTGGACATGTTCACCGTGCTGTTCGCGATCCCGCGCATGTCGGGCTGGCTGGCCCACTGGCAAGAACTGCTGGTGGACAAGGATCAGAAGATCTCGCGCCCCCGCCAGTGGTACACCGGCGAGGGCGAGCGCGATTACGTCGCCGTCGGCGACCGCTGACCGGGACGGGGGCGCCTTCGGACGAGGGTGCAGGGGCTCGGTACGCTCGGCGCCGTGACCGAGACCGCGCCGATCATCTACACGCTCACCGACGAGGCACCGCTGCTGGCGACCTACTCGTTCCTGCCGATCATCCAGGCGTTCGCCGACGCCGCCGACGTGCCCATCGAGTCGCGCGACATCTCGCTGGCCGGTCGCATCCTGGCCAAGTTCCCGGAGCGCCTGACCGACGAGCAGCGCATCGGTGACGCCCTTGCCGAGCTTGGCGAGCTGGCCACCCGCCGCGAGGCCAACATCATCAAACTGCCCAACATCTCGGCGTCGATCCCCCAGCTCAAGGCGGCCGTCGCCGAGCTGCAGGCGCAGGGCTTCGACGTCCCCGACTACCCCGACGATCCCCAAACCGACGACGAGCGAGACGTACGGGCCCGCTACGACTCGGTCAAGGGCTCGGCCGTCAACCCGGTGCTGCGCGAGGGCAACTCGGACCGCCGGGCGCCGCTGTCGGTCAAGCAGTACGCCCGCAAGCACCCCCACTCGATGGGGGCGTGGTCACCGGACTCGAAGACCAACGTCGCCCACATGACCGCCGAGGACTTCTGCTCCAACGAACAGTCGGTGGTGATCGAGCGGCCCGGCGCACTGCGCATCGAACACGTCGCCGCCGACGGCGCCGTCACCGTGCTCAAGGAGGCGCTGGCCGTCACCGCCGGCGAGGTCGTCGACGCCACGGTGATGCACGTCGCCGCGCTGCGGACCTTCCTCGACGACCAGATCGCCCGGGCCAAGGCCGACGGCGTGCTCTTCTCGATCCACCTCAAGGCCACGATGATGAAGGTGTCGGACCCGATCATCTTCGGGCACGCGGTACGAGCCTTTTTCCCGGCGTTGTTCGACCAGTTCGGCGACACCCTGGCGGCCGCCGACATCTCCCCCAACGACGGGCTCGGCACGCTGCTCGACGCATCGGCCGCCCTCCCCGAGGGCCCCGCCATCGCGGCGGCGGTCGAGGCCGGGCTGGCCGTCGGGCCACGGCTGGCGATGGTCGACTCCGACCGTGGGATCACCAACCTGCACGTTCCCTCGGACGTCATCGTCGACGCCTCGATGCCGGCGATGATCCGCACGTCCGGTCACATGTGGGGGCCCGACGGCAACGAGGCCGACACCCTGGCGGTGATCCCCGATAGCTCCTACGCCGGGATCTACCAGG
>JBKEAH010000289.1:0-14127 GCA_047972065.1 Desertimonas sp.
CCGCCGGGTCGGTGGCGCGGCTCCGGTTGGCCGAGTGGCGGTTGTTTGACCCGGTCACGGCGCATCCCGCGGTGTTCGATGGTTGGAACGCGCTGTGGGAGGGCTTGGCGGCGATGGAAGACCGTCATCTCGTGGTGACCGAGCGGCTCGATCTCGGCGAGCCGGCGTTCGTCTGGGAGGTCCGTCCCGGGAGTGCGCTCGGCTGAGGGCCCTGGCGTGGGCGGGCTCGGCTGCGGCGCCGTCGTGGCCGGCCGGGCATCGATGGCCACTGGAATCGGCGCCGATCGTCGGGCATGGTGGGGGCCATGAAGCCGAACCTCGTCGTGTTGTCCGGGGCCGGGGTGAGCGCCGAGAGCGGCATTGCCGTCATGACCGACGCGACCACCTGGCGGAACGTTCAGATCCACGACATTGCGTCGCAGGCGTCATGGGAGCGCGACCCGCAACTGCTCATCGACTTCTTCAACGACCGGCGACGCGAGTTCGCGACCAAGCAACCCAACGATGCGCATCGGGTGATCAGGGACCTCGAGACCGACTACGACGTCACGGTCATCACGACCAACGTCGATGACCTTCACGAGCGGGCCGGCTCGCGGCGGGTGATCCACCTCCACGGCGACATCCGAATGGTCCAATCTTCGGTCGATCCGAGGCGGGTGTACGAGTGGGATGGAGACCTCGAAGTCGGCGACGTCGGCCCCGACGGCGTCCAGCTGCGGCCCAACGTGGTGTTCTTCGGCGAGGCGATACCGATGCTCGATTCGGCCGTGCAGGCGTGTCGCGATGCCGACGTGATGATCATCGTCGGAACCTCGATGCAGGTCTATCCGGCCGCCGTGCTGTACACGTTCGCCCCGCCCGACTGCCGGATCTTTGTCGTCGACCCGGCCCCGCCCGAGATCTCCGGCGACCAACAGGTCGAGTACATCAGCGATCGGGCGGTCACGGGAATGCGGGAGCTTCGCGATCGGCTGTGAGCGTGGCGCGAGGGCCGTCAACGTGAGCGGCTCCCCGCGTCGGCGGTGCGAGTCATCAGCCCTTGATAGGAATGATTCTCGATATCCTCTACGCTGACTTGATGACGATCACCGATGCGATCGACCATGGTCAGACGGCGCCGCCGGCCAGGGGCTCGCTTGCCCCGAACCGGACGCGACAGGGTGCGGGACCCCGCCGCAAACCTGTGGCCGGCCCCCTCGCCGGCGTTGCGGCCGTCCTGTCCGACAGCGAGTTCGTCGCCGACGGCGATGGCTACCTCGTCGGGGGAGCGGTTCGACCATGCACGACGTAGTCATCGTCGGTGCCGGAGCGGCCGGAGTCGGCGTCGGGGTGGCGCTCCGACATGCCGGCATCGACGACATCGTGTTGCTCGACCGGGGCCGGGTCGGCGAGTCGTTCGAGCGCTGGCCGGACGAGACCCGGTTCATCACCCCGTCGTTTCCCACCAACTCGATCGGCATGCTCGACCTCAACTCGATCGCCATCGGGTCATCGCCGGCCTACTCGCTGCGCGTCGAGCATCCCACCGGCGCCGAGTACGCCTCGTACCTTCGCCTCGCCGTGCAGCACTACCGCCTTGCGGTGGGCGAGCGAACCGACGTGACCAGCCTCCGCCGCGAAGGCGACGCGTTCCGCATCGGGACGCTCGAGGGGAGCCTCCGGGCCAAGCACGTGATCTGGGCAGCGGGCGAGTTCCAATACCCGAGGCTCGACATGTTCGCCGGGGCCGAACACTGCGTCCACACCGCGACGGTCGATCGCTACCGAGACCTCGATGGTGACGAGTTCGTGGTCATCGGCGGCTACGAGAGCGGGCTTGATGCCGCCGCACACCTGGCGCGCGCCGGCAAGCGGGTGAGCGTCTTCGACAGGGGATGCCCGTGGCGGGCGTCGAGCTCCGACCCGAGCATCGCGGTGTCCACCTACACGCTGGAGCGGATGAACGAGCCGAGTTTCGTCGCGGGGGTCGAGCTTCATCCCGACACGCCGATCGCGACGGTTCGCCGCCACCACGACGGCTACGTGGCGGTCACCGCCACCGGCGAGGAGTACGCGACCGCGGTTCCGCCGCTGTTGGCCGGCGGCTTCGCCGGAAGCCACGGACTGATCGCCGACCTCTTCGAGCGACGTGACGACGGGTTCCCGTTGCTCAGCGAGCGCGATGAATCGACCCGCACCCCGGGGCTGTTCCTCTGCGGGCCGGCGGTGCGCCACGACCACCACGTCTTTTGCTTCATCTTCAAGTTTCGGCAGCGCTTCGCCGTCGTCGCCAAGGCGATCGCGACCGCACTCGGTCACAGCGCCGAGGTGCTCGAGGAGTACCGGCAGTGGGGGATGTTCCTCGACGACCTCAGCTGCTGTGGGCAGGAGTGTGCGTGCTGAGCAGGGTGGCCGTCGAGCCGCACCGCGTCAGCCACGTGCTCGTCGGCATGGAGAGCTCCGGGAAGACGGCGCTGGTGCGTTCGATCACCGGGCGATCCGGGCAGAGCGCACGCTTTCGGGGTACGACCTTGGCGTGCGAGCGGTACCCGATGGAAGGTCACACCCTGGTCGACAGCCCGGGGATCTTGCGCAGCCTCGACAGTGAGACCACCAAGATCGCCCTTCACGCCCTCGATGACTCCGACCAGGTCGTGCTGGTGCTCCACGCCCAGCACCTGGATACCCAGCTCTCCGAGCTGCTGCCGCTCGTGGGTGGCAAGCGAGGGCTGGTGGTGCTGACCCACTGGGATCGGGCGCGTTCCTTCGTCGAGGCCACCTCGACCCTGCGAGGATTGTGGACCAACCTGGGGGTCCCCGTCGTCGCGCTGGATGCACGCGACGTGTCAGGCGCCGATCGCGACGGGCTGATCCGGGCGCTCGATCGACCTGCCGACTTCCCGTTCGACGCGCCGCGGTTCCCGGCGCTGCGCGATGAGTCGAGCGGTGGTGTCTTGGCCATCCCGGTCCTCGGACCGATCCTCGCCCTGGTGTTGCTGTTCGCCCCCGCTTGGGTGGCGGTGACCGCGGCCAACTCACTCGCCGACAAGCTGTACGACCCGTTGCACGAGCGGCTCGATCCGATCCTCGGCTGGTTTGGGGACCGGCATCCCTGGCTCGACGCGATCGCCGCCGGTGAGTACGGGTTCGTCGCCATGATCCCGTTCCTGGTCCTCTACGCGCTGCCCACGGTGTTGGTCTTCGGGCTGATCCTGTCGCTGCTCAAGACCAGCGGTCTGGTGGACCGGTTGACCGCCGCGCTCGAGGGTCTGCTGCGTCCGTTCGGGTTGAGCGGCCGCGATCTCGTACGGGTGGTGATGGGTTTCGGATGCAACGTGCCGGCGGTGATCAGCACCCGCGCGTGTTCGGGCTGCAGCCGGAGTGCCGCCGTGCACGCCATCTCCTTCGGATCGGCCTGCTCGTATCAGCTCCCGGCCACGTTGGCGGTCTTCGCCGCGGCCGGCACGCCCGAACTGGCCCCGATCTTTCTGCTGTGGCTCGGCATCACCACGCTGGCGTATGTCCGCTTCACCACCCCGAGCCGATTCCGCCGCAGCCTGAACCGCCTGATGATCCCGCCCCGGCAGCCGGTCCAGCTGCCCTCGCTGCGCAGCGTGTGGATCGAGGCCTGGCAGACGCTGCGGCAGTTCGTTCGACTGGCGCTGCCGGTGTTTGTCGTCGTCTGCTGCGTCGCCGCCGTGATGCGCCAGACCGGCCTTCTCGATCTGTTGTCGAGCGGCGCGGCGCCCGTGATGACCTTGTTCGGTCTCCCCGGTGCCGCCGCGACGGCGGTCGTGTTGGGCTCGGTCCGCAAGGACGGTCTCGCGATCGCGCTGCTCGATGCGGATGGGGCGGCCCTCAAGGTGCCGCTCGACGGGCGAGTGCAGGTCCTCACCGCGGTGTACCTCGCGGGCGTGCTGCTTCCCTGCCTCGTCACGCTGTGGACGATCTCGCGCGAGTTCACGATGGGCTATGCCCTCCGGCTCGGCGGCCGCCAGGTCGTCGGCGCGGCGGTCTTCAGCATGATCCTCGCATGGGGCGGTGCCGTGCTGTCCTGAGGGGCGAAGCTCCGCACGGCGGCGGTGACGGCGACCGCGACGGGGCATCGGGGAGCGACCCGTCGACGTGCTGTTAACAGCCAAGTTCGATTTGTCCGATCGGCCACCCGTCACTATGTTCGACGGGTGCGGGTGCGAAGGCCGGCCACGGGGTGAATCGAAGGATGTTGAGGCGTTGTCACTGAAGACGTTGTTGGTCGCGAACCGGGGCGAGATCGCCATCCGAGTGCTCAGGGCGGGGTCCGAAGCGGGTCTGCGGACGGTGGCCGTGTATGCGGACGACGACGCCGAATCGCTGCACACCCGCAAGGCGGACGAGGCCCACTCCCTGGGCGGCGCCGGCGCCCGCGCCTACCTCGACATCGACCGGGTGCTCGCCGTCGCCGCCGCCGCCGGCGCCGACGCGATCCACCCCGGCTACGGCTTCCTCGCCGAGAACCCGACCTTCGCGGCCCGCTGCGCCGACGCCGGCATCACCTTCGTCGGGCCAACGTCCGAAGTCCTCGCCCTGTTCGGCGACAAGGGTGCGGCACGCGAACTTGCCGCCAAGGTCGACGTGCCGGTGCTGGCCGGAACGCCCGGCGGTATCGACGTCACCGCGGCCGCCGAGTTCCTCGCCGGACTCGGACCCGACGGCGCCATCATGCTCAAGGCCACCGCCGGTGGCGGTGGGAGGGGCGCTCGGATCGTCACCGCGACCGACGACCTCCCCGCCCTGTTCGAGCGGTGCCGGTCGGAGGCCGCGGCGGCCTTCGGCGACGGCACCTTGTTCGCCGAAGAGCTGATGGGCCGGGCCCGCCACATCGAGGTGCAGATCCTCGGTGATGGCACTGGCTCCGTGTCGCACCTGTGGGAGCGCGAGTGTTCGATCCAACGGCGCCACCAGAAGCTCATCGAGATCGCCCCGGCGACCAATCTCGACCCGGCCGTGCGTGACGCGCTCGTCGCCGATGCGGTGCGGATGGCCGCCGAAGTCGACTACCGCAGCCTCGGCACCTTCGAGTTCCTGGTCGACGCCGACACCGGCCGCCACGTGTTCATCGAAGCCAACCCACGCGTCCAGGTTGAACACACCGTCACCGAGGAGGTGCTCGGCATCGACCTGGTGCGCTCCCAACTCGACGTCGCTGCCGGGAACACCTTGGCCGACCTCGGTCTCACCCAGGCCGATGTTCCCACCCCCCGGGGCATCGCGGTGCAGTCGAGGGTCAACATGGAGACCATGGCCGCCGACGGCACCGCCGGACCCGGTGGCGGCACGATCACCGCGTTCGAGATCCCCTCCGGTGCCGGCTATCGCACCGACACGTTCGGCTACGTCGGCTACCACACGTCCAGCTACTACGACTCGCTGCTGGCCAAGGTGATCGTCCACGCCCCCAACGCCGCCACCCTGCCCGACGCGCTGGCCAAGGCGTCGCGGGCGCTCGCCGAGCTGCGCGTGGAAGGGGTGCCCACCAACGCATCGTTCCTGCGGGCCGTGCTCGCGCACCCGATCGTGCAGGCTGGGAACGCCACGACCCGCTTCGTCGACAACCACTCTGCAGAGCTGGTCGAGGCCGAGCCCGAGGGGGAACCCTTGTGGTTCACCACCTCCACGAGCGAGGCGTCCGAACACAAGCGGGCGGGAGCGAAGGTCGACAGCGTCGACCCGCTGGCCGTGCTCGACTTCGGGCGCGATCGGCCCGACCGCGCCGGCACCGACCCGGCCCCGGAACCCGATGGTCCCGCCGGAGCCGTGGCGGTGAGCTCGCCGCTCCAGGGCACGATCGTCGGCATCAGCGTCAGCGAGGGCGACCCGGTCGCGTTGGGCCAAGAGCTGCTGGTGATGGAGTCGATGAAGATGGAGCACGTCGTCGCCGCCACGACCGCCGGTTTCGTTCGTCGTGTCGAAGTCGATCTCGGCGACGCCGTCTTCGAGGGCCACCCGCTGGTCTACGTCGAGGCCGCGGACGTCGCCGCGTTGGTCGACGAAGTCGTGGTCGACGTCGACCTCGACACCGTACGACCCGACGTCGCGATGATCATCGAACGCCACGAGATCACCCTCGACGCCGCGCGGCCCGATGCGGTGGCCCGGCGACGCAAGAGCGGCCAGCGCACGACGCGCGAGAACGTCGAGGACCTCTGCGACGACGGGTCCTTCGTCGAGCATGGCCAGCTGGTGCTCACGCCGGGTACCGGGCTCCCGATGGACGAGGTGATCCGCAAGTTCCCGACCGACGGCATGGTGTGCGGGGTCGGCAGCGTCAACGGTGCCGACTTCGGCACCGACGACTCCCGAACCGTCGTCTGTGCCTACGACTACACCGTGCTGGCCGGCACCCAGGGAGCGATCAACCACCCCAAGACCGACCGCATGCTCGAGCTGGCGCGGGCCTGGAAGCTCCCGCTCGTCTTCTTCACCGAGGGCGGCGGTGGCCGGGCCGGTACCGGCGGCGACCGCACCGGCCGCGGCGGGGCGAGCGCCTCGTCCGGCGGGCTGCTCTCGCGCCCCCTCGTGACGCCGACGTTCACGTCGATGGCCCGGCTCAACGGGCTGGTGCCGACCGTCGCCATCAACTCCGGGTTCTGCTTCGCCGGCAACGCAGCCCTTCTCGGGGCCTGTGATGTCGTCATCGCCACCGACGACTCCAACATCGGCATGGGCGGCCCAGCGATGATCGAGGGTGGGGGCCTTGGTGTGTTCTCGCCACGCGAGGTCGGCCCGATCGACGTGCAGACGAGCAGCGGGGTCGTCGACATCCGCGTCAGGGACGAAGCCGAAGCGGTGGCGGCGGCCAAGCACTACCTCTCGTTCTTCCAAGGTGATCTGACCAGCTGGGAGCACGCCGACCAGCGGATCTTGCGCTCGGTCGTTCCCGACAACCGGCTGCGTACCTACGAGATCCGCAACGTCATCGAGGGCCTGGCCGACACCGGCAGCGTGCTCGAGCTGCGCCGCGGCTTCGGGCTCGGGATGGTCACCGCGTTGTGCCGCATCGAGGGCCGCCCGATCGGCGTCATCGCCAACGACCCCAATCACCTCGCCGGCGCCATCGACACCGACGGCTCCGACAAGGCGGCGCGGTTCATGCAGCTCTGCGACGCCTTCGACATCCCGATCCTCGTGCTGTGCGACACGCCCGGGATCATGGTCGGTCCCGAGGTGGAGAAGACCGGGCTGGTCCGCCACTGCAACCGGCTCTTCGCGACCGGGGCCAACCTCTCGACGCCACTGTTCATGGTGGTGGTGCGCAAGGCCTACGGGTTGGGCGCGCTCGCAATGGCCGGTGGCAGCGTGATGGAGCCGTACTTCTGCGTCGCCTGGCCGACCGGCGAGTTCGCCGGCATGGGCCTCGAAGGACAGATCAAGCTGGGCTATCGAAACGAGCTCGCCAACATCGAGGACCCGGCCGAGCG
This sequence comes from Desertimonas sp., assembly GCA_047972065.1. GTDB lineage: Bacteria > Actinomycetota > Acidimicrobiia > Acidimicrobiales > Ilumatobacteraceae > JALZMG01. Next base: position 7,443 of record JBKEAH010000289.1, read on the forward strand.
CAAAGCCCGGTTCGACCACCTCGTGGCCGAGGCGTACGACCGGTCCAAGGCGATCAACCAGGGCATCGTGTTCGGGATCGACGACGTCATCGATCCGATGGACACACGACACTGGCTGCTCAACGGCCTGCGCTCGGTCGCCGGCCGCTCCCGCCCGACCCACCCCCGCCGCATCGACACCTGGTGAACCCGATGACGTCCGCTGCAGCCCTGCTCGCCGACGTCGTGGTCGCCGACCTCGGCGACGAGGCCACCGCGCTGGCGGGCGAGTACCTCGCCGAGCTGGGTGCCACCGTGGTGCGTATCGAGGACCGCGGCGGTGACGAGATTCGTCGGCGTGGGCCACTGAGCCACGCCGTGTACAACGCCGGTAAGGCGAGCATCGCCATCGACACCAGGTCGGATGAGGCCTGGGCCGCCCTCGCACCGATCCTCGCTGGCGTCGACGTGGTCATCGGACCGATCGAGCCCGGCCCTGCCACCCAACGGTTCATCGAGTCGGTGCGGTCGATGACCGACCGCATCGGACTGGTCGAGGTCGTCTTCCGTCGCGACGGGCCCATCGCCGAGCCGGTGACCGACCTCACCGCGGCCGCCGCCGGCGGCTTCACGGTGCTCAACGGCCACTCCGACGATCCGCCCGCCCACGCGGCGGGCGACCTGGCCTGGAAGCAGGTCGCGATCGCGGCCGCCGAAGCGGCCCTCACGCTGGTGACGGCTCGCCGTCGCACCGGCCGGGCCGGCCGCATCGTGATCTCGGCCCAGGAGGCCGTTGCCTTCACCACCTTGCAGACCTCCAACGCCAACCAGTGGCTCTGGCACGGCGAGGTCCCAAGTCGCCACCGCCAGCTGGCGGAGCGCTCGACCGTGCGCTGCTCGGACGGCGAGTGGGTGTCGTTCACGATTCACCCGCCCAACTGGCCGCGGTTCGTCGAGTGGGCCCAACGCGTGCTCGGTCCGGCCACCTTCGCCGACCCCGAGTGGACCGATCCGGTCTACGTCGCCAACCACCGAGACGACATTTGCGACGTCATCGCCGAGCTCGCCGCGATCACGCCCCGCGCCCAGTTGGTGGCCGAAGGTCAGGGCCGGGGACTGCTGGTGCTGCCGGTCAACCAGGTGGCCGACGTCGCCCGCGACCCGCATCTTGCGGCGCGTGGGTTCTTCGTCGACGTCGCCGAGCCCGACGGCACCACGCTGCGTCTGGCGGGATCGCCGTTTCGGTCGTCGATCGGACGCGGCCAGCGGGGCCCGGCACCCCAGCTCGGCGCCGACGACGCGCTCGCGGCGATGCTCGCCTCCCGTCTGCCGATGGCCGCCCCGGCGTCGCCGGTCGGCAACCCCCATCAGCCGCTGGCGGGCGTGCGCATCGTCGACTTCTGCTGGGCGGCAGCGGGCCCGATCACCACCCGGATGCTCGCCGACCTCGGCGCCGACGTGATCAAGATCGAGTCGGAGAATCGGCTCGATCCGATCCGCCATGTCGGGCCCCAGCCCACCGCCGAGGTGTCGCTCGACACCAACGGGGTGTTCCAGGATGCCAACGCCGGCAAGCGAGCGGTCACGATCAACCTCGACACGGCGGCGGGGCGCGAGCTCGTGCGCCAGCTGATCGCCGGCGCCGACATCGTCACGGCCAACTACACGCCCGACCGGCTCGACAAGTGGGGTTTCGATGCCGCCACGTTGGAGCAGATCCGACCTGGCCTCATCGTCGCCAACATCGCCGTCATGGGTTTGAGCGGGCCCAACTCGGGGTGGCGCTCCTACGGCAGCGGCATCGTGGCGATGTGCGGCATCGCCGCCCACACCGGGTTCCCCGGGCGCGTGCCCGAGTGCGTCGGCACGATGCACACGGACTTCACCGTGCCGTACTACGCGGCGATCCAGCTGTTGGCCGCACTGCACCATCGCGACCGAACCGGCCAGGGCGCCTATCTCGAACTGGCCCAGTACGAGTCGGCGGTCCGCCTGCTCGATGTCGAGGTCGCAGCCGCGCTCAACGGGATGTCGACGCCGGGGCGGATCGCCAACCGCTCGCCGGTGTTCGAACCTCACGGCATCTTCCCGGCGGCGGGCGAGGACCGCTGGGTGGCAATCGCCTGCCGCGACGATGCCGAGCGCGAGGCGCTGAGTGACGTCACCGGTGCGGCCACGCTCGACGATGACAGCGTGGCCGGCTGGACCCGCACCCGTACCCGCACCGAGATCGTCGACGCGCTGCGGGCCGCTGCGGTGCCGGTGGCCGCGGTCGAAGACCTGGCCGACCATCAGACCCGCGAACCGATGAGTGGTCTGTGGCGGACCTTCGACCTGCCGAGCGGCTACCAGGCCCGCACGATCCAACAGCCGATCGTCTGGGATGGTGAGCGCTTGGCGTTCGACCGTGCGCCGCTGTGGATGGAGCACACCACCGAGGTGGTGCTCGGCGAACTCGGGGTCGACCCCGAGCGGCTCGCCGAGCTGCTCGAGACCCACGTGCTCTGGTAGCGACGGACCGGAAGCGTCACCCAGGCGTCGATCAGGGCTGCGTCGGTCCGCCCGTGGCCGCACCGATCGTCACCGGGACCGTCTCCATCGCCTCGACGGCGTGGCAGGCCACCCACCGCCCGGGGCGGGCCTCCACCCATGCCGGCTCCTCGGTGGCGCAATGGTCCATCATGATCGGGCACCGCGTGTGGAAACGGCAGCCGCTCGGCGGGTTGGACGGGCTCGGGATCTCGCCCGCGACCTGCTCGCGTACCGCCGGTCGGGTGGTCGGGTCAGGAAGCGGGATCGCTGCGATCAACGCCTTGGTGTAGGGGTGAAGCGGCGTCTTGAAGAGATCCTCGGACGGACCCAGCTCGGCCAGCCGGCCGAGGTACATCACCCCTGTGCGGTCGCAGGCCTGGTAGACGACGGCGAGATCGTGGGCGATGGTCAGGTAGGTGAGTCCGAGTTCGTCCTGCAACCGGCGTAACAGGTTGAGGATCTGGGACTGGATCGACACGTCGAGCGCGGAGACGGGCTCGTCGAGGACGATGAACTGCGGGCTGTTGGCGATCGCCCGGGCGATCGCGATGCGCTGGCGTTGACCACCCGAGAACTCGTGGGGATACCGATCGATCGCGTTGTCGGGTAGCCCGACAAGCGCCAGGACCTCGGCGACGCGGGCGCGCCGGGCGCTGCCCGACATCCCGGTGATCGGCTCGCCGACGATGTCGTTGACCCGCATCCGCGGCGACAGCGACCCGTTCGGGTCCTGGAACACGATGTGGCTCAGCGAGCGGAACTCGCGCACGCCCTGCCTGTTCATCCCCACGAGATCCTGCCCGTCGAACAGGATGTGGCCGGAGGTGACGTCGTCGAGATGCAACACCAGTCGGGCAAGGGTCGTCTTGCCCGAGCCCGATTCCCCCACCAGCCCAAAGTTCTCGCCCCGCATCACCTCGAAGCTGACTCCGTCGAGCGCCTTGATCGCCGACCCGCGGCGCAGTCGGGCCGGGCCCCGCCCGGCGAAGTGGCGGCGCACGTCGCGCACCGAGAGGATCGGCCCGGATTCACCGGCCACGGGTGTGTGCTCAGGCATCGTCGAGTTCCTCGTCTCCAGGCGCGAGCCAGCAGCGGGCGAGGCGCCCGTCCGGTGTCCGGCGCATCGGCGGCTCGTCGCGATGGCATCGTTCGATGGCCTCGGCACAGCGGGGGGCGAACGGGCAGCCGGGTGGGAGCTCGGCGAGACTCGGCGGGTTGCCATCGATCGAGGGGAGCACGTCAACCCGGCGGTCGAGCGTCGGCAGCGAACCCAGCAGTGCCCGTGTGTAGGGGTGCTGCGGCGCGGCGAACAGGTCGCCCACCGGCGCGTACTCGACGATCTCGCCGCCGTACATCACCGCCACCGAGTCGCACACCTGCGCGACGACGCCCATGTCGTGAGTGATCAGGATCATGGCGGTACCGATCTCGTCGCGCAGGTCGAGCAGGAGCGCCAGCACCTGGGCTTGGATGGTGACGTCGAGGGCGGTCGTCGGCTCGTCGGCGATCACCAGCTCGGGTCGGCACGACGCCGCCATCGCGATCGAGACCCGCTGGCGCATGCCGCCACTCAGGTGCATCGGAAACTGGTTGAGCCGCTTGGCGGCGTCGGAGATCCGCACCCGTTCGAGGAGCTCCACGGCCGCGGCCCTGAGGCTTCCCGGTGGCCGGCGGCTGGGGTGGGCCTTGAACATCTCGGTGACCTGGTTGCCAATGGACATCACCGGGTTGAGGGAGGTCATCGGCTCCTGGAGCACGGTGGCGATCTGGGCGCCGCGCACCGCTCGGAGCTCGGAGGCGCTGGCCGTCAGCAGGTCGCTCCCGTTGAAGCCGACGCGGCCGCCGACCACCCGACCCGGTCGGGGAACCAGATTGACGAGCGACCGAGCGGTGACGCTCTTGCCCGAGCCGGACTCGCCGACGATGCCGAGGATCTCGCCGCGGCGGACCCGAAAGCTGACGTCACGGACCGCTGGCACCGGCCCGCGGTCGAGGAAGAACGTCGTCGACAGGTGTTCGACCTCGAGCAGGACGTCGTCGGGGTCGAAGGTGGCGCCTGTCATCGCCCGTGCACCAGGTGGGGATCGAGCCGGTCGCGCAACCAGTCCCCGAACAGGTTGCCCGACAGCGCGACGGCGACGATGGCCAGCCCAGGCCACGTCACCAGCCACCATGCCACCGTGAGGTACTGGCGTCCGTCGGCCAGCATCAGACCCCACGACACATCCGGCGGCATGATGCCGAGGCCGAGGAAGCTCAGCGCCGCTTCGAAGAGGATCACCACCGACAGGTTGAGGGTGGCCAGCACCATCGCCGTGCTCAGCACGTTGGGGAAGATGTGCCGGGCCATGATCCGCCACGGACGCAGGTTGGCGACCTTGGCGAGCTGGATGAACTCGCGATTGCGCAGCGACAGCGCTTCGGCTCGTACCAGCCGGGCGAACGGCGCCCAGGTGAACAGCACGATGATGATGACGACGTTGCGCAAACCGGGCGTGGTGGTGGTGGCGACCATGACACCGAACAGCAGGGCCGGGAGGGCGACTTGAAAGTCCACGATGCGCATCAGCAGCGTGTCGACCCAGCGGCCGTAGTAGCCGGCGACGAGACCGATCACGGTGCCGATCGCGGCGGCCAGCGTGACGGCGAGGGCGGCCACGATCACGGTGACCCGGGCGCCGTAGATCAGTCGACTGAGCACGTCGCGCCCGAGGTTGTCGGTGCCCAGCCAGTGATCCCGAGAGCCGTCGGGCCACAGGAACGGGGGCTTGAGGCGAGCGGTGAGCGTCTGGGCGGTCGGGTCGTGCGGTGCGACCAGTGGGGACAGCAGCGCGCACGCGATCACGATCACCCAGATCGCCACCGGGATGACGGGGAAGCGGCGGCGACGCTGCGGCGTCACGACGGTCCCCTCGTCGTCGGGCACGATCACCGAGACGGCGGCGGCGCCGTCGGCGGAGTCAGTCATAGCGGATCCGAGGGTCGACGAGCATGTAAATCACGTCGGTGGCGAGGTTGGCAAGCACCACGCTGAGCGCGATCACCAACACCGCCGCCTGGACGACGGGGTAGTCCGACACCTCCAGCGACTGGATCACCAGTCGGCCGATGCCTGGCCAGGCGAAGATGGTCTCGACGACGACCGAGCCGGCCAGCAACAGGCCGATCTGCAGGCCGAGGATGGTGAGGATCGGGATCAGCGCGTTCGACAGGCCGTGACGCACGATGACCCGGTGGGGCTTGAGACCCTTGAGCCGAGCCAGCGTGATGTAGTCCTGGTTGAGCACGTCGATCATCGCCGATCGGGTGAGACGGGTGAGGCTGGCCACCGACGCCGTGCTCAATGTGAGCGCGGGCAGGATCAAGGAGCGGAATCCGTCGTTGCGGCCGCCGGTAGGAAACCACCCCATGCGCACGGCGAAGAAGAAGATGAACAGCAGGCCGAGCCAGAAGTTCGGCACCGCCTGACCGACCAGCGCGATGAACCGGGCCACGGTGTCGGGCCAACGGCCCCGCTTGAGCGCCGCGAGGATCCCGAGTGGTACGGCGACGACCACCGCGAACACGAGCGCCGCCGCGGCCAGCGACAGCGTGGCGGGCAGGCGGTTCATCACCTCTCCCATCGCCGGGCGGCCGGTACGGAACGACTTGCCGAAGTCGCCCTCGGAGATGTCACCCACGAAGCGGCCGTACTGCATGACGAGTGGTTCATCAAGCCCGAGATCGGAGCGGATCTGCTCGAGGTTCTCGTCGGTGGCGTCGAATCCGGCCAGCAGACGCACCGGATCACCGGCCACCCGCGACATCCAGAACACGACCGTCAGCACCAGCCCAACGGTGATGATGGCGTAGCCGAGTCGCCGGCCGAGGAAGCGCAGCATCGATGGCCGCTCTCAGCCGGCCGGACGGATGTTGTCGTACTCGGGCAGCGCGAGGTCGTTGGAGTTGAACTCCCACGACCACGCGTCGGTGCCGAGCACGCTGGTGACCGGCTCGTAGAGCCACAGCTGGGCCATCATGTCATCGATCTGGCTTGGGCGACGCGCTCGCCGGCGGTGGCGACCGGCACGGGCCGATCGCCACCGAGGCTGTCGCTGGGTGTGACAGAGGCGGCGGGGGGCATCTCAGTCGAGCACCTCGATGTTCCAGTACTCGGGCAGGTTGAGGTCCTGAG
>JBKEAH010000002.1:0-12753 GCA_047972065.1 Desertimonas sp.
ACCCCCACGACCCCGCCGACGAGGCCGCCGACGACGACGTCCACCCGCACCACCACGACGCCGTGGCCGCCGACGACGACGTCGACCACCCCGACCACTACCACGTTGCCGCCGACGACGACGTCGACCAGCACGACCACGACGACTTTGCCGCCGACGACGACCACGTTCCCGCCGATCCGGATCGGCGACGTCGACTGGCGCAACACCATCTATCGCGTCACCTGCGGCACCGATGAGCCGACACCGATCGCGCTCAGCGGCGGGCGGGGTGGCGACGGCGACCGCTGGCTCACCTTCCGTGGCGCGGCCAGCGTCACCGGTCATCCCGATGTCGTCGTGGCCAACCTCGACTGTCTGGTGGGCGACCCCAGCGCGTCGCCGACCTCGCGGTTCATGGTGATCCGGGTCGCCGCCGACGGGACGGCGTCGCTGCTCGCCGAGATCGCCACGCTGTCGACCACCGACGTCACGATGTCCGACGACGGCACCGTGGTCATCGGCGCGCCAACCGCCGACGGCGGCTATCAGGACGTGACCATCACCTGGGACGCCGGCACGCCGGTGGTCGGCGAACCCGTCGCGGCGCAACCGCCGACGGGCGCCACGACAGACGTCAGCGGGATCGACGACCCTGCCGCTGGCCTCAGCCCCACGACCACCACGATCGCTGTGTCTCCCGCCGCCGACCCGATTCCCGCCGCGTGCGTGTCGTCCGAGATCGGACCCAACACCCGGGATCGCGCCGCCGTGGCCGCACTCCAGTTGGCGTTGGCCCGACGCGGGTACGACCCGGCTGGTCTCGATGGCCTCTATGGACCGAACTCACAGCAGGCCGTGGCGTCCTTCGCGTTGGCGGCCGGGGACGTGCTGCTCAGCTTCACCGGCGGGGACCAGCGCCCGATCGTTGAGGCCGTCGACCACGGCATCGTGCGGATCGGGCTCCTCGATGCGCTGGGTATTGGGTGCCCAGGACCGGTGGGCTCCTATGAGGACGTGCCGGTCCCCACGACCACGACGACGACCACGACCACGCTCCCGCCGACCACGACGACGGTGCCGCCGACGACCACCGTCCCGACGACCACGACGACGTTGCCTCCGACGACGTTGCCTCCCACGACGTTGCCGCCCACGACGTTGCCGCCGACGACGTTGCCTCCGACGACGTTGCCGCCGACGACGTTGCCTCCGACGACGTTGCCGCCGACGACGGGGACCACACTGCCGCCACCCGCCGGCGTGATCAGTGCCGTCGATTGGCGGAACACCAGCTACGAACTGGCATGCGGGGGTGAGCCGCGGGTCGTGACGTTGATCGGTGGACGGTCCACGGACTCGACATCGAGCATTCGCCTGGTCGGTGCCGCGGCCCCGGCGGCTCGGGGTGACGTCGTGGTCGTGAACCTCGGCTGCGTCACCGGGTCTGGCGATGCGGCCCAGCGCACGACGCATTTGGTTGTTGTTCGGGTGGCCGACGGAGTGCCCTCGATGCTCGGAGCGTTCGCCTTCCCGGCCACCGGCGACATCCTGCTGACCGACGATGGCACCCTCGTGGTCGGCTACCCGCTCGATGGAGGCTACGAGTCGATCACGATCGGGTGGGAGAACGACGCACCGATCGCGCAACCTGCGGTCCCGGCCCAGGCCCCGGGCAACGCCACGCCGGCGGCCGGGCTCGATGACCCCTCCGCCGGGCTGGCACCGACGACGACGATCGCGGTGCCGGTCCCTGCCGACCCGGTCCCCGCCGAGTGCGTGTCGGCCCCGATCGATCCCGCCTCTGCCGACCGCGCGGCGGTCGCCGCGTTCCAGCTGGCCCTGGCCCGGCGCGGCTACGACATCGGCGACGCCGGAGCTGACGGCTATCTCGGTCCCGCCACCCAGGCCGCCCTGACGGCGTACGTCGAGCAGTACTCGGCCAACGTGCTGAGCTTTGCCGGCGGGGATGTCACCGTGCTCGACGCCGCGATCGGTCAGGGGCTCGTCGGCCTTCCGATCCTCGACGCCCTCGGCATCGGCTGCGACATGTCGTGATCCGCTCGCCGGCCCCGAGGGACAGTGGCGACGACGTGTGGGTACGACGGCAACGGTGCCCGTACGCGAGGCACTCAACCGCTCGAGATGAACACACCCGACCGAAGGGAAACCCGATCGACGGGGCCCGCCGACCGTCCGCACCATCGACGGCAGAACATCATCCTGTGACGAGTCGCACATTCAACCCGTCCGACGATCTCAAGATGGCAGCGGTCCTGGTGGAACAACGTTTGAACCCCACGGCGTGGCGGCTCCTGTATCGCTCGAGCGCGACCCACCCGGGGTGACGTACGCCAGTCTCGGCAGCGCCGCCTCGCGGCTGAGACGCTTGACGACGGACGCCGTAGCGCTACAGCCAAGTCGTCTTTCTAGTAGCCTTTCCAGTATGGAACAGGAGGTCGGGGTCTTTGCGGTTGAAGCTGCGCTTCGAGCGCCCGTCGACACCCGGGCGAGGGAACTTCTCGCTATCCCGGAGAACCAGTGGTTCGACCTGAAGTCCGCCCGCATCGATGCCAAGACACTCGCCCAGAACCTGTCCGCATTCGCGAACGCCGATGGGGGTGTGGTCGTCGTCGGGGTGAACGACAAGCGCCAGGTCGAAGGTGTCGAGGCACTCGGGAGGAAGCTCAACGATCTCCAGCAGGCCTCGCGCGACTTCTGCGAGCCCCGGGTTCCGGAGACCAGCAAGATCATCGACTGCGTCTTCGAGCTCCAACGCCACCAGTTGCTCGTTGTCACGGTTCCCCCGTCCGACCGGCTGCATCGCATGACGAACGGCGACGTCTACCTTCGTGTTGGCGACGAGAAGCGAAGGTTGTCCACGGATGAGACCGTCGAGCTGCAATACGACAAGTCGCAGGGGTCGTTCGAGACGCACAGGCTTCCCGATGCCGACGCCAGCGACATCGACCAGGACCGCCTTGCGAACTACGCGCGACTCGTGCGTCATCCGGACCCCGCCCGCTTGCTGCGCGACCGAACCCTGACGAAGGGCGACGACATCACGGTCGCCGGTTGCCTGCTGTTTTCGCCCAACCCAGCGGTCTTCCTCCCGACCGCCATCGTTCGCGTCACCCGCTGGATTGGACGGAACCGGTCGACGGGGGCGCGCCAGCAGATCTCGAGCGACGTTCTCGTCGAGCTACCGATACCCGATGCCATCGCCGAGGCACAGCTCTCCATCGAACGAGTACAGCCCACACGTCGAGCACTGAGCCCACAAGGCCGATTCGAGGAGACGCCAACGGTGCCAAGTGACGCGTGGCTTGAGGGTCTCGTCAACGCCGTTCTCCATCGGTCATACAGCCTCGGCGGCGACCACATCCATGTCGATGTCTTCGATGACCGGATTGAGATCACCAGCCCTGGTTCGTTTCCGCATCGAGTGGACTTGTCCAACCTGGACACCATCCAGAGATTCGCCCGGAACCCGCGCATCGTCCACGTGTGCCACGACCTCGGGATCTGCCAACAACTCGGCGAAGGCATCGTGCGCATGTTCACCGACATGCGTCGCGCCGGGCTCAACGATCCGCTGTACCGCCAGACGACCACATCCGTCACGCTGACGCTCAGCGCTGAGCCCCTCAATCGGGACATCGACGCGCGATACCACGCCGACGTTGCTGCTGTGCTGTCCGCGCTGCGAGATCACGAGCGATTGAGCACATCGGAACTCACGGCCCGCGTCGGCAAGAGCAAGCCTTCCGTGCGGGCGCTGCTCCGACGCATGCAGGAAGCCCGCCTCATTCGTTGGAGAGGCAAGTCCTCCCGCGACCCTCGCGCTTACTGGTACCTCCACGAGTCCCAGCGGTAGCGGCCCCGACTTGCGGTCCGCACCACCTGTTCAAACCTGGGGCACGCTCCTGGTCTGAGCGGAGGGAGTGGGATTCGAACCCACGGAAGCTCTCACTTCACACGCTTTCCAAGCGTGCCGATTCGGCCGCTCTCGCATCCCTCCCGTCGGGGATTGTCCCCCAGCCGGGCCGGGCGCGGGCCCGGTCAGCGGCGGCAAGGGTATCGTGGGCACCGTCGATCCCCGGGCTTCGCTCCGAGGGTGAGAGGTGACGGTCGGGTCCTGTGCAACGGGCACCCGTGAACCAGGTCAGGACCGGGAGGTAGCAGCCTTCAGCGGTAGTGACCGTGTGCCGCAGATCGCCTGGCCGTCGCCTCTGACCCTCGGGGTCACGCCCGGGCCTGGGCCAGCGCCTGGGCACGGTCGGCCAGGCGCGGCTCGCCCAGCCGTTGCGCCCAGGCGGCGAACTCGGCCGACGGGCCGTGCCACGCCCAGTCGTCGACGGCGCCGATCACCACATCGATGTCGGTGTCGGCGGTGGCGATCCGCCGGAACAACAGGGCCAGCTCGAAGTCGGCGCGCAGGTTGGCCGACAGCTTCGCCGCACCGCGCAGACCCGGTACATCCCACTGGCCCGCGTGCTGAGGGATGCCTTCGAGATGGTGGTACCGGGCCAGGACGGCCGCCGTGCTCTTGGCGCCCCAGCCGGCGATGCCGGGGAAGCCGTCGGCCGCATCGCCGACCAGGCCGAGGTAGTCGGGGATCGATGCCGGACCGACACCGAATTTCTCGATCACGCCGGCTTCGTCGATGATCACCCGCTTGCGTCGATCGAACTGGACGACCCGGTCACCCCGGACGCACTGACCGAGATCCTTGTCCGGGGTGACGATCAGCACCTGCTCGACACGTTCGTCGGCGTCGGCGATCTCGGCCGCCGCCGCCAACGCGTCGTCGGCCTCGTGGGTGACCGATGCCCACACCGTGATCCCCATCGCCGTCAGCGACTGCTCCATCAGCGGGATCTGGGCCAACAACTCGACGGGCATGCCGGCACTGGTCTTGTAGCCGGGCCAGAGGTCGTTGCGGAAGCTCTCGATGACGTGATCGCTGGCGACCCCGACATGGGTCGCCCCGTCGGCCAGCAGGGCCAGTGTCGACGCCAACACCCCAGTGGTCGCGGCGTACGGACCGGCGTCGGGTTCCCGGGCGGCCCGACCGAAGTTCTGGCGAAACAGCTCGTAGGTGCCGTCGACGAGGTGGACCTTCACGACGACATCGTGTCACGCCTGGCCAGCGGTCAATCGCCCGAGGTGTCGGCGAGGGCGGCGAGGTTGGCGGCGATGGCGTTGACCCCGTTCCACACCTCGGCATCGTCGTAGCCAAAGGCGAACAGCGCGACACCGCCCAAACGGGCGTCGACCGCGCGCTGGATGCGCTGCTGGATCCCGTCGTCGTCGACGTACCAGACGGTGCGTGTCTGGACGCAGGTCTGGCCGCCGTCGCTGATCTCGAGGTCGTAGGTGAACGTCCACTCGCCGAAGGTCGGGTCCTGGGTCGGCGTCGCCGATCGACGGGCGATCAGATCGTCGACGACCCGATTGGTCACCGGCTCCACCCCCGGCGCCGTGTCGGGGCACTCACCCGTGGTCGAGACCGGCCAGTTGCGGCCATACATCGGGATGCCCAGGATCAGCTTCGACGGATCGCCGCTCGCCGCCGTGGTGCCGGCGATGATCCGATCGACCCACGGCAGCGGGGCGATCGGTCCGGGATCGGACCCGGCCACGGAGTAGTCGTAGGCCATGATCCGGATCGCATCGACGTGGGGCGTGATGGCGCCGTAGTCGTACACCCAGAAGCCGCTGTCGGAGGTCTGCCCGTCGTCGTACACCGGCGGGATGCTCACCGTCAGCGTGCGACCGTCGGCGTGCAGCGCGGCCGCCAACTCCTCGACGAAGGCGACCCAGTTCGGGCTGGTCGTCGCCCACGTGTCACGACCGTCGGCGAAGGCGAACTGCTCGTAGTCGATGTCGATGCCGTCCCATTCACCGTCGGCGGCAAAGGAGCGGATGGTCGCCACGTGGGCCGATCGCTGATCGGGGTCGGCGAGGATCCCGGCCATCGTGCCGGCCGCGGTGGCGTCGAGGATCGAGGCGATCAGCGGGATGCCGGCATCTCGTGCGTCCTCGACGAACTGCTCGGTCGCCTCAACCGGCGCGTTGGCGTCGAGCTGGATCGCCTCGACGCCGGTCGCCTGGTACCAGAAGGGCGAGATCTGGTGGAGCAGATCGGCCCGGGCGTCGAGCTCGGCCGAGGCCTCCTCGATCGTCCAGTACGGCACCCACGTGTGCACCACCAGTGGGCCGGGATGGTGTTCGGCGGCTTCGTCGCTGCGGGTCAGCCACCAGGCCAGCGCCCCGATCAGAACTGCGGCGACGATGGCGACGCCGCCGATCCGGGACGTGGTGACGCGTGGCGGCCGTCCGGTCGGGCCGCGACGGTCGGGCCCGGACGGCGTGACGACGTCATGGCCGGGGGGTGGCGTCGTCGCCACCAGCCGGCCCAGCTGCGCCGGGCTGACGCCGACGAGGGTGTCGACCTGCGCATGGGTGGTGGCCGCCGGGATGGGCACGTGGGCCGGGATGCCGACGACGACGCATCCCGCGTCGCGGGCGGAGCGGGCCCCGGTCGGGGAGTCCTCGAGGGCCACGCACTCGAGGGGATCGACCCCGAGTCGGTGCGCGGCGAGGCGGTACGGCTCGGGGTCCGGCTTGCCCGCGGTCACCTCGTCACCGGTGACGACGGCACCGAAGGTGCCGGGGCCGAGCGCATCGACGATGACCCGCGCCAGCGGTGCCCACGACATCGTCACCAGCGCGCACGGGACCCGCTCGCGCTGCAGCGCCATGAGCAACGCCCGCGCCCCCGGGCGCCACGGCACCTCGGCCCGGCAGCGTTCGATCACGCCGCTCAGGAGCTCGTCGACGATCCGGCGCGCCGGCACCTCGATGCCGGTGCGCGAACGCATGTACTCGGCGGCCGCGAGGAGGTCGAAGCCGACGATGGCGTGCGCGTCCTCGTCCGTCCACGTCCCGCCGTAGCGGGTCACCAGGTCGTGCTCGCAGGCCATCCAGTACGGCTCGGTGTCGACCAGCGTGCCGTCCATGTCCCACAGGACGGCAGCGGGCAAGGCCCTGGTCTCGTCGCTCACGCCGACGCCGACGCCGGCTGGGCGCGGTGGCGCGCCCGGTCGAGGAGGTGGCGGCGCATGCCCGACAGGATGCCAGCCCGAGGTGGGCGGTCGCGCCCGCCCCGGCCGTGCGATCAGCCTTGGCCGCGGAAGAGGGTGATCTTGTCCTCGCCGATCCGATCACGCTTGGCGGGGTCGTCGACACCGAGGCCTTCGTGGGGAGCGAGACACAGCACTCCGAGCTTTCCCTCGTGCTCGTTGCGGTGGATCGAGCGGGCCGCGGCACCGACATCGGCCAGCGGGAACACGTCCGACAACAGCGGCTGGATGCGTCCCTGGTCGATCAGGCGGTTGGCGGCATACGCCTCGGCGTAGTTGGCGAAGTGGCTGGCGACGAGCCGCTTGAGCTTCATCCAGAAGTGGCGGTTGTCGAACTCCACCATGTAGCCCGATGTCGCCGCGCAGGTGACCACGGTGCCGCCCCGCTTGGCGGCGAAGATCGACGCGCCCATCGTCTGACGTCCGGGGTGCTCGAACACGATGTCGGGGTCCTCGCCGATCAACTCGCGGATGCGCTTGCCGAAGCGGCGCCACTCGGACTCGTCTTGGGTGTGCTCGTCGCTCCAGAAGCGGTAGCCCTCCGCCTTGCGGTCGATCACGGCCTCGACGCCAAGCCGGTTGAGCAGCGCCGCCTTCTCCGGAGATGACACGACCCCGACCGGGGTGCCGCCACCGTTGAGCACGTACTGCGTGGCGTAGCCGCCGATGCCGCCGGTGGCACCCCACACCAGCACCGACTGCCCCTGACGCATCCGGGCGCCGTGGTCGCCGACGAGCATTCGGTAGCTGGTCGAATTGCACAGCGCGTTGACCGCCGCCTCCTCCCAACTGAGGTGGGTCGGCTTGGGCATCAGCTGGTTGGCCTTCACCAGCGTGAGGTCGGCGAGGCCGCCGAAGTTCGTCTCGAACCCCCAGATCCGCTGGTTGGCGGCCATCATCGAGTCGTCGTGGGCCGAGGGGTCCTGGTCATCGACCGAGTTGCAGTGGATCGTCACCCGGTCGCCCGGCTTCCAATTGCGCACCGCCGAGCCGACCCGGAGCACTACGCCGGCGGCGTCGGAGCCCACGACGTGGTAGGGCAGGGCGTGGCGGGCGGCCCATTCCGACTCGCGAGCGAAGCGGTCGAGGAAGCCGAAGGTGGGGAGTGGCTCGAAGATCGAGGTCCACACCGTGTTGAAGTTGATCGACGACGCCATCACGGCGACATACGCCTCGTCGGGCGCCAGGTCGGGGGTCGCGACATCGCCGATGTGCAGCGAC
This sequence comes from Desertimonas sp., assembly GCA_047972065.1. GTDB lineage: Bacteria > Actinomycetota > Acidimicrobiia > Acidimicrobiales > Ilumatobacteraceae > JALZMG01. Next base: position 8,349 of record JBKEAH010000002.1, read on the forward strand.
TTGGTGGGGTCCTTGGCCGAGGACTCCATCCCTTCGAACATCCCGGCATCCTCCCGGCGCACAAACGCCGCCCGGTAGTGGTCGGGGATGGGGACGTTGGCCAAGTCGTCGCCCGTCACCCCCGCCTGGATCGCCGCCAGGATCTCCTGCATGGCCGGATGCTACCCGACGGTAACCAGGGGCTCCCAACGAGACCGATGGCCCGCCAGACGAGGGTTGAGCGCACCACCGTGGTGCGCTCAACCATCGTCTGCGCTTCGACCCTCGATGGGGTTACCGGTGGGTAGGTGTGGCGGTGGCGGGAGGATTAACGTGGCCGCATGAGCGGTTCCTACCTCGTCGCCGGTGCCCGTACCCCGATCGGGAAGATGTCCGGTGCCCTCGCCTCGCTGTCGGCCGCTGATCTCGGCGGCATCGCCATCGCCGGAGCCCTCGAGCGGGCCGGGGTCGCTCCCGACGAGGTCGATCACGTGATCATGGGTCAGGTGCTGATGGCCGGCCAGGGCCAGGTGCCCAGCCGCCAGGCCGCCGTCAAGGCCGGCATCCCGATGAGCGTGCCGTCGGTCAACATCAACAAGGTCTGCCTGTCGGGGCTCAACTCGATCTACCTGGCTCATCAGATGGTCGCGTCGGGCGAGGCCGATGTCGTGGTCGCCGGTGGCATGGAGTCGATGACCAACGCGCCCTATCTCGCCGACGGGGCGCGCGCCGGGTTCCGCTATGGCAACACCGAGTTGCGCGACGCGATCATCGCCGACGGGCTGTGGTGCGCCTTCGACGCCTGTCTGATGGGCTTGGGCACCGAGCGCTATGCCGACGGGACCATCAGCCGCGAGGCGCAGGACGAGTTCGCCGCCACGTCCCACGAGCGGGCGGCGGCGGCCATCAAGGAGGGCCGCCTCGCCGACGAGATCGTCGCCGTGTCGATCCCCCAGCGCAAGGGGGACCCGATCGTCGTCGAGACCGACGAGGGCGTCCGGCCGGGTACGACCGCCGAGAGCCTGTCGGGCTTGCGGGCGGCGTTCGACAAGGACGGCACCATCACCGCCGGCAACGCCAGCCAGTTGAGCGATGGTGCCAGCGCGATCGTCGTGATGTCCAAGGCCGAGGCCGACAAGCGCGGCGTCTCGCCACTCGGTGAGTTCGTGTCCTACGGGATGGTCGCGGGGCCGGATTCGGCCTCGCTGCTGCAACAGCCGAGCCGGGCGATCAACGCCGCGCTCGACAAGGCCGGGGTGTCGCTGGCCGATGTGTCGTTGGTCGAGATCAACGAGGCCTTCGCAGCGGTCGGCATCGCCTCGATGGCCGACCTGGGTCTCGACGACGAGCGGGTCAACGTCAACGGTGGGGCGATCGCGCTGGGCCACCCGATCGGCATGAGCGGCAACCGGCTGGCGCTCACCCTGTTGCACGAACTGCGGCGGCGTGGCGGCGGACTGGGTGTCGCCGCCCTCTGTGGCGGCGGGGGCCAGGGCGACGCGCTCGCGCTGCGGACGGTCGGTTGACCATTCCCCAGTATCCTTCGCTACGGCGTACCGCGTGGATGTGTGTAACGATTCCGTGACGGACGGGTGCCCGACCGAAACTGGGGGATAGAACGCCGACCTCCTTGGGGACCATGTTCGCCGAACGCTTGATCCTCACCACTACCTCTTGTAACCTGATCGACATACAAAAGATCCGGAACTGGACGACGGACTCCCTCCCGCAGCCGGTTCCGTACATCTGGGGCACCACCACCGAGACGGCCCGTCCGCCCGCTACCGACTCGGAGGTGGTGCCTCAGGCATTTTTCGGGATGACCTGAGCCCGCGTCGATCAATCGACCGACACGTCGCGGCGGCCTTCGAGGGCCCGACCGAGCGTCAGCTCGTCGGCGTACTCGAGGTCACCGCCCACGGGGAGGCCACTCGCCAACCGCGTGACGCGAAGGCCCAGCGGACGGAGCAACCGGGCCAGGTACATCGCCGTCACCTCACCTTCGGTGTTCGGGTTGGTGCAGATGATGACCTCCTCGATCCCTTCCGGCTCGATGCGCGCCAACAGCTCGCGGATCTTGAGCTGTTCGGGTCCGATGCCCTCGAGCGGGCTCATCGCGCCGAGCAGCACGTGATAGCGACCGTGGAACTCGCCGGTGCGCTCCACCGAGACGATGTCGCGTGACTCCTCGACGACGCAGACGAGTCGCGAGTCGCGCCGCTCGTCGGTGCAGAACGAGCACAGTTCGGAGTCGGTCACGTTGAAGCAGCGGGTGCAGAAGCGCACCTTGGCCTTCGCCTCGTCGATCGCCCGCGAGAGCCGAGCAACGTCGTCACCGGGCAGCTTGAGGAGGTGGAACGCGATCCGCTGCGCCGATTTGGGGCCGATGCCGGGGAGGCGACCGAGCTCGTCGATCAACGCCTGGACCGGTGGGGAGTACGCCGAGGCCACGATCGCTCAGTCGGGCCGCTCGACGAGTTGGGTGCCGGGGAAGACCTCGGCGATGCGTTCGATCGTTGACGGGGCCGAGCCCGGGGCGGCGTCGACGAGGTCATCGAGGTCGATGTCCTCGTCGGCGGCCGGTGGTGGTGGAGGCGTCGCGGTGGGGGCGCGGGTGTGATCGCCGCGGTCGTCGGCGTCGGCGTGGCCGGTGCGGGTGGCGCCTGCGGCGACCACCTGGATCGTCACCCGGCGGCCGGTGTGGGTCGACCAGGCCTGCTCGATGTCGGAGCGATACTGCTCGCACTTGGCCCGGTGGGTGTCGTTAGGGGCGCCGAGGGTCACGGTGGCGCCATCGGCCCCGAGCACGTCGACGGGTGTGTACAACGCTCGGACGATCCCTTTGAGCGTCGGGCGCACCGTCTCCATCCACTCGGCGACCGGGTCGCCCGTCGCCCCGGCGGCCACGGCCGACGGGGCGACTTGGACGGCCGCGCCCACCGTGTCGGGTCCCTGGGCGTCGCTCGCCGGCGCCCGCTCACCCGACGCGCGCTCACCCGCCGTGGTGGGGGGAGCGGCGGGCCGAGAGCGCTCGCCGCCGGCCCGTCGAGCCCGACTCCCGAGTTGGGCCCGCCCGGTGACCGGGTCGCGCCGCGACTCGGCCGTCGATGCCGTCGCCGCCGGGTTGGTGACAGCCTGTTGCTCGAGCTTGGCGACGCGGGCCATCAGCGCCGCGAGGTCGCCGCTGGCTGCGGGCTCGGCGGTCAGCTGGACCAGCGCCACCTCGACCAGCACCCGCGGATCGGGCGCATGCCGCAGCTCGACCAGCATCAACCCGAGCTTCTCGATGCCACGGACCAGACCCGCCGCACCGAGGCGTTGCGCCTGCGCGGCCAGCTGATCGACCTGGGCCCCCGAACGCTGCACCAACTCGGGTGCCATCAGGGCCAGGAACCCGTTGCGGAGATGACGCACGAGTTGTTCGGCGATGGTGCGTGCGTCGTTGCCGTTGGCGATGTCATGGGCCATCGCCGTCAGGGCCCGGCCCGCATCACGTTCGATCATCGCCTCGACGAACTCGTCGAGGGAGAGGTGGTCGCCGGTCTCGCCACCGGCGTTGGCGATGACCTCGAGCGCCGACAGCGTGTCACGCGCCGAGCCGCCGCCTTGGGCGACGGCCTCGTCGATGGCTGCCTGGTCGAGGGTGAGCCCGGCCTCGTCGGCGACCCAGGCCGCGTGCTGGGTCAGCGTCTCGGCCGGCAACAGGTGGAACCGGAGGTGCTGGGTGCGGGAGCGGATCGTCTCGGACACCTTCTGGGGGTCGGTGGTCGCGAGCACGAACACGACGTGGGGGGGAGGCTCTTCAAGCGTCTTCAGCAGCGCGGCCTCGGCCGGCTTGGACAGCATGTGGACCTCGTCGAGGATGTACACCTTGTGCCGACCCGGCGTGCCCAACGAGGCCCGCTCGATCAGGTCGCGCATCGCATCGACCCCGTTGTTGCTGGCCGCGTCCAGCTCGTGCACGTCGTAGCTGGTGCCGTGCTCGACCGCCAGGCAGGCATCGCACTCGCAGCACGGCTCGCCGTCGACGGGGCGCTCGCAGTTGAGGACCTTGGCGAGGATCCGCGCAGAGGTGGTCTTGCCGGTGCCCCGGGGTCCGGAGAACAGGTACGCCTGCCCCTCGCGGCCCCCCGCAACGGCGTCGCGCAGGGCGCGCACGACATGATCCTGGCCCTTCAGTTCGGAGAACCGGCGCGGACGAAAGCGGCGGTAGAGCGAGGGTGTGGCCACCGCGCCGAGCCTAGGAGGTACCTCTCATCGCGCGATCCCGTCGCCTGCCGATCGCCGAGTCGCCGCCGCGGGTTGAGCCTCGATCCACCGATGGGGGTCGGGTGAGGTGGTTCGCGTATCCGCGTGAAAGGTCTCCTGAGCTGGGACGATGTTGGTTCCTACACCGCATCGTCGGACCAGCCCGAGGAGACACTTC
>JBKEAH010000115.1:0-2514 GCA_047972065.1 Desertimonas sp.
GGCATGGGCATGCTCGCCACCACCGGGGTGATCGTCTCCGAGGACACGTTCGGGCCGGTCTCGGACAACGCGGCGGGCATCGCCGAGATGTCCGGCGAGTTCCACGGGGAGCCCGAGCGGATCATGGTCAGCCTCGACGCCGTCGGGAACACGACCAAGGCGGTCACCAAGGGCTTCGCCATCGGCTCGGCGGTCATCGCCGCGGTGGCGCTGTTCGCATCGTTCATCGAGACGGCCGGTGCCGAGCTCGGCACCGTCGCCGACAACCTCAAAGACGGGGTCCTGCGGGCCCCCGAGTTGGCGATCAACGTTGCCGAGCCGAAGATCTTCATCGGCCTGCTGATCGGTGGCTCGGTGCCGTTCCTCTTCTCGGCGCTCGCGATTCGAGCCGTCGGACGCACGGCCGGCACCGTCGTCCAGGAGGTCCGTAGCCAGTTCGCCGACGGCGGGATCATGGCCGGCACCAAGCGCCCGGACTACGGCCCGGTCATCGACATCTGCACGGCCGCGTCGCTGCGCGAGCTCACCACGCCGGCGCTGCTGGCGGTGCTGTCTCCCGTGGTGATCGGCTTTGGCATCGGCTGGCAGGCGCTCGGCGGCTTCCTCGCCGCGGTGATCCTCGTCGGCCAGCTGATGGCCAACTATCTGAGCAACGCCGGCGGCGCCTGGGACAACGCCAAGAAGTACATCGAGGACGGCCATCACGGTGGCAAGGGCTCCGACGCGCACAAGGCGGCGGTCATCGGCGACACCGTCGGGGACCCCTACAAGGACACGGCCGGTCCCGCGCTGAACCCGCTGATCAAGGTCATGAACCTCGTCTCGCTGCTCGTGCTGCCGGCGATCATCTCGATGGAGACCGACGATGACGCGCTCCGATTCGTCATCGCCGGCGTCGCCGCGGTCGTGCTGATCGGTGCCGTCGTCTGGTCGTCGCGCGCGACCGAGAACATGATGACGCCCACCGCCGCCGAACGAGCGGGCTGACGTCGAGCCCGGAGCGCTCGGCGCCAAACGCGCCGGGCGTCAGGCGGGTTGGAGGTCGCGCTGCTTGCGGTCGCTCAGCCGCTTGGCGACCCGAGCCGACTTGGCCAGCCAGGCGACCAGGCGTTGGCGCGACTGCTCGGCATCGGCGTCGAGCCCCTCCATCGATTCCAGGCCCCAGTGGCGAACGACGATCGGCGCCAGGATCTGCTCGTGGTGGATCGCCAGGTCGTAAATCCCCGCCTTGGCGATCGCCGACGCGTGCTGGGCGAAGTTGGGGATGCCGACGCCGGGCATCGCGAACTCGCGGACCTGTCGCTCGATGGCGCCGACCATCGTGCTGGGATCGATCTCGATCGCCGCACTGACCAGGTCGCGGTAGAAGAGGTGGTGCAGGTTCTCGTCGAGCGCGACCCGCTTCATCACCTCGAAACCGGCGGGGTCGCCGATCAGCTTGCCGGTGTTGCGATGGGCGATGCGGGTGGCCAGCTCCTGCAACGCGACGTAGACGATGGCGTCGGCACCGCTGGGCGGGTGCGGGACCTCACCGTTGGCCACTTGGACCATCCGTGAGCGCTCCAACTCGACGGGGTCGATCGCCCGGCTGACCATCAGGTAGCCGTAGATCACCATCGAGTGACGGCCCTCCTCGGCGGTCCATCGCTTCGACCAGGCGCCCCACGCCCCGTCGGCGCCGAACATCCGGTCGATCGTGCTGAAGTAGTGCGGCAGGTTGTCCTCGGTGAGCAGGTTGACCAGCAGCGAGCTGCGCACCGCGTCGTCGATGTTGGCCCCGGCCAGGTCGGCGTCGTCGGGCGTCCATGGCCGGTCAACCTCGTGGTCGCGACCCCGGCCCCACGGGACGAACTCGTGGGGGAACCACTCCTTGGTGGTCTCGAGGTGACGATCGAGCAGCGTGGCCACCGTCGGTTCCAGCTCGTGCAGAAGGTCGGCGTCGTCCCTCATCGCCAGCAGCCTACCGACCAGTAGGTAGCCGTCGCCAGAAAACTGTCCGAATCAGCCGGTGGAGGTCTCGAGGTCCTCATAGCCGGCGGCCCGGGCAGCCTCGACGGCCATCGCGGCGTGGGTCGCGCTGCGAACCTCGAAGGTGGCGTGGACCCCGGTCTGGCGGACGTGGAGGTCGACGCCCTCGCGCTGGTGCTCGACCTCGATCAGGTTCGCCCCGGCGGCGGCGAACGCGTCGAGGAACCGAGCCAACCCGCCCGGGCGGTCATCGATGCGGGCGAACACGACCAGCCGGCGCCCGGCCTCGGTCTCGTGACGACGGATGAGACCGGGTACGACGCCGAGGTCGACGTTGCCACCCGAGATCACCAGGCACGTGGTGCCGCCCCGGGTGGGCTGGACGATGCCGGTCTGCACGGCGGCGACGCCGACTGCCCCGGCCCCCTCGACGTAGAGCTTGGCCTTGTCCATCAGCAACACCATCGCGTCGGCGATGGCGTCCTCGTCGACGGTGACGATCTCGTCGACCCACCGCTTCACCAGCGGCGCGGTGAGCCGGCCGGG
>JBKEAH010000172.1:0-6503 GCA_047972065.1 Desertimonas sp.
AGCGCCGGTTTCGGTAGACGAGCAGCACCATCGCCAGACCGACACCGACCTCGGCGGCGGCCACCGCGATCACGTACAACGCGAAGATCTGTCCGTCGACGGCGCCGTGCATGAGCGCAAAAGCAATGAAGTTGAGGTTGACGGCGTTGAGGATCAGCTCCACGGACATCAGGACCATCACGGCGTTGCGACGCGCCAGCACGCCGTACACCCCGATGCAAAACAGCACCGCGCCCAGCAACAGGAAATTGGCGATCAGCATCTCGGGCTAGTCCTTGCGAGCCAAGACGATGGCGCCGATGGCGGCGGCGAGCAGGATGAACGAGATGGCGAGGAACGGGACCAGATACGGGGCCAACACGCTGTCGGAGATGGCTTCGGTCGGTGTCGGCCCGCGCTCGGGAAGCTGGTCGTCGCCGTAGCGGTCGATGATCGCCCAGACGAGCACGGCCAGCAACAGGACGGCGACAGGGATGCCGATTCCCCAGTTCTTGTTGTTGAGATTGGTCTCGCGACCGATCTGGGCCCGCGTCAACATGATGCCGAACAGGAACAGCACCATCACGGCGCCGACATAGACCAGCACCTGGCTCACGGCGACGAACTCGGCCGCCGCGAGGATGTACTGCGCGGCGGCACCGGCCAGCACGACCACCAGCCACAGCGCGGCATGAACCACGTTGTTCGAGGTCACCACCCGCAGCGCCCCGACGATCATCGCCACGGCGATGATCCCGAACCCGACGTTCTGGGCCACGTTGATGTCAGCGGCGAGCATCACTTCTTCGACGCCCCTGCTTCGAGATCGGGCGCTTCTGGCACCGTCTCCATCACGCACCGGGGGCTGCGCCCCCGGACCCCATCGACGATCGACTCGCTGGCGCTCGCTCGAACGACGGAAACGGCTCGCACGTCGATCACTTCTTCGACGCCCCTGCTTCGAGGTCGGGCGCTTCTGGCACCGTTTCCATCCACTCCCCAAGCTTGTCCTTGTCGTGGAGCAGGTCGGCGATGCGGGGCTCGGAGTACTCGTACTCGGGGCTCCAGAACAGGGCGTCGAACGGGCAGACCTCGACGCAGATGCCGCAGTACATGCACAGCGCGTAGTCGATGTCGAAACGGTCGAGGTTGCTGACCGAGCGGGGCTTACCGCCGGCGCGGCGGGGTGGGGCGAGCGTCTTGTGACCCTCGATGTAGATGCACCAGTCCGGACACGAGCGGGCGCACAACATGCACACCGTGCAGTTGTCCTCGCGCAGCGCGATGACCCCTCGGGCGCGGATCGGCGGTGCTTCCTTCTCGCGCGGGTACTGCACGGTGTCGGCGCCGTCCTTGACGGTGCGCCCGAGCGTCTTGAGCGTGACGCCGAGCCCCTTGAACAGCCCCGTCGGAACCTTCGGAAGTGCCATCAGATCGCGACCTTCCACTGCGTTCCCCGGCCACGCAGGCCGCTGCCGACCACTCGCTCGCTGGCGCTTACTCGCTCGCATCGGTTGCGGAACATCAGATCGCGACCTTCCACTGCGTTCCCCGGCCACGCAGGCCGCGGCCGACCACTCGCTCGCTGGCGCTTACTCGCTCGCATCGGTTGCGGAACATCAGATCGCGACCTTCAGGATGGCCGTGACCACGATGTTGGCCAGGGCGAGGGGGATGAGGAACTTCCAGGCGAACTGCTGGAGCTGGTCCTCGCGGAAGCGGGGGAAGCTGAAGCGCACCCACATGACGATGAACGACAGCACCACCATCTTGGTGAAGATCACCAGCGGCCCGGCCAGGTTCATCCAGTCGGCGACGTCGTCGAGACCGTCCCAGCCGAACCAGGCGAACGGAACGCCCCACCCACCGAGGAACAGGACCGAGGCGATCAGCGAGAACACGCCGACGGTCGCGAACTCGGCGATGAAGAACATCAGGAAGCGGAACCCGGAGTACTCGGTCATGTACCCCGACACCAGCTCGGACTCGGCGATCGGCATGTCAAAGGGCGGCTGGGTCAGCTCGGCCTGGACGGCGACCATGAACACGAAGAACCCGACGAACTGGGTGAGGATGAACGGGTTGCCCAGGCCGTCCCACCCGAAGATCGACCCGGCGTTCTGGGCGACGACGATGTCTTGCATGTTCATCGAGCCGGCCTGGATGACGACGCCGAGCGTGCCCAGCACCAGCGGCAGCTCGTAGGCGATCAGCTGGCCGGCGGCGCGCAAGCCACCGAGCAGGGAGTACTTGTTGGCGCTGGCCCAACCGGCGATGAGGATGCCGAGCACGCTGATCGAGCTGACGGCGAGGGCGTAGAACACGCCGGCCTCGAAGTTGGTCAGCCAGGCGTCGGGGCCGAAGGGCACGGCCGCGACCAGCAGGAACGTGGACACCAGCACGATCAGCGGCGCCATCTTGAAGATGCGGTGATCGGCGGCCGCGGGCGCGGTGTCCTCCTTCTGCAGCCACTTGCCGACCTCGGCGAAGAGCTGTAGCGAGCCGTAGGGGCCGGCCTCCATCGGACCAAGCCGGCTCTGCATGAACGACATCATCTTGAACAGGAAGACGTAGACGATCGTGCCGGCCGGCAGCAGCACGGCGACGATCCCCCCCAGCACGCGCAGGAGCGACTGCCCCCAGTACGGAATCTCGATCGCGAGCAACGAGATCATGACAGCCTCGCTCCGATGGGAGCGACCGAGCGCCAGCGAGGGAGCGGCCAGGAACGGCCGGCGTGGCCGGGGAACGCAATCACCGGTCGATGTCCCCGAGGATGAAGTACAGGCTGGCGAGGATGGTGACGATGTCGGGCACGTAGACGCCGCGCAACACCCACGGCGCGATCGAGATGTTGTTGAAGCTGGCCGAACGGATCTTCACCCGGAACGGGCCCAGGTCGCCCTTCGAGACGACGTAGTAGCCCATTTCGCCGAGCGGGTTCTCCGTCGACACCCAGGCCTCGCCCTCGGGCACCTTGATGATGCGCGGGACCTTGGCCATGATCGGCCCCGACGGCATGCCATCGAGCAGTTGGTCGACGATCTTGGAGGACTCGCGCACCTCCTGGAGCCGCACCCAGCAACGGGCGAAGCTGTCGCCGTCGACATGGGTCCAGACCTTCCAGTCGGCCTGATCCCACGCCATCGGCAGCGATTGGTCACGGCGAAGGTCCCAGTCGACCCCGCTGGCGCGCAGGTTGGCCCCCGACAACCCGTACTGCATCGCGACGTCGCGGGGGATGATCCCCACGCCGCGGGTGCGAGCCTGGAAGATCTCGTTGCCGATCAGCAGGTCTTCGATCTCGTCGCAGAAGCCGCGGACCCGCTTCATCACCACCCGGCACTCGTCGATGAAACCCTTGGGCAGATCGTCCTTGAGCCCGCCGATGCGGTCGAAGTTGGGGTGGAACCGCCCACCGGTGACCGACTCGATCAGGTTGAGGACGTACTCGCGATCGCGGAAGCCGTAGAACGCCGGGGTGACCGCACCCATCTGAACACCGAGGTCACCGAGGAACAGCACGATGTTCGCCAGCCGCGAGAGCTCGAAGAGGATCGTGCGGATGTACTGGGCCCGCGGCGGCGCCTCGATCTCCATCAGCTTCTCGGCGGCGAGGATGAAGGGCACCTCGTTGGCGAAGCTGCCAAGCCAGTCGATGCGGTTGACCAGCGTGGTGACCTGCGGATAGGTGCGGACCTCGGAGAGCTTCTCGTAGCCGCGGTGCATGTAGCCGCACGCCGGCTCCGCCCACACCACCTGCTCGCCGTCGAGACGGACGATGATGCGCAGCGTGCCATGGGTGGCGGGGTGCTGCGGACCGATGTTGAGCGTCATGCCCTCGGTCTCGAGCTCGACGTTCAGGCGGGCGTCGGCCGCCTGTCCGGCGATGTAGGCCAGCTGCTGGCGTTCGGACAGCAGATCGGTCATCCCTGGGCACCTCCGTCGACGACCGGGGCCGCAGCCGGTGCGTCGGTCGTGCCGGCGGAGGCACCGTCGGCGTCCTCTTCGGGCATCGGCTCGACGTCCACGATGCCGGGCCACGGTTTGATCATCCGCGACAGCAGCGGGAAGTCCTTGCGCAACGGGTGCCCCTCGAAGTCACCGGGCAGGTACATGTGGCGCAGGTCCGGGTGGCCGACGAAGTCGATCCCGTACATCTCATGGGCCTCACGCTCGTGCCAGTTGGCACCGGCGTAGATCGCGTGCCACGACTCGATGACGGGGACATCGTCGGCGACGTCGGCTTTGATCGTGATGCCGACGTGGCGGACCGGGTCGACCACCCGGGCGAACACCTGGAACCTGGTGTCACCACCGGTCACGCCCTGCACGATCTCGGTCGAGCGCTCGGGCGGCGGCTCGTCGGGGTTGTCCTCACCACGCCCGTAGGGCGACGGCAACCAGTCGAGGCCCGACAGGAAGCAGAAGTAGGTGAACCCCATCGCCCGCAACGCCTCGCCGGTGGCGGCCCACGAGTCGGTGGCGACGCGAACCCACAGGTCGTCGTTGGGACGCAGCTCGCTGTCGACGAGCGCGTCGCCGATGCGGTGCCGCAACTCGTCGACGATGCCCTCGCGCAACCCGTCGCCGGGCAGCGCCTCGGGCTCGGTGGCCTCGTCGTTCGCCGTGTCGGTCATCGCGATGTCACCCGTGGTCGTCCTCGACCGATCCGCCCCCGACCACGACCGGCTCGGGGCGGGAGAGCACCGCGGTGCCCTCGCCCCGCCACTTGGCGGCCATGTCCTCGTTGCGGATCCGCTGCTGGAGCAGCACCACGCCTTCGAGCAGTGCCTCGGGCCGCGGCGGGCACCCCGGCACGTAGATATCGACCGGGATGATCTGGTCGACACCCTTGGTCACCGAGTAACTGTCCCAGTACGGCCCGCCACAGTTGGCGCACGATCCCATCGAGATCACGTACTTGGGCTCGGGCATCTGGTTGTACAACCGCAGGATGGCGGGGGCCATCTTGTCGGTGACGGTGCCCGAGATGACCACGAAGTCGGCCTGGCGCGGGCTGGCCGGCAACGGGATGACGCCGAGCCGCATCACGTCGTAGCGGGGCGACGCGAACGCCGCCCCCATCTCGATGGCGCAGCAGGCGAGACCCCACTGGTACACCCACATCGAATACGAACGGCCGATGTTGAGGAGCTTGGTGATCGCCCCCGGCATCCGACCCCGGTCGACTAGACCCACCGTAGGAGCCCTCGCTTCCAGGCGTAGAGGAGCCCGTCGAGCAGCAGCACGATGAAGGCCACCATCACGACGAGGCCGAACGCGCCGTAGCGCTCGATCGATGCCGCCCACGGAAAGATGAACACCGCTTCGACGTCGAAGATGACGAACAGCAGGGCGAAGACGTAATACCGGATCTGGCTTTGCGACCAGCCGATCCCGACGGGGTCGACGCCGCTCTCGTAGGCGATCAGCTTGTGCGGGTTGGGCCGGCTCGGACGGATGAGCGCGGCGATGCCCAGCAGCAGGCCACCGAGCAGGAGCGCGATGGCCGCGAACCAGACGACGGTCAAGTAGTCGCGGAGGTACGACGACATCGGGACGAAAGCTACCAACTCACCCGAATCCCCTCCCAACCTGGCCCCACCCTCCCCCGAGCCCACGCCATCCCACCCGAGTGTTGGACGCCGAGCGAGTGTTGGGCGCCGGGACGTCCCCGCGCCCAACAAAAGTAAGACAATCGTCCGGCGACGGGGGGGGGAGCCTGGGCGACATCGAAGCGGCCCGATCGGTGATCGACCGGGTGGCGAAGCGCACCCTCATCGTCGCGTCGGTCACGTTGTCGGAGGCCACGGCGGCCGAGGTGGTGCTCAAGGCCGAGAACCTCCAGCGCACCGGCTCGTTCAAGATCCGCGGGGCGATGAACAAGCTGGCGTCGCTCGGGCGCACGGCGCGGGCGGGCGTCACCGCCGGGAGCGCCGGCAACCACGCCCAGGCGTTGGCGTTCGCGGCCCGCGAGTTCGCCGTGCCCTGCGACATCTTCGTGCCGGTCGGCGCGCCGATCACCAAGATTGAGTCCTGTCTGGCGCTCGGCGCGAACGTCGTCGAGGTCGGGGCGTCGCTCGACGAGGCCGTCGCCGCGGCGCGCCGGCTCGCCGTCGACGAGGGCAAGGCGTTCTGCCATCCCTTCGATGACCAAGCCGTGGTGGCCGGCCAGGGCACGCTCGGCCTCGAGCTGGTCGACGACATCCCCGATCTCGAGACGGTCGTCGTCCCGCTCGGTGGGGGTGGCCTGGTCGGTGGCGTCGCGATCGCCGTCAAGTCGCACCGGCCCGACGTTCGGGTGATCGGGGTCCAAGCGTCGGTGTGCTCCCCCTACGCCCGTGGCACCCACCCGAGCGGGGCCGTCGCCACCCTGGCCGACGGCATCGCCGTCAAGCGCCCCGGCCGGCTCACCGCGCCGCTGGTGAAGCGGTGGGTCGACGAGATCGTCACCGTCGACGAGGACGCCATCGCCGACGCGATGGTGTTGCTGATGGACAAGGCCAAGCTCTACGTCGAGG
>JBKEAH010000292.1:0-2832 GCA_047972065.1 Desertimonas sp.
TCGGCGGCGAACTGCCACACGATGACGTGATCCGCGTCCATGGCGGCCACCTCCTCCAGGCTGATCGTCAGGTAGTCGAACAGCTCGATCCCGTCGGTGGGCAGGTCGCCCATGCCCTGGAAGCCGGCGTCGGGAACCGTCGCGCTGGAGGCGTGGACGGCGATCCCGAGTGCCAGCACGTCGGCCAACACGTCCTCTTCGGCCAGCACGACCACCCGACCGGCATCGGTGCTCAGCGTCACGGCGACGGTGTCGGTGGTCGCGGTCGTGTCATCGATGGTCGCGCCGACCGCCGCTGGGAGCATCGCCGCCGTCACGGCGGCGGTCCTCGCGCTCGTGCGACGGCCCGGTGGCCGAGGTGCGGGTCTCATGGGTGCCAGCCTGCCACATTGTCGTAAACCACTCTTTACAACATCGGTTGAGGGCGGCGTGTCCCGGGGCGCGTACGATCCGGCGGGTGAGCGCACCGCTCGAGCCGCCCCGCCTGCAGGAGCTGGTCGATCTCGCCGAGCGGCCGCGTGCCGACGAGTGGAGCCTGCGGGCCGGGCTGTGTCGGTACGCCCAGCCCCAACCGCGGCGAGCCAGCGCCGTGCTCAGCGCCGTGCGGCGGCTGGAAGCGGCGCTCGGCGCCGAGCGAGCGGTGTTGCGCACCGATGGCCCGATCGTCGCGGCGACGCTGGAGGCTCACGGCTCGGCGCACGATCCGCGCCACGCTCGGTCCCTCGGACTGCTCCGGCTGGCGGAGGATCTCGATCGGCTGGGCGACGCCGTCGCCGCATGGGCGATCGACCGGCAGGCGCCGCGCCCCGACAAGGCGATCGACGACACCGTCACCCGGGTGACCGACGGCCTGACGCGGCTCGGTGTGCCGGAGGAGCCGAGCGAACCGCCACGCGGTGCCCGTGGCCGCGGGTGATCAAACGGCGGCCATGGCGACCCAAGCGCGACGCCAGCACGCCGACCACCCAACCTGCGAGGTGCTCGTGAAGCCGCCACGAGCCGCCTGCGCAGGCTCAGGGGCGTTGCAGCAGGTCGATGAGGCTGCTGGTGTCCCAGCGGCGTCCGCCACGACGCTCGACCTGAGCGTAGAGCTGGTCGACCAGCGCCGTCACGGGGAGCCGGGAACCATTGCGCGCCGCTTCGTCGAGACAGAAGCCGAGGTCCTTGCGCATCCACTCGACGGCGAACCCGAAGTCGAACTCGCCCGCCGCCATCGTCTCGGCGCGGTTATCCATCTGCCAGCTCTGCGCCGCGCCCTTGCTGATCACGTCGACGACGGCGGCGACGTCGAGCCCGGCATTCCCGGCGAACGCGATCGCCTCCGACAGCGCCTGCACCAGCCCGGCGATGCAGATCTGGTTGACCATCTTGGTCAGCTGGCCGGCACCCACACCGCCGAGGCGTTCGCACCGCTGGCTGTAGGCCCCGATCACGGCACGCGCCCGCTCGAAGATCGCCTCGTCGTCGCACCCGCACATCACCGTCAGCCGGCCGGTCTCGGCGCCTGCCTGGCCACCCGAGACCGGTGCGTCGACGAACCCGACCCCGCCCGCCGCCGCGGCGTCACCGATCTCGCGAGCCAGCACGGCCGACGTGGTGGTGTGATCGACCAACACCGCCCCCGGCCCCATCGCCGCCAGCACCCCGTCGGACCCCGTCGTCACCGCCCGCACATCGTCGTCGTTGCCGACACAGACGAACACCAGCTCAGCGCCATCGGCGGCCGCGGCCGGGGTGGAACCACGGCTGGCGTGATGGCGTCCTACGAACGCCTCGGCCTTCGACCCGGTGCGGTTGAAGACCGTCACCGCATGACCGGCGCCAACCAGGTGGGCGGCCATCGGGCCACCCATCACCCCGAGACCAATGAACGTCACTCGCGACATGTCGAAAGTTTGCAAGAAACCACGGAACCGATCCGTCTCCGACGGCGACCAAAGGCCATGACGGCAGCCGTCGCCTTCGGGCGCCCACCCCCTTCCTGGGTGACGTCACGCCGTCAACGCCCCCATCGCGGGCAGAATGTGCGGATGGCTCGGGACCGGACGCAATCGCGTGAGGCCTGGGCTGCGCCGCGGCCCGACACCGGGGTGCGGACCTTGGCGTCGGTCAGCAGCATCCCCACCACCCGCGACGGGTTGGATCGAGCCGATCTGGCGGCCATCGTCGAGGGCGATCGCGATGCCCTCGCCCGGTTGTACCAACGGCACCAGGACGCGATGTTCAACTTCATCCTGCGCACCACCTCGTGGGACCGGGGCCTCGCCGAGGAGGTCCTCCAGGACACCCTCTTCGCCGTCTGGCAGCACGCCGGTTCGTTCGGCGGCCAGTCCCAGGTGCGCACCTGGATGTACTCGATCGCACGACGCAAGGCGCTGTCCAAGTTGCGCAAGCGTCGTCCAGACCCGGTCGACCCCGAGGATGTGATCCCGCTCGCCGATGACGGACCGTCACCCGACGACGAGGCGTTGGCGCGCCTCGACGCCCAGACCCTCGGCGGGCTGATCAACCAGCTCCCGGACACGATGCAAAGCGTGCTGCAGCTGGCGTTCGTTGACGACCTCCCGTACCACGAGATCAGCGAGATCATGGACATCCCGACCGGCACGATCAAGAGTCGGGTCAGCCGGGCGCGGGTCGCGCTCACCGAGTTGGCATCGAAGGCGGGGATGCTGTGAGCCGCTCGACGCTGCCGCTGGGAGCGCAAACTCCCGACGAGATGCTCGCCGCCTCCCAGGATCCCGGGTTGGCCGACGAGGACCGCCAGGCGGTCGACGCCTGGTTGGACGAACACCCCGAGTGGCGGCCTCGGGCCCGCAGCTACACCGCCAT
>JBKEAH010000237.1:0-29613 GCA_047972065.1 Desertimonas sp.
TTCGTCGCCGTCGAGCGCGCCGACTTCGTCATCGGGCGCAGCGAGTTCTTCTCGCTGCTCGGACCGTCGGGGTGCGGCAAGACGACCCTCTTGAAGATGATCGCCGGCTTCGAGCAGCCGACGGCCGGCCGGGTGCTGCTCGAGGGGGAGGACGTGTCGACCGTCCCGCCGTACCGGCGCAACGTCAACACCGTGTTCCAGCAGTACGCGCTGTTCCCGCACATGTCGATCCTCGACAACGTGGCGTTCGGTCTGCGCTCGAAGAGGGTGGCCTCGGCCGAGGCCCGTCGGCGGTCGATGGAGATGCTCGACATCGTCAAGCTCGCCGAGTTCGCCGGTCGCCGCCCGTCACAGCTGTCGGGCGGGCAGCAGCAGCGGGTGGCGTTGGCCCGGGCCCTCGTCAACATGCCGTCGGCGCTGCTGCTCGACGAGCCGTTGGCGGCGCTCGACCTCAAGTTGCGCGAGGCGATGCAGATCGAGCTCAAGCGCATCCAGCGCGAGGTCGGCATCACGTTCGTGTTCGTCACCCACGATCAGGGCGAGGCGTTGACCATGAGTGACCGGATCGCGGTGATGAGCCGGGGTCGGGTCGAGCAGATCGGCACCCCGACGGAGATCTACGAGGAGCCGGCGAGCATCTTCGTGGCCGGCTTCATCGGCTCGGCCAACCTGCTGCCGGGCGTCTTGGCCGAAGGCGGTGCTGCGATCCAACTCGACGACGGCGAGCGTCTCGCCGTCGTCGCCACCGACGCGACGCCGGGCGACCCGATGACCGTGATGGTGCGGCCGGAGCGGATCGCGGTCACCGCTGGTCACGACGCCCCCGACGGTCACAGCCTGACGGGCGTCGTCAAGGAGGTCATCTACCAAGGCTCGTCGCGCCGCCTGATCACCGACTGCAATGCCGGCCGCTACGAGATGCTCGTGACGCTGGAGGCCGGTACCGACACCCCCGACGTCGGTGCCGGTGACCCCATCACGCTGCGCTGGCCACCCGACGCCGCCCATGCCCTGCGCGGACGCTCGGCGATCGTCGGAGCCACCACGACCGACGTCGACGAGGTGGCGGCGACGATGGCGGGCCAGGAGATCGGGGAGGGGCCGACGCCCACCGCCGACGCCGGTGCCCCCAGCCAACTCGGACGGCGAGCCCTGCTGGTGGGGGGTGGTGTCGCCGCCGCGGCCGCCGTCGTGGGGGGTGTGCTGCTGTTCACCGGGGGGTCCGACTCCGGGGGGTCCGACGCCGGGTCCGGGGGCGGCGACGCCGGGGGCGGCGCGACGGACGGATCCACGACGCTCGGCACCGGGACCGGTGAGGTGCGGATCCTCAACTGGCAGGCCTACATCGATCCCACCGAGGACGGTGCCGTCGGCACCGTCGACCGCTTCGTCGAGGACACCGGCATCCAGACCCGCTACATCGAGGACTTCAACGACAACAACGAGGTCTACAACCGGCTGATCGCGCCGGTCGTCGGCGCCGGCCAGGAGATGGACTACGACGTCATCTGCCCGACCAACTGGATGGCGGCCCGTCTCAAGGGCCTTGGCTACATCGAGCCGCTGCCGCTCGACCGGATACCCAACCGGGTCAACCTGGCCGATCGATTCCTCAGCCAACCGTGGGATTTCGGGGCGTTGTACAGCCTGCCGTGGCAGGCCGGCATCACCGGGATCGCCTACAACCCCGAGCTCACCGGCCGGGAGTTCACGACGGTCGAGGATCTCTTCGACGAGGCCATCCGCGGCAAGGTGGCGCTGCTGACCGAGATGCGCGACGCGGTCGGGTTGGTGATGATGATGCTCGGTTCGGATCCCGCCGTCTTGGACGAGGACGCGGCGATGGTGGCAATCGAGTTCATCGGCCAGCAGACCAGCAGCGGTCAGATCCGGGCGTTCACCGGCAACGAGTATCTCGATGGTCTGCGTCGGGGGGACTACGCGGCATGCATGGCGTGGTCGGGCGACATCGTCCAGTTGCAGTACGAGCGTGACGACATCCAGTTCTACGTCCCGGCTGAGGGCGGGTTGAGCTGGTACGACGCGATGGTCATCCCCAAGGGGGCCGACAACGGGTACGCCGCCGCCGACTGGATGAACTTCGTGTACGACCCGGTGCAGGCCGCGCAGCTGACGTACTGGGTGCAGTACATCTCGCCGGTCAAGGGGGTCAGGGAGGAGCTGATCAAGATGGGCGGTGACGCAGCCGAGCTGGCCGACAGCCCGATCTTGTTCCCCGACGAGGAGACCTCGGCGCGCCTCAAGGTGTTCGCCACCCTTCCCGAAGACGTCGAGGCCCGGCTCAACGACGCGTTTCTTCGAGTGACCGGCAGCTGACGTGATGGGTGAGCAGGCGATGACATGAGCGGTGGCGGCGACGATCGGGCCCTGCGCGAGGGGCGTCGGATCCCGTATCTCCTCGTCCTGCCGGGGCTGGGGTTCCTGTTCGTCTTCTTCATCGTCCCGCTGATCACGCTGTTCAAGATCGCCCTGTCGACCAAACCTGATCCGCTGCTCGCCCGCTACGAGTTCACCTGGGAGTGGGGGAACTTCGCCACCGCCTTCGACGACTTCGGAGCCCAGCTGATCCGCTCGTTCGTCTACGCCGGCATCGCCACCGTGCTGTGCATCCTGATCGCCTACCCGATCGCCTACTTCATCGCCTTCAAGGCGGGGGCGTGGCGCAACCTGGTGTTGGGTCTGGTGATGGTGCCGTTCTTCACCAGCTTCCTGCTGCGCACGATCGCCTGGCAGTCGCTGCTCAACGACTCGGGCCCGGTGCTGGGGTTCCTCGAGGCGATCAGCATCGATGGGCTGCTGGACCGCATCGGGCTGCTCCAGGACGGCCGGATCCTCAACACCGACCTCGCCGTGGTCGGCGGGCTCACCTACAACTTCCTGCCGTTCATGCTGATGCCGATCTACGTGAGCTTGGAGAAGATCGACCCGCGTCTGATGGACGCTGCCGCCGATCTGTACGCGCCCTTCGGCTCCACGTTCCGACGGGTGATCCTGCCGCTGTCGCTGCCCGGTGTCTTCGCCGGAACATTGCTGACGTTCATCCCCGCCACCGGTGACTTCATCAACGTCCGGTTCCTCGGCAACCCGAATACCTCGGTGATCGGCAACGTGGTGCAGTCGCAGTTCCTGTCGCGCAACGACTACCCGACGGCGGCGGCGATCAGCTTCGTCCTCATGGCGTTGATCACCGCCGCCGTCCTCGTCTACGCCCGCTTTCTCGGCACGGAAGACCTCGTCTGAGGGGAATGGCGGTGAGCGAGCGAGCAACCGGCCGCCGGCCATGGGGTACATGGGCGTTGTACGTGGTGACCGCGCTGGGGCTGGTGTACCTGTTCGTCCCGCTGGTCACCATCGCGCGGTTCAGCTTCAACCGCCCGGCCAGCAACTACAACACCACCTGGAACGAGTTCACGCTCGACAACTGGGCCAACGCCTTCGCCGACACCGACTATCGGGCGGCGTTCTTCGAAAGCCTGAAGGTGGCGCTGATCGCCTGCTCGTTGGCGACGGTGCTCGGCGGGCTGATGGCGCTGGCGATCTCGCGATATCGGATGCGCGGCGGCACCTGGATCAACCTCCTGCTGATCCTGCCGCTCACCACACCCGAGATCGTCCTCGGTGCGTCGACGTTCACGTTGTTCTTCAACCAGGGCGTGCGGTTCGGGTTCTGGACCATCGTCGCCGCCCACACGATGTTCTGCCTGTCGTTCGTCGCGCTGACGGTGAAGGCCCGGATCCGCGGTCTCGACTGGTCGCTGGAGGACGCGGCCGCCGACCTCGGATCACCGCCGCTGCGGACGTTCATCCGTATCACCTTGCCGTTGTTGATCCCGGGCGTCGCGGCGGCGTTCATGTTGTCGTTGTCGCTGTCGCTGGACGACTACATCATCACGTCGTTCGTCGCCGGCCAGGTCTCGACGTTCCCGCGCGAGATCTGGGATTCCTACATCCGGGAGGTGGTGCCGCAGGTGCAGGTGATCACCACGCTGATCATGGTGGTGGTGATCGCGGTGCTGGTGGTGTCGACGTTGCAGACCCGGCGCCGAGCCCGCGACGGCTGATCGGCAGCCTCGTCGGCACCGACGGCAGCGCCGCGCGTGCGTAGTCTCGTCGCACCATGTCGTCATCACAGGCCCCTCGCATCGCTGTCGCGCCACGGGGCGCTCCGTCGTGGGCGGCCGAGGCCGTGGTCGACGGTGGGGGCCACGTGGTCGATGTCGGCGATGCCGAGGCGATCATCTGGGTCGATCCGCGTCACCCCGATGGACTCGGCGAGACGTTGACCGCCGCCCCCGCGGCGCGCTGGGTCCAGTTGCCCTTCGCCGGGATCGAGAACTTCGCGCACCTGCTCGACGAGGATCGCACGTGGACCTGCGGCAAAGGGGTGTATGCCGAGCCGGTCGCCGAGATGGCGCTCACGTTGGCCCTGGCCGGCATGCGCGGTCTCGGTACCTATGCCCGCGCCCGGGAGTGGGGTCCGCCGCAGGGTCGCAACCTGCTCGGCGCCCGGGTGACCATCCTCGGCGGTGGCGGGATCACCGAGTCGCTGGTGCGGCTGCTCGGTCCGTTCGACTGCCACATCACCGTGGTGCGCCGGAACGTCTCCCATCTCGACGGGGTCGATGACGTCCTGGAAGCGGACCGCTACGCCGACGCGCTGCCCGGAGCCGATCTGGTCGTGCTGGCGTTGGCGCTGACCAGCGAGACCGAGGGGATCATCGCCGCCGACGAGCTGTCGCTGATGGAGGACCACGCCTGGCTGGTCAACGTCGCTCGTGGGCGCCACGTCGTCACCGACGACCTCGTGACGGCACTGCGCGATGGGGTCATCGGCGGTGCCGGGCTCGACGTCACCGACCCCGAGCCACTCCCGGCCGATCACCCGCTGTGGTCGCTGCCGAACTGCATCATCACACCGCACGTGGGCAACACGCCCGAGATGGCGGTGCCGTTGCTGGCCGAACGCATCACGGCCAACGTGCGACGCTTCGCTCACGACGAGCAACTGATCGGCCTCGTCGACGTCGACTCGGGCTACTGAGGTGTCGGCGACACCCGAGCGTGACCTCGACGCCGCCGCCCTGGTCGGGCTGTTGGCCGACGATGACCGGCGTGCGGTGTTCGCCGCGCTGACGCTTGGCGCGACCGGTCTGGGTGCCGTGGCGTCCGTCGGCGCGCTGCCGGTGGAGCGGGCGAGCAAGGCCCTCGGGCGTCTTGTCGACGGTGGCCTCGTCGTATCCGGCGACGACGGCTCGCTGCATGTGCTCGGCTCCGCCTTCGCTCGCGCCGCGCGGGTCGCGCTGGCTCGACCGCGCTCGACCGAGCACGACGGCGAGCCCGATGAGATCCGCAAGGTGCTGGACGCGTTCGTCGTCGATGGCCGCCTCGTTCGCGTCCCGACGGTGCGAGGCAAGCGGCTCGTCGTGCTCGACTGGTTGGTCCAGAACTTCGACCCGGGTGTGCGCTACCCCGAACGCACCGTCAATGTGATCCTCGGTCGCCGGCACCCCGACACCGCGGCGCTGCGCCGCCTCCTCGTCGACGAGGAGTTCCTCGACCGGAGCGACGGCGAGTACTGGCGCGCCGGCGGCACCGTCGCCTGAACGGCGCGGCCGTGGCCACCGATCGCTCCGACCACTACGCCACCTTGGGTGTCGCGCCCGACGCCGATCGCGGCGAGATCCGGCGGGCCTACCGGCGCCTGGCCCGCCAGCTCCATCCCGATCACACCCTGCGGGCCCGGCCCGACGACGGGTCGGCGATGGCGGCGTTGAACGAGGCGTACCGGGTGTTGGGTGACCCCGGTCGTCGAGCGCTCTACGACGCCGCTCGGCGCACCGGCGGGTCGGCCGCTCCGATGTCGGCGGGCGGGTCGGCTCGCACCTCGGCGACACCCGGGAGCGCCGGCCCCGGCGGGCTCTCGCCGGGGCCGGCGCGCGTGCCGTGGCGGTTGACCTTGGTGATGTTCGGCGTTGGCGCGGTCGCGGTGATCGTGCTGGCGGCGTTGGCCGACCCGACCGAGCCGCCGCCGCCCGACAACCTGATCGACGCCGGCAGCTGCGTGGTGGTCGAGCGCAACGGCGATGCCCGCGAGGTGACCTGCGTCGGCGGGGACGCTGACACGGCTGGGGTGCGGGTGGTCGTCGCGTTGGTGGCGAGTGCGCCCGAGTGCCCGGCCGCCACCGACGCCCATCGCGACCGTCAGGGTCGTGGCATCGCGTGTCTCGCGCCGCCTGGCGCGACGCTGCCGGCGGGGTGAGCCCGTCTGCCCACAGGTGGTGACGCCCGACCCCGGTGCTCGACCCGGGGGGTTCCGATCGGGCATCGTGGTGGCCATGCCCAGCCGTCGCCGCCGCCGCCAGTCCTCGTCGTCGCCGTCGGTCGACAACGGCGACGACCCGGTCAGCCAGTTCGGTCGCCTGCTGAGGGCGTCGGCCGAGCACGACGCGGCGGTCGCGGCCGACGCCGAGCGGCGGCGGGCCGACGCCCGCGCTCGTCAACTCGCCGCCGACCGGCATGCCGATGATCTGCGCACCGCGCGCCGGGAGCTCGATCGGGCGATCGGCGCGGTGCGCCGGGCGGCGGCCGATCGGCGCGGGGTCGGCGAGGCAGATGCCGCGTGGCGGACGGCCAAGGCCCGCGTGATCGAGTTGGAGACCGGCGCCCCGCCCGGGTGGGCGGCCGACGAGAACGTGCCGGCCCCCGACCTGGAGGAACCCTCGACGGACGCGGAGGGTTAGCCCCCGATCCGGGCTAGCATCCCGGGTTCGCTACGGGCGTTTAGCTCCGTTGGTTAGAGCGCCACGTTCACACCGTGGAGGTCGGGGGTTCGAGTCCCGCATCGCCCACCCAAAGTGTCATACGGGAACACGCGACATCGAAAGATGTTGAGTGTTCCCGGTTCGCTTCCTTGCCTTCGTCGCCACCCGCGTGTGCTTCGCGGAAGATCGTGGCAAACGGCTCTGCGAGTGTCGGACGGGGCTGCTCGTCGTCAGTGATGTCCAGGCGGGTGTAGAACGCTTGGATCGCGATCCGCCGGTCGGCGTCACCGGAGTGCTGGTAGGCGCGGTGCGCATCGGCCAGCAGCCGGAGCGAGTCCTGGAGGAACGCGCGGCCTCCCGTGCGGTGCTCGCTGTGCTCAGCAAGGCGACGGTTCACATAGGCGGCGCTGTGGATCTGAGCGGGGCGGGGTGGGAACGGGCTGGGGTCTGGGCGACTGTCGCCCAGACCCAGCCCATTTCCCACCCAGCCTGGACACCTGGCCGGCAAGGTGCCGAAGCTCGCGTTCCACCCACGGCTGCGTGCGTTCCGGTGCGTCGAGGTGCGCCACGGCCGACCAGTCGGTCCAACGACGAACGTTGAGCGAGAGCAGTATCACCACCAACGTGGCGGCAGCTCATGGCGCTGTCCGAACACCACACGAACCCAAGATCGCGACCATGCGTCCAACGTAGGAAGTGGGTGTCACAGGCAGGATGCGAGCACCGTCCACACTGCATGAGGGCGCGGCGGTGACGTCCGCTCCGTGGGGTCGACCGGTTAGGAACCCTGCCTGGTCCACAGGGCCGGTAGGTTCGACGCCACCGTGTCGACGCTCGCCGGCGCGGTGCTTGACGTGAAGATGGAAGTCCCGAACTGAACATGGAGGCTCCGCTGTGGGCGGAGGGGGCATCGGCGTGGGCGCACGAGCGGGAGGCGCTGGCGTTCGTCAGGACGCGTCTGCCCAACCACGAGCCGTATCGCGCCTGGTCGAACGTGGAGTTCATCGCCGACGACGGGTCGGTCAACGAGGTCGACCTGCTGGTCGTCACCGGCCGGGGGTTCTTCCTCGTCGAGATCAAGTCGTTCCCCGGGAAGCTGTTCGGCGACGGGCAGCACTGGCGCAACGTCCGTCCCGACGGGCGCGAACGCCACTACGACCACCCGCTGATCCTGACCAACACCAAGGCCAAGCGACTCCGCTCCTTGCTGGCACGGCAGAAGGCGTTCAAGAACGAACAGCCCCCGTTCGTGACCCCGTTGGTCTTCCTGTCGTCGCCGGAGCTGGACTGCCGGTTGCACGACATCGGCCGCCAGGGCGTGGCCGGCCGCGACCCTGACGAAGCCGGCGGGCAGTCGGCCGGCACCGCCTTCGCGGGCCTTCCTGGCATCGTCGCCACGCTCAAGGACCCGACCGTCGCCGGCCGCCGCGGAACGGCGATCAATCGTCCGACCTCGAAGCGGATCGCCGACGCCATCGACCAGGCTGGCATCCGGCCCACGAACCGAGGCCGCAAGGCGGGCGACTGGGAGCTGGGCGAGCTGCTCGACGAGGGCCCGGGCTGGCAGGACTTCGCCGGCTCTCGGCCGAACCTCAGCGCGACCCGCCGGGTGCGCATCTACCTCAGTGGGGCGTCGACGACGGTCGACGAGGAGGCCCGCCTGCGTCGCGAGGCCGAGCGCGAGTTCAGGCTGCTGGAGACGCTCCACCACGACCACATCGCCGACGTCAAGGACGTCGTGCAGGCCGAGCGGGGCCCGGCGCTGCTGTTCGATCGGGTCGCCGACGAGGAACGTCTCGATCTGTGGGTCGCCAACAACCTCGACGCGCTCGGTTTCGAGCAGCGGATCGAGCTCGTCCGCCAGCTCGCCGAGGCGTTGGCCCACGCCCACGCCAATCGCATCACGCACCGCGCCCTGTCGGCGCGGTCGGTGTTGGTCCGCCCGGCGCCCGACGCTGAGTCCGTGCCGAGGCTCGTGATTGGCCACTGGCAGACCGGCGCCCGCGACACGGCGACGCGCCTGACCAGCCACAGCACCACGGCAACGGATCTCGGCGACGACCTGGCCGAGCGGCTGGCTGCTGACGAGCGGATCTACCTGGCGCCCGAGACGTTCGTCGTGGACGATCCTGACCCGGCTGCCCTCGACGTCTTCTCGCTCGGCTCGCTGGCGTACCTGCTGATCACCGGTCAGCCGCCCGGGACCGACGTCGCCGGCCGGGACGCGCTGCTTCAGGAGTCCCGCGGCTTGTCGCTGGTCGCGGTCGTCGACGGCCTGCCCGAGGAGCTGGAGCTGGTGGTCAACACCGCCACGTCACCGGTCCCGGCCGACCGCGAGCCGGTGACCGAGGTCTTGAAGTGGCTCGACGAGGCCCTGCGCGCGCTGGTGCATCCGGACGACGCGCCGGACACGCCGTCGTCCAGCCCGAGCGCGGCGACCGCCGACCCGTTGTCGGCCCACGGTGGCGATGTGCTCGACGGCGGCTGGAACGTCATCCGACGGCTCGGGTCGGGATCCACCGCGGTGGCCTTGCTGTGCGAGCAGGTGGGTCGCAACGAACCCGAGGTCCTCAAGGTCGCCAAGGACGAAGGCAACGCCGAGCGCCTCCGGGACGAGGCCCGGGTGCTGGAGCAACTCCACACTGACACGGTCGTGCAGTTCTTCGGGGTCGAGCAGATCGGCGGCCGCACCGCCCTGCGGCTGGCGCCAGCCGGAGACCCGACCGACTCGATCGGTCTCACCCTGGCCGACCGACTTGCTGCACACGGCCGCATCGGACTCGATCTCCTCGAACGATTCGGCGACGACCTCCTCGCCGCCGTCGAACAGCTGGAGGGGGCCGGCGTCGCCCACCGCGACATCAAGCCGGACAACCTGGGCGTGCGGCCTCGGCGGCGCGATCGCAGCCTGCACCTCGTCCTCTTCGACTTCTCCCTCTCGCGGACGCCCGACACGAGCATCGGCGCCGGCACCCCGGGCTATCTCGACCCGTTCCTGGCCGAACGACCCGGTCGGCGGTGGGACCCCGCCGCCGACCGCTATTCGGCCGCCGCCACGCTGCACGAGATGGCGACCGGTATCCGGCCCCGCTGGGGCGACGGGCGCACCGACCCGCTGCACCTGAGCGACGAGGTCCCTGCGCTCGACCCCGATCTGTTCGACGCCGGCGTCCGTGAGCCGATGGTGCGCTTCTTCGAGCGGGCGTTGCATCGCGTCCCCGCGCAGCGCTTCGACACCCCCGATCAGATGCGCCGAGCCTGGCGTGACGTCTTCACGGGTGCTCGTCGCAGCGTCACGTCGGTCGACGACCGTCTGGACGACGCCGCGCTCGACGCCCTGGCCGCGGCGGCGACCGGCGCCACGCCGGTGGCCGAGATCGGCCTGTCGGGTCTGTCGGTCAGCGTGCTCGAGCGTCGCGGCATCGGCACCGTCGAGCAGCTCCTCGCCATGTCGACGATGGAGTGGAACCGGGCGACCGGTGTGGGCTTGCGGGTGCGGCGCGAGGTGCTGGAGTCGATCACCCGGCTGCGCGATCACGTCGAGGTCGAGCCCGAGGCAGGGGACGCCACCGCCAGCATCGACCGGCTGGCCACCGTGGTGCTGCCCAAGCCCGCGGAGAACCCGGCGATCGGCCTCCTGCTCGGCCTCGGCGGTCAGACCGTGCTCGGCGACGGTGCCGCCCTCACCGACTGGCCGTCGGCGGCCGAGGTGCGGGCCGCGCTGACGATCGACCGCGCCGGCTTCGACGACTCGATGGGCCGGGCGCGCGCCCGGTGGCTGAAGCAGCCGCCGATCACGCAGGTGCGCCACGACATCGCGCTGCTGCTCGAACGGTCCGGTGGCGTCCTGCCGGGCGATGAGATCGCCCAGGCGCTGCTGACACAGCGGGGATCGACGGCCTCGGGCGATCAGCGTCTCGTTCGAGCCCGGGCGGTGGTGCGGGCCGCGTTGGAGACGGAGTCGGCCCGCACGAACGACCGGTTCGCCTGGCGGCGCCTGGGTGGCGGCAACGCCGTGGTGGTGGCGTTGCGTTCCGACGACCTCGACGCCGAGGAGCTGGCCGACTACGCGTCGAACCTCGGTGCCGTGGCCGACCAACTGGCGGCGTCGACCACCCTGCCGTCGGTCGAGGCCGCCCGGGACCGGCTGCGCGCCGTCGCCGCCCCGGCCGGTTTGGCACCGCTGCCCGACTTCCGCCTGGCCCGTCTGGCGGCGGCGGCGTCGTCGACGGCCGCGGTGTCGAGTCGGCTGGAGATCTATCCCCGCCACCTGGAGCCGGAGCGATCGCTCCGGCTGGCCCGGGCGGCGTTGCTCGGTGCCGGCACGCTGTCGGAGGACGAGGTGCGCACCCGCGTTCGCACCCGGCTCCCGGCCGCGCAGCCGTTGCCGGAGCGTCCCCAGCTCGATCGGTTGCTCGACGCCATCCTCGGCCTGGAGTGGACGACCGGCGGTGCCGGGCCTGCCGGCGCTCCCCTGCCCGAGGGCTACCGGGTGCCCCCGGCCTCGGCGGTGGCACCGAGCACGGCGTTCGGCGGCTCGGGCATCCGCCACCGCACCGGCACCATCGCGGCCGCCCCCGACGAGGATCGTGCCGCCGCCGAGCGCGCCCACGAGCGTCTCGAACGCAACGGGCGGGGTGGTGGCTACCTGGTGCTGACCGTCACCCCGCGCGCCCAGGCCCGCGCCATCGAGCAGCTCGCGCCCTACGGCGCCCACGTGATCGATCTGGACGCCTGGATCGTGACGGCCCTGCGCCGGCACGCGGCGGAGCGCAACATCAGGTGGGAGCAGGCGATCATCGCCGCCGATGCCGCCGGGCCGGACGGCGAGCGGTGGGACAAGCTGCGCACCGTCGTCGCCGACGCCATCGCACCGCTGGTGGACGAAGTCCTGGGGACACACGAACACGTTCTGCTGACCCACCCGGGTTTGCTCGCCCGCTACGGCCGCCTCAGCGTGCTCGATCAACTCCGTGAGCGCACCCGCCAGCCCCTCGATGGGCAGCGCCTCGCGACCCTGTGGGTCCTCGTCCCCGCCGAGGACCCAGCCGCCGCACCGAAGCTCGGCACCCAGGCGATCCCCGTCACCACCGCCGCCGAGCACATGGCGCTGCCCGGACCGTGGCTCGAGAACCTCCACCAGACCGCCCCCGCAGGAGCCCGTTCGTGATCGATGCCGCCCGGTTGCTGAGCGAGACCAAGGCGTTGGCGCGCGACCTGGTGGACGATCTGCGCGACCACGCCGATGCCGAGACGGTCGACGCCGAGTACCGCCGGGCCAAAGAGGCGGGACGAACGGCGCTGTCGCGAGCCCAGTGGGCCGAAGGCCTCTACGCCCAGGTCGCCGTGGCCTGGGTGCTCGGGTGCGTCTTCGTCCGATTCTGCGAGGACAACGGCCTGGTGCCCGATGCGCTGCTGTCGGGCCCGGGCAACCGCCGCGAGATGGCCCGCGAGCAACGGGCGGCGTACCTCCAGGCCCACCCGGCCCACGACGACCGCGACTGGCTGCGCAGCGTCTTCGAGCGGTACCGAGCCCTGCCCGCGACCGGCGACATCTTCGGCGACCACAACCCGCTCTGGCTGCTCGCCCCCTCGGCCGACACCGGCCAGCTCGCCCACGACTTCACTGATCCGGCCTGGGGCACCCGCTTCCTCGGCGACCTGTACCAGGACCTGTCCGAGCACGCCAAGAAGCAGTACGCGTTGCTTCAGACCCCCGTGTTCGTCGAAGAGTTCATCCTCGACCGCACCCTCGACCCGGCGATCAAGACGTTCGGGCTTCGTGACACCGACCTGATCGACCCCACCTGCGGCTCGGGCCACTTCCTGCTTGGCGCCTTCGACCGCCTGTTCGAGCGCTGGCTCGACACCGAGCCCGGCACCAACCGCCGCGAGCTGGCCCGCCGAGCGCTCGACCAGGTGGCCGGCGTCGACATCAACCCCTTCGCCGTCGCCATCGCCCGCTTCCGGCTCCTGGTCGCTGCCCTCCGCGCCGGCGGCGACACCCGCCTGGCCGACGCGCCGACCTACCCGATCAACGTCGCCGTCGGCGACTCATTGCTCCACGGCGTGACGACCGGCCGCCTCGACGTCGACGACTTCGCCGGCGCCGCCGCCCACGGCTACGCCACCGAAGACCTCGCCACGGCCAAGGCGCTGCTGTCACGCGAGTGGGCCGCCGTGGTCGGCAACCCGCCGTACATCACGGTCAAGGACCCGGCGCTCAATGCGCTGTATCGGATGCGCTACGAGACGTGTCACCGCCAGTACTCCCTTGGTGTCCCCTTCACGGAGCGGTTCTGGCAACTCGCCCGTCATGGCCGGGGCGAGCCAGAACGCGCCGGGTACATCGGGATGATCACCGCCAACTCGTTCATGAAGCGTGAGTTCGGCAAGAAGCTCATCGAGACGTGGATGCCCGCCCACGACCTCACTACCCTGATCGACACCAGTGGCGCCTACATCCCCGGCCACGGCACCCCCACGGTGATCCTGTTCGGACGCGCCCGACGTCCCGTGGAGTCGACCGTCCGCGCGGTGATGGGCATCCGCGGCGAGCCCAGCACGCCGACGGACCCGGCGAAGGGTCTGGTGTGGACGAGCATCACCGACCACCTCGATCACCCTGGCGCCGAGACCGAATTCGTCAGCGTGGTCGACATGGAACGCGAACGCCTCCACTCCCACCCCTGGAGCATCGGCGGCGGAGGAGCCGCCGACCTCAAGGAATTGCTGGACCAGCAGCAGAAGTCCCTGGCCGGGCGGATCAAAGAGATCGGAAGGACGACACACACAGGCGAGGACGAGGCCTACCTACTCGAACCGGGCGCTGAGCGTCGCCTCAAACTCGCTTCCCACACGGTCGAACTGGTCATCGGTGAGGCGGTCAGGGATTGGGGGCTCGGCAGCGGCGCCCCGATCGTGTTCCCCTACGACCCCAACTCGGCGAAGCCAGTCGCCGACGACGTCGCTGTGCAGCACCACCTCTGGTCGACCCGAACCCCCCTGCGGACGCGACTCAACTTCGGACAAACGAAC
This sequence comes from Desertimonas sp., assembly GCA_047972065.1. GTDB lineage: Bacteria > Actinomycetota > Acidimicrobiia > Acidimicrobiales > Ilumatobacteraceae > JALZMG01. The sequence continues at coordinate 13,821 of JBKEAH010000237.1, forward strand.
GAGGAACGTGGGCTCCATTGGTGGGAGTACACGATGTTCTTTCCGGACCGATATCGAACAGCGTTGTCGATCACGTTTGCGTTTGTGGGGACGCACAACCACTTCGTGCTGGATCGGGGTGGGAAGGTGTTCAACAGGTCGGCGCCGGTGATCAAGCTGCCGGAGGGGGCGTCGGAGGATGAGCACCTCGATCTGCTCGGGGTGCTGAACAGCTCGACCGCCTGCTTCTGGATGAAGCAGGTGTTCCACAACAAGGGAAGCACGGTCGATGCGAAGGGGGCTCGACAGACGACGGATGCCTTCGAGAACTTCTACGAGTTGGACGGCACCAAGCTGCAGGCCTTCCCATTGCCCGATGCACTCCCCCGATCCACGGCCGCCCGCCTCGATCGCCTGGCGACCGATCTCGCCGCCTCGTCACCGTCGGCGATCGCCGAGTCCGGCGTGCCCACGGCGGACCGGCTGCGCGCCGCCCGGGACGAGTGGGCCGCCACCCGGCAGCAGATGATCGGCCTCCAGGAGCAGCTCGACTGGGAGGTGTACCGCCTGTACGGACTCGTCGATGCCGACCTGACGATGCCCGATGGCGAGCGACCGTTGGAGCTCGGGCAGCGGGCGTTCGAGATCGTGCTCGCTCGGAAGATGGCGGCCGGCGAGGTGTCGACGACGTGGTTCGAGCGGCATCGCTCGACGCCGATCACCGAGCTGCCGGCGCAGTGGTCGTCCGAGTACCGGGCGTTAGTCGAGCGGCGGATCGAGCTGATCGAGACCGATCACAACATCGGGTTGATCGAGCGACCCGAGTACAAGCGGCGGTGGAACACCACGCCCTGGGAGGTCCAGCAGAACGACGCGCTGCGCGGCTGGCTGCTCGACCGGTTGGAGACGTCGGCCTACTGGCCGTCCGCGGCGATCACGACAATCGCTCGGTTGGCGGCGCAGGCGCGGGCGGACGCCGACTTCATGTCGGTGGCCCGGCTGTACGTCGGGCGGGACGACGTCGACGTCGCCGGGCTGATCCGGGAACTGGTCAAGGGAGAGGCCGTCCCCTACCTCGCCGCGCTCCGGTACAAGCCGTCGGGTCTGCGCAAGTGGGAGCAGTGGTGCGACACGTGGGCGCTGCAACGCCGCGAGGACGTCGGCGAGAAGATCGACGACATCCCGGTGCCGCCGAAGTACACGTCGGCCGACTTCGTGCCCGGCGTGTGGACCCATCGCGGCAAGCTCGACGTGCCCAAGGAACGCTTCGTGTCGTACCCGGGCGCCGAGTCCGAGACCGACTCGTCGATGGTCGTCGGGTGGGCCGGCTGGGATCACCTCGAACGGGGCCGGGCGCTCGCCACCCTGTACCTCCAGGCCAAGCGCGACGGGCGGACGGCCGAGCAGCTCGCCCCGATGCTGGCCGGGCTGGCCGAACTGGTGCCGTGGCTGTTGCATTGGTACGACCAGCCCAACCCCGACCCGGCGCTCGACCGACCGGGCAGCCAGATCCGCGCCCTGCTCGACAGCGAGCTGCGCTCGCTCCACCTCACCGCCGACGACCTGGCCGCCTGGCGGCCCCCCGCCCCCACCCGAGGCCGAACGAAGAAGACGACATGACCCTCATCCGCGAGCTCATCGAGATCCCCGAGCAGGTCCACAAGTCGGACTTCGTCATCAGCCTCAAGACGGCGATCGAAGAACCCGACGCCACCATGCGCGACTACGTCGTGACGCCGCAGCTGGCCCAGAGCTTCGACCGGGCGCTGTCGCTGATCACCTCGGCCGTGGCCGAGCGCCGCAGCAAGTCGACCTACCTGCACGCCAGCTTCGGCGCCGGCAAGTCGGCGTTCATGGCCGTCACCGACCTGCTGCTGGCCGGTTCGAGCGCGGCGCGGTCGAAGCCGGAGCTCGGGCCGATCGTCGCCAAGTACGACGAACGGCTGCGGGGACGGAAGTTCCTGCTAGTCCCCTACCAGGCCGTCGGGTTCGAATCGCTCGAACAGATCGTCCTGGGCGGCTACGTCGAGCACGTCCGTGCCCTCCACCCCGACGCTGTGCTCCCAGCCGTCTACGTGGCCGACGCCATCCTCGCCGACGCCCGCACGAAGCGCGAGGAGCTGGGTGACGACGCGTTCTTCCGCATCCTGTCCGAGGGTGACGCCGCCGACGAGTGGGGCGACTACGGAGCGGGCTGGGACTCCCAACGCTTGGAGACCGCGCTCGACGAACCCACCGGGTCGAGCGAGCGCGATCAACTGGTCAGCGCCCTGTTGCGCACCCACTACCGCGCCGTTCCCGGTCAGGCGCAGGCGACCGCCCAAGGCTTCGTCCAGTTCGACGACGGGTTGGAAGCGATCAGCCGGCACGCCAGGGGCCTCGGCTACGACGCCGTGGTGATGTTCCTCGACGAGCTGGTGCTGTGGCTGGCCTCGCGCATGAGCGACATCGCCTTCGTCGCCCGCGAGGGCGCCAAGGTCGTCAAGCTCGTCGAGGGCGACGCCGCCGAGCGGCCGGCCCCGATCGTCAGCTTCATCGCCCGTCAGCGCGAGCTGCGCGAGCTGGTCGGCGAGCACGTCATCGGCGACCAGGCCGCAAACGCCACCGACATCCTGCGGCACTCGGAAGGCCGCTTCGACACCATCACCCTCGAAGACCGCAACCTGCCGGCGATCGCCGAACAACGGTTGCTGCGGCCACGCGACGAGCAGGCCCGCCAGACGCTCGACGACGCCTTCGAGCAGGTTCGTCGCCAGGTCGACGAACGAGGCGAACGGGACGTCCTGCTGACCGAGACCGGTGATCTCGACGCGTTCCGCTCGCTGTACCCGTTCTCCCCGGCCCTGGTCGAGGCGCTGGTCGCGCTCTCGGGAGCGATGCAGCGCGAGCGCACCGCCCTCAAGGTCATGCTGCAGCTCCTCGTCGACGGTCGCGACCGACTGGAGGTCGGACAGCTCGTCCCGCTCGGCGACCTCTTCGACGCCATCAACGCCGGCGACGAACCGCTGACCGAGATCATGCGAGCCCAGTTCGCTCAGGCTCGGCGGCTGTGGTCCAACCGATTCGAGCCCCTGCTCGCCCGCAACCACGACGTTCGGCCCGACGCCATCGGCGCCCTGCCACCGACCCATCCCTTCGTCACCGACGCCCGGCTCGTCAAGACCCTGCTGATCGCCGCGCTCGTGCCCGAGGTCGGCTCGCTGCGCGGGCTGACGGTCAGCCGTCTCACGGGTCTCAACTCGGGCATCGTGCGGGCCTTCATCCCCGGCACCGAACGCCAGCAGGTGCTCGACAAGCTGCGGGCGTGGACGTCCGAGATCGGCGAGCTCCGCCTCGGCGACGACGAGCACGACCCGACGGTGTCGGTCACCCTCGAGGGCATCGACACCGGCCCGATCCTGGAAGCGGCCCGATCGGTCGACAACGCCGGCGAGCGCCGCCGGCGGCTCAAGGAGCTGCTGGCCGAGCTGCTCCAGGTGCGCGACCTCGACTCGTTCCACGCCACCATCGACGTGCTGTGGCGGGGCTTCCCCCGCACCGTCGACGTCACCTTCGCCAACGTGCGCGACACCATCGAGCTGCCCGACGAGATGCTGCGCGCCGGCGGTCGCCCCCGACTGATCATCGACTACCCGTGGGACACCGACGAGTACCGCCCGACCGACGACCGGGCTCGGGTCGACGACTACCGGCGCGACCGCGACCCCGAGTGGACCGCCGTCTGGCTCCCCAACTTCCTGTCGGCCGAGTCGCAACGGCTGGTCGGTCGCCTGGTCCGGCTCGACTACGTCCTGACGGGCGACACCTTCGATCGGCTCGCCGGTCATCTCTCCCAGAGCGACCGGCCGCTCGCCCGCAGCCAGCTCACCAACGAACGCAACGCTGTGCGCGGTCGGGTCGACGCCATCCTCCGCCAGGCTTACGGCGTCGACCAGACCACCGACGGCACCGTCGAGACCCAGCTCACCCCCAGCGAGCAGTTCCTGGCCCTCGATCCGGGGCTGACCCTGCGCCCGCCGGTGGGCACGACGATGCGCACCTTTGCCGAAGGGCTCGCCGATCAACTCTTGACGTACCGATTCCCCGCGCACCCGGAGTTCACCGAGAAGATCAGCCCCGCCGACCTTCGTCACACCCTCGACCAGGTCACCCAGGCGCTGACGCAGCCCGGCGGCCGGCTGGAGAACGTCGAGCCGACGATGCGTCGCGTGCTGACCCGCGTCGCCGGACCACTCCAGCTCGGCACCATGCACTCGGCCCACTTCATCGCGGAGGTCCAGCCCTGGCTCGACCTCATCGACCGCAAGCGGGCCGAGACCGCAACGGCGGCGATGACCGTGGGCGCTGTTCGCACCTGGCTCGACGGCGCCGACACCCCGGCGCAGCGGCGAGGTTTGACGCCCGAGGTCGCCAACGTGGTGATCCTGGCCGTGTGCGCCGCCACCGACCGCACCCTGGTCGACGCCGGTCGCGTGGTCACCAGCCCGGATGTCGCCAAGCTGCGCGACGACTGGGAGATCCGCGCCCAGGAGCTTCCCGACGAGACCACGTGGCGAACGGCGCTCGTCCGCGCCAAGGACATGGGGGTCGTGCCGGCCAGCGAACTGCGGTCCGCCACGGCCGTCGCCGACCTGCGCGAGAAGATCCAGACCCAGATCGTGGGTGATCGAACCGCCGCGGTGCGGGAGCTGCCCCGCACCCTCGAGCTGCTCCGTGAGATCATCGACCTTCCCGCCGACGCGCCGCGGGCCCGCACGGCCGATGCCGCCGTCACCCTGGTCGACCGACTCAACCGGCACCCCGATCGAGCGATCGAGGTGCTGGCCGAACTGGACATCCGCACCACCGCCGCCGCGCTGGGCACATCGGTCAAGCAGGCGAGCCGTGTCGCAGAGGGCATCCGCTCGCTCAACGTGAAGTTGATCCAGAGCGCGATGGCCCTCGGTGGCGCCTCGGCCGAGAGCGCCCGACGTCTCCGCGAGCGATTGACCAGCGCCAGCCACGACGACGAGCTGACCACCGCGCTGGTGGAGCGGCTCGGCGAAGCACAGGAGGCGGCGACCGACCTGCTGGCGCGGGCCGCCACCCCGGAGCCCCCGCCCCGCCCGGCGGCGCCGCCGGACCCGACGGCCGATCCCGCCACCCGGAGACGTCAGGTGCGGGCGACGGCGGAATCCGAGCTCGCCGCGCTGGCGGAGCGGCTTCGCGACGTCGCGCTCGAGCTGACCTGGTCGATCGAGGAAGGGACCGATGGCGGTCGCTGACCCGCAACAGCTCCGGGCGCTCGTCAACGCCGTCGTGGCGCCGGGCGACCGCCGCCGAGTGATCGCGGTACGCGCCGACCCCGTCTGGCACGAGCCGTCGACGATCGAGGGCACCCGCCCGATCACCGTCGTGGCGTGTGCGTCGCCGCTGGCCGTTCGCGCCGCCCTGGTCGATCACGACCCCACGGACGACACCGTGCTCGCCATCCTCACCCCGTGCCCCGACCGAGAGCTGGGCCTCGACGTGCTCGCATCGCTGGCCAAGGGACGGGTACTGCCGATGGACCCGTACGCCGCCGTGCTCGCACTCTTCGGTGCCCGGGTGCTCGACCCGACCCTGGTGCGCGACGACCGTTGGTTGGTCGACGAGCTGATCGCGCTCGCGCCGCCCGGTGGCTGGACCGATGCGTTGGTCGCGCCCGGCGTGCTCGACGCCGACACGGCGTGGGACGTGTGGCACCGCGCCCGCATCGGCCACCCGGTGCCCGGCGACCTCGACGCCGTGCTCGCGCTCGGCGCCGACCCGGCCGTCGCCGCCACCCTCGACGACCTGGGGCTGGAGCGACGGCAACGGGTGGCCGCTCGGTGGGCCGGCGACACCGCGGCCGGTTTGCTCGCCGACCTGATCGCGAGTGGGAACGGACGCGACGTGACCCCCTTGGGTCTGGTGGCCGAGGTGCTGTGGGCGGTCACCGACGACCCCACCCTCGCCGACCTCCAACGGGTCGGCCGGGCTCGGTTGGAGCTGCTGCTCGGCCGCGACCGCCTCGACCGCCACTCGGCAGGCGCGTGGTCGGACGCGTCGCGCCGAACGATGAACGGCGACGTCGCCGTCCTCGACCGGGCCGAGCAGCTCTTGGCCGGCGCCGACGTCCGAGCACTCGCCGTACTGTCCAACGAACTCCCGGCCGGCTTCGACCTGAAGTTGGCCGCGGTCGCGGCGGCCGTCGACGCCGGCGCGCTTGATCAGGCCGACTCCGCGTTGCAGGCGCTCGGACATCACCGACTCGCCCGGACGCGACCAACCCGGGTCCTCCAGGCCGCCGCCGCAGTACGGATCGCCCGACGACGTAGCACCGCGCCGCCGGCCCTCGTCGCCGACGAGCTCGCCGCGCTCGCCGTGCGGTACGCCGAGGACGGATCGTGGGTGGACGAGGCGCGCCTGTTGCTCGCCGACGGTGACCAGCTGCCGGAGGTCGCGGCGGTCTACGCCCGCCTGTGCGGCCAGGTGGACGACGAGCGCCGAACCGGCGACCTCGCCTTCGCGACCGCGCTGGCGCGGTGGTCGGCAGCCGAGCCGGTCGCCGACCCGCGACTGCTCCCGCTCGAAAACGTCCTCGACCAGGTGGTCGCCCGGGTCGCCCTCGACGCGCCGGTGCTCGTCGTCGTCGCCGACGGGCTCAGCCTGGCCGTGGCCCACCACCTCCTCACCAGCCTGGCCGAGGAGGGATGGACCCGAGCGATGCCCTCCGACATCGACTCGTGGCCCGTCGGCGTCGCCATGTTGCCCACGATCACCGAGGTCAGCCGAACCTCATTGCTCACCGGCACCCGACTCGACGGCGGCTCCAAGGACGAGGCCCAGGGCTTCGCCGACCATGCGGGGCTGCGCCGCGTCTCGAAGACCACGAAGCCACCGGTCGTCTTCCACAAGGGGCGCCTCGTCGGCCCGAGCGGCCATCTGCTGGCCGACGACGTGAACACGGCCGTCGCCGACCCCGACCAGCGGGTTGTCGGCGTCGTGATCAACGCGATCGACGATCACCTCAGCCGGGGCCAACAGATCAAGGTGACGTGGGATGTCCCCACGATGGGCCCGCTCGCCGCGTTGTTGGAGGCGGCCCGCGACGCCGGGCGCGTCGTCGTGCTGACCGCCGACCACGGCCACGTCATCCACGGCGAGGCCGTGCTTCGACCCGCCGAGGGCGGTGAGCGGTGGCGCAAGCACACGTCGCCGCCCGTTAGCGACGAGGTCGAGGTCGCCGGACCACGGGTGCTCAAAGGCGGGCGCGTGGTCCTGCCGGCCGACGACCGCATCCGCTACGGCGGCCACGGTCACGGCTACCACGGCGGCGCCTGCCCACAGGAGGTGCTCGTCCCGATCGAAGTGCTGGCGCGGACGCTCCCCGACGGTTGGGTGCACCGCCCGCTGCCTCGACCGACATGGTGGAGCGCTGCGTCGGCGCCACCGATGCGCGACGAGCCGGTGCCACCGCCGTCCATCGGACGCGGCCGTCCGATGACGACCCCGCAACCCACGCTCTTCGAGCCCGAACCGCCAACGATTGCGCCGCCCGCGGCGGCCACCGCGGCCCCGGATGACCTCATCGATCAGTTGGTGGGATCGGCTGTGCTGGCCGACCAACGCCAACGCAACCGCATCGCGCACGCTGTGAGCGACGAACGGTTGGCCACGTACCTGCGGGAGATCCGCCGCAACGGCGATCGCATCCCCCTTGCCACCCTCGCCGAGCGAACCGGGGAGCCAACCGATCAGCTCCGCATGGCCCTCATGATGGCCCGTCGCCTCCTCAACTTCGACGGCACCGAGGTGCTCGCGCTCACGGCCGGCGCCGACGTCGAGCTCAACGCCGACGTGCTGGCCGTGCAGTTCGATCTCACTGCGGGCTGATCGGGAACTGGTAGGCACGGAGCGGTGATTGCCCCTCAGCGACGACGCGAGATCATCGACGCCCTGCGTCGTGGCACGGTGCCGCAGCGCGGGCTCGACGCGCTCGCCGTCGGAACCGACCGGTTCGCCGACACGATCCTCGACGAGCTCGATGCCGTGGCGGGCGGCGCCGGAGGGTTCAAGGCGGTCCGAGGCGAATGGGGCTCGGGCAAGACCTTCACGGTGCGATGGATCGCCGAGCGAGCGCGAAGCCGCGGGTTCGCCACTGCGGAGGTGCAGATCAGTGAGGGCGAGACCCCGCTGCACCACCTCGAGACCGTTTACCGACGGCTCTGTGAGCGACTGACCACCTCGGACACCCCGACTGGTGGTGCGCTTCGGGCGATCGTCGACTCCTGGTTCTTCGCGCTCCACGAGGATGTCGTGTCGTCGGGCGCGGCACGCCCCGACGACCGCGACGCGATCGTGGACGCGACGACCGACCTGGCCGAGCAGCGCCTCGGCGAGGTCGCCCAGCGAGCGCCCGCCCTCGCCGCGGTGCTGCGGGGCTATCGGCGCGCCCTCGCCGCCGGCGACGACGCCACGGCGGAGGGGTTGCTGGCCTGGCTGGCCGGGCAGCCGCACGTCGCGGCGTCGATCAAGCGCAGCGCCGGGCTGCGCGGCGACCTCGACCACGACGGTGCGCTCGGGTTCCTCGCCGGGCTGCTCACCATCCTGCGGGGCGCGGGGTACGCCGGGCTGGTGCTCATCCTCGACGAGGTCGAGACGCTGCAGCGGATCCGGTCCGACAGTCGCGATCGTGCGCTCAACGCCCTCCGCCAGCTCATCGACGAGGTCGACCAGGGTCGCTTCCCCGGGCTGTACCTCGTCATCACCGGGACGCCGGCGTTCTTCGACGGGCCCCAAGGGGCAAAGCGGCTCCCACCACTCGCCCAACGGCTCCACACCGACTTCACGACGGACGCGCGCTTCGACAACCCACGCGCCGTGCAACTCCGCCTCGCCGGGTTCGACCTCGCCGCGCTGGGCGAGGTCGGCCGGCGGGTTCGAGACCTGTACGCCAGCGGTTCGGAACGAGCGGCGGACATCGAGCGGTTGGCGGACGACTCGTACGTCGACCTGCTCGCGGCCGCCGTCACCGGCGACCTCGGCGGCCAGGTCGGCATCGCGCCCCGCTTGTTCCTCAAGAAGCTGGTCGGTGACGTGCTCGACCGCATCGACCAGTTCCCCGCCTTCGACCCGCGCCGGGACTACGGGCTCACCGTGGTCGATGGCGAGCTCAGTGAGATCGAGCGCAACGCTCGGGCCGCAGCGAACGTCGACGAGATCGACCTCGACCTGCCATGAGCACGGGCGATCCGTTCGAGCGCCTGCACCCCGCCCTGCAACACCACATCGTCAACAGCCTCGGGTGGCGCTCGTTGCGCCCGCTGCAACGAGAGGCGATCGGGCCGATTCTCGACGGTCAACACGCGCTGGCGATGGCACCGACCGCGGGCGGCAAGACCGAGGCGGCGATCTTCCCCGTGCTGTCGAGGATGTTGAGCGAGGACTGGCGCGGGCTGACCGTGCTGTACGTGTGCCCGCTGCGTGCCCTCCTCAACAACCTGTACCTGCGCCTGTCGGACTACGCGCGACTTGTCGGACGATCGGTCGGGCTCTGGCACGGCGATGTCGGCCCGGCCGAACGCCAGCGACTCCGACGGGAGCCACCCGACATCCTGCTGACCACGCCGGAGTCGCTGGAGGCCATGCTCGTGTCGGCCGGCGTCGACCATCGATCGTGGTTCGCCGGACTGCGCACGGTGGTGATCGACGAGGCGCACGCCTTTGTCGGCGACGACCGCGGCTGGCATCTGCTGTCGGTGCTCGCCCGGCTCACGGCGCTGACGGGTCGCGAACTGCAGCGCGTGGCACTCTCCGCCACCATCGGAAATCCCGACGAGGTACTGCGGTGGCTCACCACCGGATGCTCCGTCGAGGGACGTGTCGTCAACCCACCGGTCCCTGCGTCGGAAACGTCGCCGCCCGACATCGTCCTCGACTACGTCGGCAGCCTCGCCAACGCCGCCGTCGTGATCTCGCGCCTACACCGGGGGATGAAGCGACTGGTGTTCGTCGACAGCCGGGCCAAAGCCGAGAAGTTGGCCACCGCGCTGCGCGCCGCCGAGGTCGAGACGTTCGTCTCGCACGGCTCACTCGGTGTCGACGAGCGACGCCAGGCCGAGCAGGCTTTCGTCGACGCTCGCGACTGCGTGATCGTCGCCACGTCCACGCTCGAACTCGGGATCGACGTCGGGGATCTCGACCACGTGCTCCAGATCGACGCGCCGCCGACTGTCGCCTCGTTCCTCCAACGGCTCGGACGCACCGGCCGGCGACCGGACACCCGGCGCAACATGACGGTGCTGGCCACCACGGACCAGTCGCTGCTGCTGGCGGCGTCGGTGCTGTTGCGCTGGAGCCAAGGGTTCGTCGAGCCGACGGTCCCGCCGCCGATGCCAGCCCATCTCCTCGGCCAGCAACTCCTCGCGCTGACTCTCCAAGAAGGACAGATCGGCCGGCACACATGGCGGACGTGGTTCGGCGAGCCGTTCGTGCTCGGCGACGACGTCGCCCGCATGGCCGACGAGGTTCTCGATCACCTGCTTGCCGAGCGCTATCTGGTCGACGCCGGTGGAGGCATGTTGTCGATCGGGGACGTTGCCGAGACCGAGTTGGGCCGGCGACACTTCATGGAGCTGCTCGCCGTCTTCACCGCGCCGCCGCTGTTCTCCGTGCGCCACGGACGACTGGAGGTGGGCGTCGTACCTGACGAGGCGCTGCTTGTTCGACAACCCGGCCCGCAAGCGTCGCCGACCGTGCTGTCACTCGGCGGGCGGGGCTGGGTGGTCACCAGCGTCGACTGGCGACGACGAGTGATCCAGGTCGAACCAACGGACCAACCCGGGGTTGCACGCTGGTCCGGGGGCGGAGCGCTCCTCAGCGCAGACTTGGCACGTGGCGTGCGCGAGGTGCTGACGGGCGCGGAACCGACCGGCGTGGCCTTGAGCGCCCGCGCAACCGCTCGACTCGCCGAGGTACGCGACGCCTATGCCTGGGTGCGCCCAGAGGCCACGGCCGTGGTCGACGATCACGGCCGTGTTCGCTGGTGGACCTTCGCCGGTCAACGGGCGAACACGTGGCTGGCCAGCATGCTGGCGAACCTGCGCACGTCGGTCACGGCGTACGACGGGCTGTCGATCGCGCTCGACCGCAACGTCGACGCGGCCACCTTGCGGGCCGCGCTTGCCGCCCTCGACGTCGGCTCCCACGAGCTCGCCGACTGGCTGAGCAAGGACGCAACAGAGCACCTGAAGTTCGCGGACTGCCTGCCCGACCGACTCGTCGAACGAGAGATCTCGACCCGACTACGAGACGACAACACCGTGGCGAATGCGGCCAGAGCAAGAATCAGCTATACGCACTGAGGTGTTTCTGACTTTGCCGCGGAGTTCGTGGTGGAAATGATCCAAGTCACGGGGTCTCCTTGGGGTTCGGGTTGGTGTTTCGGCGGTGGTGGTCGAGCCGGGTCTGGCGGGCTCGGGCGAGGCCTTGCCGGCGGGCTTCGCGGGTGTGTTCTCCTCGGCCGTGGTGTTCGTCGTCGGGGGTGACGTAGCCGATCGCTTCGTGCAGTCTCACCGTGTTGTAGTCGATCCGGATGCGGGCGAGTTCGGATTCGAGCACGGCCGGGTCGGTGATGTCGTGGAGGTGGGGCCACTCGCCTTTGATGTGTCCGAAGAAGCTCTCGATCCATGCTTGGTCGGTCGGGGTCTGGGGTCGGCCGCGATGTTGGGCGATGGCCATCAGGGCCATGAACGCCCGCGTGTCGCGCGCGGCCATCGGTGGTCCGTTGTCGGACACCGCGAGCAGGATCGGCCGTGCGGGGTCATCGTCGTGGAGGTCGAGTCGTGCGTCGGTGAGCAACTCGAGCAGCCCTTCGCTTTCGAGTGCGGTCTCGAAGATGACTTGTACTTGGGTGGCGGTCTCCTCGACGGACACGAGCGTGTCGATCCAGTAGCGCGACACCATGTCAACGATCGCGAACACGACTCGGCGGGCGCGGGTGAAGTGGGTGGCGTCGTAGATCCAGATGTGGTTCGGTTCCCATACCAGCCAGTCGGGCCACGGTTTCTTCTCCGAGCGTGACCGCGCCGGAAGTTCCGGGAGTACGAGCCCGTGAGCTGCCAGGACACGCCGGAACGTGGACGGGGCAACCCACACGACACCCTCGTAGGAGCCGCGGTGAGCAAGCTTGCGATGACTGCGGTCGATGGGCCCCCACTGCTCAGCGATCTGCAGGATCGCGTCGATCTCGTCGGGGAGGACCCCATGAACGGGGTGACCGCCAGGGGCGAGATCGACGAGCGTTGCGTGTTCACGGCGCCGTGCCGGCCAGCGGTGCACACGGTCATCGGACACCTGCCACAACGAGCACACCCACGTGTGGGTGAACCCGTTGGCGACGGCATCGTCGACGGTCTCGAGGACCAGCTCCTTGACATCGGCGGGGACTCTCGCCGGGAGCGGCCCGTTCAGCCCCAACCGGACTTTCCCCGGATCACCGCCAGCTCGATCGCCTGCGCCTTGATCGCTTCGGTCAGCTGGCCGATCTCCGCGTGGGCGGCTTCCAGCTCCCAGTTGCGTTCCTTGGCCGGCCGGCCCGGAGTGCGTGCCAGCGCGGCGAGCGCAGCGTCCTTGACCGTGCGGCGGATCCCGATCACCGTCGACACATCGACCTGCCACTTGCGGGCCGCGTCGGCCTGCGAGATCTCCCCGGCAGTGATCTGCAAGAAGATCTCCCACTTCGTCTCCGGCGACAACCTCTTGGGCTGACGACGCTTCACCTCGGTCATGACTGGCTCCTCTCAACAAGACCAAGGAGACAACCAGACATGGATCATTTCGAAGCGGACCCTCCGCGGCGAAGTCAGACGCAAACCAGAACGGCCCAGGCTTGGCCGGTGTCGTCGATGACGGTGGTGGTGGTGGCGTCTGCGTCGGGCGGTCCGCAGAAGGCGGCGGGGACGTCGGTGTCGCCGGCGGCGAGTTGGGTGTAGGTGTCCATCCACTTGGTGACGTAGTTGCGGGGGGTGATCGCGTTGCCGGCGGGGATGGTGTCCCATTCGGGCGAGTCGGCGGCTGGTTCGTGGCCGAGGTACCAGACGATCGGCACGGCGGCGACGCGGCCGGCGTGGGTGTCGAGGATCTCGTTGACGAGCAGCGCGGCGACTTGGTCTTGCACGGTGGGTGGTGCGTCCTTGGCGTGGGGGTAAGCGGCGGTGTCGCCGGCGGCGAGCTCGAGGTAGTGGGTCCAGGTGGCGTCGATGAACTGGTAGGCGCCCGAGGCGGTGGAGGTCGCGGCTTGGGCGGTGTAGTTGCCGGCGGATTCGAGCGTGCGGATCGTGGCCAGCACGCGGGGGTGTCGGCGCCGTAGGCGGTGCAGCAGGCGGCGGCCGCGGCGGGGAGCGCGGCGCCGGCGGCGGCGAGGGCTTTCACGCCCCGATGGATGTCGGCGGGCGGGCCTCGGTTGGTCACGCTGTAGGGGCTGCTGTTCGTGAGAGGAGGCGCCCTGCGTTGCAGCCGTACAATGGGCGGCGTGGCTGACGTGCTGCACGAGTGGACCCGGGAGGAGTGGAACCGCGCGGTCGCTGCGGGCTCGCCGCCTACCGCGGACGACGTGTCGATCACGAAAGACGGCCGCCGCCTCGACACCGTGCAGAAGATCTTCGCCTGGGTGGCTGAGATCAACGCCGAGCGCGAGCGGGAGCGCCCGACGAATGGCGTCTCAACCCGATCACGCTGAGTTCGACCGCGCCGAGATCCTCGCCGCGCTTGATCGCCACGAGGTCGAGTACCTCCTGGTTGGTGGGGTGGCGACGATCGCTCACGGTGCGACTCGGTTCACGTACGACTTCGACTGCATGCCGGAGGACTCGAGCGAGAACCTCGATCGGCTCGCGGCCGCGCTCGTCGAACTCGGCGCACGCCTTCGTGCCGAAGGGCTGGATGACGATGTCGCGAAGACGTTGCCGCTCCCGATTGACGGTCGCTGGCTGTCGAGCATGGAGATTCTGACGCTGCGCACCGATCGTGGCGATCTCGACGTGCTCAACGACATGCCCGCCAGCGACGGGACGCGGCTGCGCTACGCCGAGCTGGCTGGGCGGGCCGAGGAGCGAACGATCGACGGCTTCGTCGTGCGCGTCGCGAACCTTGACGACATCATCGCCTCGAAGATCTGGGCCGACCGGCCCAAGGACCGCGATGCTCTGCCCGAGCTTCGCCGGCTGTCGGGTGAAGCGCGCGGGCGCTGGGCCGACCACGATGAGGAAGAGCGTCGGTAGGAGCGATTGGGCGCTCACCGCGGCACGGTTCAGCGTTCGAGGCCGGTGGAGGGCGGCTCGCGGAGGCGGTCGTACTCGTAGATGGAGCGGCCGACGTCTTGGCGGGCGGGGTGGCGCGGCGCCGTGGTGGTCGGGTCGGGCTCGCGGGGCTGGGCCGGCGTGGGCGTGGCTTCGGTGTCGGTGTCGGCCATCAGCTCGGCTCGGGCCCGGTAGAGGGGGTCCCGGTAGTAACCGCCGAGAAATCAACGGTTTCGGGGCTGGGCCCTGTTGGCGGGGTGGGGGTGGGTCTGGTGAGCTTGTCGGGTGGCGACGCGGGTGTTTTCGGGTGGCGAGCTTGAGGCTCTGCGCGGGTTCCCGGAGATCACGTCGGCGGAGCTGATCCGGCACTTCTGGTTGGCTGAGCCTGATCTCGAGTTCGCTCGGCGCCGGCATGGGTCGCGCAATCAGCTCGGTGTCGCGGTGCAGAACGCTGTGTTGGGCTGGTTGGGGTTCGTGCCCGACGACTTGACGGCGACGCCGGCGGCCGGGGTGGCCAGGCTCGCCGAGCAGCTGGGTGTGCCGGTGCAGGTGTTCGCCGGGTACGGCCGCCGGGATCAGACCCGTACGGATCATCTGCGCGAGGTCGCGGCGTTCTTGGGGTGGCGGACACCGACAGAGGTCGAGTTGAAGGAACTCGATCTGTTCTTGTTGGCGCGGGCGATGGAACACGATTCGCCGTCGTTGCTGTTCGGGCTGGCGTGCGAGTTCTTGAAGAGCGCGAAGCTGATCCGGCCGGGCCCGGTGGTGTTGGTGGAGCGGGTGGCGGCGGCGCGGGAGGCGGCGAAGACCGAGACGTTCGAGCGGGTCGAGGATCTGTTGACGCCGGAGCGTCGCAGTGATCTGGACCGGCTGCTGGTGGTCGATGCCGAGTTGGGCTCTACCCGCTTGTTCTGGCTCGGCGACGGCGCAACGACGGCGTCGCCGTCGGCGGTGAAGTCGGAGGTGGCGAAGCTGAAGTTCTTGCGCGGGCTGGATGCTCACACGATGGACCTGTCGGCGATTCCGACGGAACGACGCCGGTTCCTGGCGGGGATCGGGCGTCGCTCGACCGCACAGTCGCTGACACGGCGCGAGGAGGAGCGTCGCTATCCGGTTCTGTTGGCGGTGTTGACCGAGACCGCGGTCGAGGTCCTCGACGAGGTGATCGGACTGTTTGATCAGACGTTCCTACACGGTCTCCCGCGCAATCAGCTGTCCAAGAACCCGGGTCACGTTCACTACTCAACAGCATCACACCCCGCTGAAATCCGAAGCGCCATGATTTCGATGACGGACACGAGGTGCCCTTCTGAGTTTATGGGCGTGCCGGGCTGTGGTCGATTGATCGCAGGGCGCGTTTGATGATTCGAGCGGTCGCAGCGTTCTCGCCTTCGGCTGATCGTGACCCGGTTTCTTGGACACCTGATTACGCGGGAGACCGTGTAGAAGGGAGCCGTCATGGCTCGTCCAAGCAAGTACAACGACAAGTTCCGTAGGGATGCGCTCGATCTGGT
>JBKEAH010000255.1:0-31793 GCA_047972065.1 Desertimonas sp.
CGTCGAACGCTTCGGGCAGCATCGTGTCGGCCACCATCGTGAGCAGCGCCCCCGCCGCAAAGGCCTGGGCGAACGCGCTGGCGTTGCCACCCGTGGGATCCAACAGGGCGTAGCCGAGCGCCGCGCTCAGCGCCGAGACGGCCACGACGATCAGCCACATGCGAAGCACCCGAGAACGCGCCCAACCCGCGAGACGCAGGCCGCTCGACGACGCCATCCCCTCGGGAAGGTTGCTGAGCAGGATCCCGATCAGCAACGCCGGGCTGACGCCGCCTTGCAGGACCGTGAGCCCGAGCACGAACGACTCCGGCACACCGTCGAGCACCGAGCCGAGGACGATCGCCATCGGCGAGCCCGACTCCTGGTCACCATCGGCGTCCTTACGGTCGCCACCCCCTCGGCGCTCGAGCACGCGGTCGCCAATGGTGAACGCCGCCGCGCCCACAAGGGTGTAGACGCCGACCAGCTTGAAGTCGGCCGTCTGGATCGCCTCGTCGACCAGTTCGAACGCCACCGAGCCGATCAGCACGCCGGTGCCCAACGCCATGATGACGGCGATCAGCTTCCGGCTCGGCGTCGTGAGATAGGCGACCAGTGCCCCCACGAGCAGGGCCGACGCACCGACGGCACCCCATACGAAGGCACCGATCACGGCTCAACCTCCTGGGCCGGCCCGGCACGGCCGCGGAGCCGTTTGACCGAATTCGGATTGGTCAGCTCGAGCATCTGGTACGGACTCCTCGGCCGGCGGCACGGCGCCGGGACGACGCCCTTGGATCGTACGGGAACCTGGCTGGTCCACCCGTCAGCCGGGACCGGGACCGGGACCGGAATGCGACCGAGGCAACGCCACCGGCAGGCACCGGCTCCGAGCAGCGCCGCCGCCGATCCGATCGGTACCGTGCCGGGCACACGGACGAACCGGAAGGGGACCGATGAGCACCGAGGCTCCGCTGGAGGCCCGTCGCGGCGGCGCACGACCGAACGGCCTGCGCTACTGGCCGCTGGCCGAGGACGATCCAGGCGTCGACATCCCCTGCGAGCCGATCCGGCTGGTCGCACCGGACGGAGCCCTGATCACCGGGCTGTTGTGGACACCCCCGGGTGGTCGGCGCTGGAGGACGGCCGTGGTGCTGTCACACCCTCGTGGCGATTTCAGCGTCCACTACGCCTGCCCACTACTGGCGGCGGCGGGCTACGCAGTGCTGGGCTTCGGCAGCCGATACATGAACAACGACACCGACTGCCTCCACGAGCTGCTGCCCGTCGACGTCGAGACGGTCGTCGCCGAGGTACGCCGCCGCGGAGCCGAGGCGGTGGTGTTGTTCGGCAACTCGGGCGGCGGCTCGATGATGGCGTACTCGCATCGACAGGCCGGGGTCGGCGACGGGCTGGTCTGTGTCGCCGCGCACCCGGGTGAGGGTGTGTTCATGGCCTCGACGATCGACCCGTCGGTGATCGACGAGCACGACCCGCTGGCGGCGGACCCGGCCCTCGACATGTACCACCCCGACAACGGCTGGCGCCCCTGGCCGGAGCCGTCGAGCTACGACCCCGACTGGTTGAGGACCTACCGCCAGGCCCAGCAGGCGAGGATCGAGCGAATCGACGCGATCGCACACACCGCACTCGACGATGCGGCCGCGGCCCGTCACCAGGCCCGGTCGATCACGGCCCAGGACGATCCGCTGGCCTGGCGGACGGCACGAGCCCGTGGCGTCCACATGCCGTACCTCGTCATCTATCGGACCCTGGCCAACCCCACCTACCTCGACCCGACGATCGAACCCGACGACCGACCGATGGGAAGCCTGTTCGCCGTCGGCGACCCGCTCGACGCCAACTACGGGCGCGGGGGCCTGGCCCGCACGATGACGGCGCGCGGCTGGCTGTCGACGTGGTCATCGTCGTCGCCGGCCTCGCTCTTTAGCACCATCGCGTCGGTTGAACTCCCGACACTGATCGTCCATCCGACCGCCGACACCGAGATCCGACTCGGCTGGGCCCGCGAACTGCGCGACCGTGCCGGCGCTGACGATCTCGAGTACGTCGAGATGTCCGGCGCGCCGCACTATCTCGAGGGCCATCGACAGGCGGCAATGGCGTTGGTCGCCGAGTGGCTCGGAGCCCGCTTCCCCTGACCGTTTGGGCCGCGCCGGGCCGAACCCGGCGGTCAGAAGATCGTGTAGCCGCCATCGACGACCAGCGAATCGCCGGTGTGGAAGGTCACGCTGGGATCGGCGAGAAACACCGCGGCCGCGCCCATCTCGTCGGGGTCGGCCCAGCGTCGCACCGGCGTGCGACGCAGCGTCGCCTCCCGGAAGCGGTCGTTCTCGTAGCCGCCGCGGGCCATGTCGGTCAGCGTCCAGCCCGGCAGCAGCGCGTTGACGCGAATCTGGTGCCGGGCCAGCCCGACCGCCATCGCCCGCACCAAGCCGAGCAGCGCCGTCTTGGCCGCCGCATAGGGCGCGCTGTTGGGCGCGCCGTGGATGGCCGAGGTGGACGAGATCGCCACCAGCGAGCCGCCGCCGTGGTCGGCCATGTGCCGGGCTGCGGTCTGCAGGGTGAGGAAGACCCCGTCGAGATTGGTGCGCAGCACTGCCGTCCACTCGTCCATCCCGACATCGAGAAACCCGGCGCCCGAACCCGACCGCCCGGCGTTGGCGAACGTGCTGTCGATCCGCCCGCCGGCCCATTCGACCGCCTCTCCGAACGCCGTCGTGATCGCCTCGGCATCGTCGACGTCAACCCGCTGGGCGAGCGCTTCGACGCCACGATCGGTGAGGTCCGTCAGCGCCGACGCGTTCTTGGCCTCGTCGCGACCCCACACCACCACCTTGGCGCCCGCGGCCCCCACCGCCCTGGCCATCCCGAGACCGATGCCTCCGTTGCCCCCGGTGATGAGGACCGTGCGGTCAGCGAGCGAGAGGGGGTGGGACGTCGTCATGGGCCGAGGCTGTCATCCCACCGGCTGTCGGGCGAAGTCAGCCCGACGGCGGCGGGTTGCCGTCGGCGATCAGACGGTGATGGCGGATCACCTCGTCGACGATGAAGCGGAGGAACTTCTCCGAGAAAGCCGGGTCCAACCCGGCCTCCACCGACAACGTCCGCAACCGATCGATCTGGGCGCGCTCGCGTCCGGGGTCCGACGCCGGGAGGCCGACGATCGCCTTGTGGCGACCCACCGCCTGGGTGATCTTGAACCGTTCGGCAAGCAAGTGGACCAACGCGGCGTCGATGTTGTCGATACTCGATCGATAGGAGCGCAGTTGCGCGTCCGATGCCGGCGCGCCGTCGGGCATGGTCATCGGGCGCCGCCCCAGTCGACGGTGGTGCGCGTGGCGCCGATCGGCTCGGAGGTGCGCACGTAGCCGAGCAACGGTGTGGCGTGGACGCGGGCGCGGGCCCCCTGGGGGATCGCGGTGCGCTCATTGGCCATCCACGCCTGCACCCGGTCGGACCGGCCGTCGTCGACGGCCACGAACAACGCGTAGCGGTCCCGATGGGTGAGGCTGCGCATCACACGGGCCAACGGGGCCACCCGCGCCGGTCGACGGGCTCGCACGACGACCCCTTGACGCTTCACCGTCGCGAAGAGATCGAACGCACCGGCGATCATCAGCCACACCAACCAGGCCAACGGCAACAGGACGACGATGGCCAGACCCAGCGCGATGCGCTCGAGCCACTCGACCTGGTCGGGGAAGTCATCGAGGAGCCCGGCCCATCGGTGACCTCGGGCGACGCCGAGGAGGAATCGGTGCGCCACGAAGGCGACGACGGCGCCGACCCCGCCGACGAGCAGCACCAGCGCCGGATGCCGTCCGTAGCCAGGGCGGAACGGGTAGCCCACCCGCACGACGTGCCAGCTTCCCGTCGCGTTGCTCCAAGCCAGCCGGTCGTCTTCGGGCACCACCGGCAACTCCTCGGCGGCTCGTTCGGCGAGGCCCATCGCAGCGGCATAGGCCAGGGCGCGGGTCGTGTTGTTGGCGGTGCCCGACGACGCCCCCTCAAAACCACGAGGCTCCATCCAGGCCCGCAGGCTCATCCAGTGGGTCGCCCGCTCCAGACCGAGGGCGGTTACCCGTTGCGCGGTCGAACACAGCCGACGCACGATCCGTACCAGCTGGACGACCACGGCCACACCCACGGCGCCGGCGATGGCCCGTGAGGTCAAGGAGTCGGCCACCGCGACGTCGTCACCGCCACGCACCGCACGCCACCACGACCACCCCGCCAGCACGACGGTGAGCACCGGCAGGCCCAGGGCAGCAACCCCCCAGCGGCGGTGGACGAGCCCTTGCCGGCGGGCATCGGCGACCACGCCGCGGCGGAAGCGGCCCAACCAACGACGGGGCAGCCGGAGGCCGGCGACCTCGATGCCCGCACCGGACACCCCGGTGAGCGAACCGGTGGTCAGACGGTGAACGTGGTTGAGCACCTGCTGTTCGTACCCGCTGAGCACGTCGCCCTCGCGACCGCGCTGGTCGGTGAGCACGATCACCTCGTGGCCGGCGTGCTCGATACGCAACCAGCCGCGGGCGACGAGGTCGAGCAGCGTGGCCACGGCGGCGGGCGGACCCACGGTGAACCCGTTGGTCAACAAGCTGGCCACCGCGGGGCTCTCGGATCCCAACTCAGGCGTCGGCGACCCGGCGACCAGGCGCGGGGGGCGCGTCAGGATGCCCGCCGCGCTCAACGAGACGAAGGACGCGACGAGCAGCACCACCGACCAGGCGAGGGTCACCCCATCGGGCTGGGTGAAGAACGCCAGCGATGCCATCACGGCGCCGATCATGGCACGGTCGGTGCGCCACCGGGCGGAGCCGGGTACACCGTCGGCGCCGGCACATCGGCCTCTGCGAGCGCCTGTTGGACGGTGCGACGCAACGACCGCTGGAGCGCGAACTGCTCGCCCGGCTTGGTCCGCACCAGCAGCCGGAACGTGATGCCCTCGGGCCGTACGGCCTCCACACCCAGCAGCTGCGGCGGCTCCAACACCACATCGGCGTGGGGACCGGTGGCGCAATGCTCGCGGGCGGCCGACTCGATGATCTCGGCCACCTGGTCGACGTCGGCCCGCGGACCGACGGTCACATCGAGCACGGCCACGGAGAACTGTTGGGATTTGTTGCCCACCCGCAGGATCTCCCCGTTGGGGACATGCCACACCGTGCCGTCCTGGCTGCGCAGCACCGTCGTGCGCAACGAGATCTTCTCGACCGTGCCGGTGGCCTCACCGAGATCGACGGTGTCGCCGATGCCGTACTGATCCTCGATCAGCATGAACGTGCCGGTGATGCAGTCCTTGACCAGGCTCTGGGCGCCGAACCCGAGCGCCACCCCGGCGATGCCGGCGCTGGCCAGCAGCGGAGCCAGGTTGATGCCCAGCTCGCCGACGACGAGCATCAGCGCGACCGCCCAGATCAGCACCACGGCGGTCGAGGAGAGCACCGACGACAGCGACGTGGCGCGGGCGTGGCGGCGGGGATCGGTGATCACCGATTCGAACTGGTCAAGGCCGGCCTTGCTGAGCGCCCGGGCGGCGGCGTTCTCGTTGGCGACGATCCGGTAGACCACCCGGCGAACGCCCCGACGAGCCACACGAGCGGCCACCCACGCCACCACGACGATCCCCAGGATGGTCAGCGGTCGCCCGATGAACCAGTCGGCGAGTCGGGCGAGATGCTCGTTGCCGGTGGCGTCCCAGACCGCTTCGCAGGCCGCCCCCGGGTCCTCGCCGCAGGCGTCGGCGAGCGCGAACACGGTCCGAGACATCGCCGGCCACGGTAGCCAATGGACCGATCACGGCCCGGGAACCGGGATACCGTCGCTTGCATGTCGCGACTCACCATCGTCGGGACGGGCTACGTGGGTCTGACGACCGGTGCCTGTTTCGCACACCTCGGCCATGATGTGGTCTGCGCCGATGTCGACCCCGCCAAGGTCGACGCGCTCGATCGTGGTGAGATCCCGATCGTCGAGGCCGGTCTCGAGCAGCTCGTCGCCGAGGGGGTGCGGGCCGGTCGGCTCAGCTTCGTGTTGGGGGCCGCCAACGCCGTCGGCGACGCCGACGTCGTGTTTCTCTGCGTGCCGACCCCGCAGGGCGACGACGGCAGCGCCGACCTCAGCTACATCGAGGACGCCGCCCGTGAGATCGGACCGCATCTGCCCTATGAGAGCGTCGTGGTCAAGAAGTCGACGGTCCCGGTCGGCTCCACCCGGGTGGTGGAGCGGGTGCTCGCTCGCCCCGACGTCAAGGTGGTGTCGAACCCCGAGTTCCTCCGCGAGGGGTCCGCGGTAAGCGACTTCCTGCACCCCGACCGCATCGTCGTGGGTAGCACCGACGAATCCGCGGCGATCAAGGTCTCGTCGTTGTACACCAAGATCGCCGCACCGGTCATCGTCACCGACCCGGCGTCGGCCGAGACGATCAAGTACGCCGCCAACGCCTTCCTGGCCACCAAGTTGTCCTACATCAACGCGATCGCGGCGATCTGCGAAGGGGTCGGCGCCGACGTCAACGACGTCGTGCTCGGGCTCGGCTACGACCAGCGGATCGGTCACGAGTTCCTCCGTCCCGGTCCGGGCTGGGGAGGATCCTGCTTCCCCAAGGACACCAAGGCCCTGCTGCGCATCGCCGAGGTCGCCGGCTACCCCTTCGATCTGTTGTCGGGCGTGGTCGCGGTCAACGAACAGCAGTTCATCCGGGTCGCCGACAAGGTGCGCGACGCCGCCGGCGGCTCGTTGACGGGGACGCTGATCGGCGTGTGGGGCCTCACGTTCAAGGCCGGGACCGACGACCTGCGGGACTCGCCGTCGTTGGGCATCATCACCCGGTTGCTCGCCGGCGGAGCCCGGGTGCGAGCGCATGATCCCACCGTGGCGGGCCCCAAACCGGGTCTGCCGGAGGGGATCGAGGTGACGACCGACCCCTACGCGGTGGCCGACGGGGCCGACGTGCTGGCGGTGCTCACCGAGTGGGACGAGTACCGCTGGCTCGACCCGGGCAAGGTCGCCGAGACGATCGGCACCAAGCAGGTCGTCGATGCCCGCAACCTGCTCGACCGCAACGAGTGGGTCCGCCTGGGATTCGGCTACCGCGGCATCGGGCGCTGAGCCGATGGCACGCGTCGTCGTCACCGGCGGAGCCGGATTCCTCGGGTCGCACCTGTGCCGGGCGTTGCTGGACCGGGGTGATCAGGTCGTCGCCATCGACAACCTGATCACCGGATCGGTCGACAACATCGCCGAACTCTTCGGTCACCGCGGCTTCACCTTCGTCGAGCACGACGTCAGCCAGTACGTGTGGGTGCCTGGCGACGTCGACGTCGTGATGCACTTCGCCAGCCCGGCGTCGCCGATCGATTTCGAGCGGATCCCGATCCAGATCCTCAAGGTCGGCGGGCTCGGCACCCACAACTGTCTCGGCATGGCCAAGGCCAAACACGCGACGTTTTTCCTGGCGTCGACCAGCGAGGTGTACGGCGACCCGCTCGTCCACCCGCAACCCGAGGCCTACTGGGGCAACGTCAACCCGGTCGGCATCCGCGGTGTCTACGACGAGGCAAAGCGCTACGCCGAGGCGATGACGATGGCCTACCACCGCCACCACGGCCTCGATGTCCGCATCGTGCGGATCTTCAACACCTACGGTCCCCGGATGCGTGTCGACGACGGGCGTGCCGTGTCGAACTTCCTTGTCCAGGCGCTGAGGGGCGAGCCGATCACCGTGTTCGGAGATGGCGGCCAGACGCGGTCGTTCTGTTTCGTTGACGACGAGGTACGCGGCTTCCTGGCGCTGCTCGACAGCGGTCACCAGGCGCCGGTCAACGTGGGCAACCCGGCCGAGTTCACGATCGCTCAGCTCGCCGAGCTGGCGATCGCGGTGACCGGATCGTCGTCGACGATCGAGTACCGCCCGCTGCCGACCGATGACCCGACCCAACGCCAGCCCGACCTGACCCTCGCCCGCTCGCTGCTCGGCTGGTCGCCGGAGGTGCCGTTGGCCACCGGGCTCGAACGGACCGCGGCCTACTTCCGCGCCGAGCTCGAGCGTCAGGCCGACCGTTCGTAGCGGTCACCGAGCGGCGTCGTCGGCCAGCCGGTCGACGACCAACTCGACGTTGGCGACATCCCGGCGGGTGACGATGCCGACGACGACCCCGTCGGCATCGACAACCGTCAGCGCCGACAGGTCGTGGCGGTCGAGGATGCCGGCGACGTCCATCACCGTCTCGGTGGCCTCGACGGTGCGGGCGTCGGTGATCGCTAGCTGGCTGACGGCCGTGTCGGCCCGATCGGCCAGTGGTACCGAGGCGAGGTCGCGCAGCGAAACCAAACCCTGATACCGGCCCGCCTCGACCAGTGGTGCCCACCGCCGCTCTCGCTCCGCCAGGGTGGTGATCGCCTTGTCGACCGGGCTGGTGGGCGACAGCGTCAGCACCTGCGGGCTGAGGATCTCGGCGACGGTCATCCGGGTGAGCGGACGCAGGTCGGCGCTCCGCTCGAATTGCTGGTAGGGGCTGAACGACGCCCGCCCCATCGCCAGCTGCGCGGTGGCCGCCGCCAGCAGCGCCGGCACCAGGTAGCCGGGCTGACCGGTCGCCTCGGCCACGAAAGCGACGCCCGCCAGCGGCGTGCGGTATCCGGCACCCAACAGCGCGGCGATGCCGACGGCGGCGAACAGGTTGCGAGACGGAGCGTCGACCAGCTGCTGGAAGAAGGCGCCGGCGATGGCGCCTTGGGTGACCATCGGGATAAACAGCCCACCGACGCCGCCCGCTCCGATCGATGCGCAGGTCGCCACCGCCCGCACCACGAAGAGGGCGCCGATGAGCCACAGGGTCTGGCCGGGCAGCGTCGCCCACTCGATCGCCAGATAGCCCGGCCCGAGGTGGACGGGCTCGTCGAACCACCACATCGCCAGGGGAGCCAACGCGGCGTAGACCAACGCGGCGGCGAGCAGCCGCCAGCGCATCCGCCAGCGGACCTTCTTGGCGCGGTTGATCGACCAGGCTCCGAGTCGGGCCAACAGCCCGCACACGACGCCCAACACGGCACCGCCGCCGAGATCGCGCAGATCGAACGGGGGGCTGCCGCGTGTCGGGATCAGCGGGTCGGTCCCGGCGATGGCGACGAACACGACGTAGGCCGAGGCCGCCGCCACCAGCGAGGGCAGCAGGGCGCGCCGGGCGAGGTCGGCGCGGTATGGCACCTCGAGCGCGAAGATCACCCCGGTCAGCGGGGCCTTGAAGACCGCGGCGACACCCGCCGCCGCCCCCGCCACCATCAACACCTTGGCGTCGTCGCGTCCAAGCCGGTTGCTGAAGCGACGTTCGGTGGTCGAGCCGACCGACCCGCCGATCAGCATCGACGGGCCCTCCAGCCCCAGCGCGTTCCCCGAGCACATCGACGCGAGCGCCGCCAGCAGCTTGCGGCCCATCTCGGCCAGGCCCATCGCCCCGTCGCGCTGGTGGTAGGCACGCACGTAGGCGTCGGTGGTCGCCCGGTCGTTGCCGCGCAGCAGGTGCAAGACGGCATGTGTCAGCGCCAAGCCGATTCCGGGCAAGACCGCGAACAGCCACGTCGGCGCCTCCTCGACCGCGGCGACGGCGTGCTCGACGACATAGCGGAACCCGGCGACGCCGAGCCCGGTGACCGCGCCGACCAGCGCGGCGAGCACGATGGTGAGCTGGAATCGGCGGGCGATCTCCGCCGCGCTGGGGGTCAGCGGGAGCGCGAGCCGGCGGCCGATCCGCGCTGGTCCCGTCATCGCCCGTCGTCCGACATCACCGTTCATGATGCCCGACGGGGACGGCGGAGGCGGACCCGCCGTTCGCCGACCTCAGCCGGTTGCGGGGCGCGTTCCTACACTCGTCGAGCCGAGCGGAACGAGGAGACCATGACGCAAACGACCAGCACCACCGTGAGCAGCCCCCTGCAAGGCACGATCGTGAGCCTGCTCGTCGAGGTGGGCGACGTCGCGCGCGCGGGCCAGGTCGTGGCGCTGGTCGAGTCGATGAAGATGCACCACGACATCACGGCACCGGCCGACGGCGTGGTCGAGGCGATGACCGTCGAGCTCGGCCAGGCCGTGCTGGCCGGCGATGCGCTGATGCGGCTGGCGCCGCTGCCCGACGGCCACGCCACGGGCGAGCCCGACCAGGTCGCCGCGGGCGACACCGCCACCCTCGCCGGCACCCGACGCCCCGACCTCGCCGAGGTCCTCGAACGTCACGCCGTCGGGCTCGATGCGGCCCGCCCGGCCGCCGTGGAACGGCGACGTCGGGTGGGTCGTCGCACGGCCCGTGAGAACGTTGCCGACCTTGTCGACGACGGCTCGTTTGTCGAATACGGTCCGCTGGTGATCGCCGCCCAGCGGCGCCGCCGGGAGCTGACCGATCTGATTGCCAGCACCCCGGCCGACGGACTGATCGGCGGGATCGGGACCGTCAACGCCGACCATTTCGGACCCCGCGACTCGCGCGTCGTGGCGTTGTCCTACGACTACACCGTGCTGGCCGGCACCCAGGGGTTGCAGAACCACCGCAAGAAGGACCGGCTCTTCGAGATCGCCCGCCAGACCCGGACGCCGGTGGTGTTCTTCGCCGAAGGCGGTGGCGGGCGCCCCGGCGACACCGACGGGGTCGGACCGTCCGGGCTCGACTGCCTGGCGTTCCTGTATTGGGCCGAGCTCTCGGGGCTGGTGCCGATGGTGGGCATCACGGCCGGCTACTGCTTCGCCGGGAACGCGGCGATCCTGGGGTGCTGTGACGTGGTCATCGCCACCGAGGACTCGAACATCGGTATGGGCGGTCCGGCGATGATCGAAGGCGGTGGCCTCGGTGTCTACGCCCCCAGCGAGGTGGGGCCGATCGATGTGCAGCGGGCCAACGGCGTCGTCGATGTCGTCGTGCCCGATGAGGCCGCGGCGGTCGCGATGGCCAAGCAGTATCTGTCGTACTTCCAGGGCACGGTGGGGGATTGGACCTGCGCCGACCAGGACCGGTTGCGCGACGTCATTCCCCTCGATCGGCTTCGCAGCTACGACGTCCGCACCGCCATCGACCTGCTCTTCGACACCGGCTCGGTGCTCGAGCTGCGCCGCGACTTCGGGCTCGGCATGATCACCGCGCTGGCCCGTATCGAGGGCCGTCCGGTCGGGGTGCTGGCCAACAATCCGGCGCACCTGGCGGGGGCGATCGACACGCCGGGGGCGGACAAGGCGGCCCGGTTCCTCCAGCTCTGCGACGCCCATGACCTGCCGGTCATCACGCTGTGCGACACGCCGGGGATGATGGTCGGACCCGATGTCGAAGAGACCGCCCTCGTGCGGCACTGCAACCGGTTGTTCGTCACCGGCGCCAACATCACCGTGCCGACCGTGACGGTGGTGCTCCGCAAGGCATACGGGCTGGGAGCCCAGGCGATGATGGGTGGGACGACCAAGGCACCACTGGCCTGTCTGGCGTGGCCGACGGGCGAGTTCGGCGGCATGGGTCTCGAGGGCGCCGTGCGGTTGGGGTATCGACGCGAGCTCGACGCCGTGAGCGACGAGCTCGAGCGCGAGGAGCTGTTCCAGCAGCTCGTCGCCAAGATGTACGAGGTCGGCAAGGCGTTGAGTACGGCGTCGTACTTCGAGATCGACGACGTGATCGACCCGTCCGACACCCGGCGCTGGTTGGTCGCCCTGCTCGACACGGCGCCGGCGCCGACGCCGAGGGCGGGCAAGAAGCGGCCCAACATCGATACCTGGTGACGCCGGCTGCACTGGTGGCGGTGGCCGCGATCGTCGCCCTCGCGGCGACGGTGCAGCTGGCCGCCGGCTTCGGGTTCGGGCTGGCGTCGGTCCCGCTGCTGGCGATCGTCCTCAGCCCGCACGAGGCGGTGGTGGTGGCCCTGACCCTGGCGACGATCACCAACGGCTACCAGGCGATCAGCGGCCGCCGGTCCACCGACTGGGCGGTCCTGGGCCGTTTGCTCGGTGGTGCGGTGGCGGGTCTACCCATCGGGCTGGTGGTGTATCACGTCACGGGCGAGCGGGTGCTCGGGGTGTTGGTCGGGGTGGCCGTGCTGGGAGCGATCGCCTCGATCGTCGCCGGGCTCGACCTACGTCACGCCGGTCCGGGCGTCGACATCGCCGCCGGGGTGGTGTCGGGCGCGCTGACGACCTCGGTGGGAACCAACGGGCCGCCGCTGGTGTTCGTCCTGCAGGCGCGCCGGTTCGGCCCCGAGCAGTTCCGGGCCACGATCACATCGGTCTTCTTCGCCCTCGATGTGGTCAGCAGCGTGGTGTTCGCGACCACCGGCGAGCACACCGGTGACGTGGTGAGGTCGGTGCTGGTGAGCCTGCCGGGCCTGCTGGTCGGCGCCGCGCTCGGGGTCTGGCTGCGCCGCTTCCTCGATCCCGTACGGTTCCGCCGCCTCGTGCTCACCGTGCTGACCGTCGCCGCCCTCAGCACGATCGTCACGTCGCTGCGCACCTGACGGCGACAGATCTCGGTATCGGACCCCCAATCCGCCGGCGGTCACTGGCCGAACATGGTCAGCCATTGGTCCTTGCCGGAGGGGCGGAACACGTAGTTCTGTTCGACGATCGCGTCCAGCGATGCGCTGGATGGCATCGAGTAGCGGTGCCCGGGAAACACGAGGGTCTCACCGGGCAGGGTGGAGAGGCGCTGCAGGCTGTCGTACATCGCTGCGGGGTCGCTGCCGGGCAGATCGGTCCGGCCGCAGCCCTCGAGGAACAACGTGTCACCCGAGATGAGCCGTCCCTCGACCAGCACGCACTGGCTCCCCGGGGTGTGACCGGGCGTGTGGAGCAGTTCGATGTCGATCCCGCCGACGCTGATTCTGTCGCCGGCGTCGTGCACCGTGAGCTCGTCGTCACCCAGCCCGGTCGTGCGGGCCACCCACGGAGCTTCGTGACGTTGGACGTGGACCGGGCAGTCGACCGTGTCGAGCAGCTCGGTCACCCCGGCCAGCGTGTGTCCCATCATCGACCCGCCGATGTGGTCGGCGTGGTAGTGCGTCGCCAACACCCCGCTGACGGTCATACCGTCGGCGGCGAGCGCGTCGATCAGCTCGCCCGGTGCGTAGGCGGGATCGACGAGCACGCAGTCGCCGGTCTCACGGTCGCCGATGGCGTAGACGAAGTTGACCATCTGCTGCGCGATCGGGTCGCCCTGGGCGAAGTCGCGCCCCGACAGGAGCTGACGGAAGTACAAACGATCGGCCACGCCGACCAGGCTACGCGGCGACCACCGTCGGGCCGTACGCTCGGCGGTCATGGGTGAGGTCACCGGGGGTGCGGTCCGTTACGGGATCGTCGGCACCGGGATGATGGGCGTCGAGCACATCAACAACCTGCAGGCCATCGACGGCACCACGGTCACCGCGCTCGCCGATCCCGACGAGCGATCGCTCGATCAGGGTTGGTCGGCGCTGCACCGCGACCCCGCCGTGGCCCGGTTCGCCAGCCACCAAGACCTCATCGCCGCCGACGTGTGCGATGCGGTCATCATCGCCAGCCCCAACCACACCCATCGTCAGGTCCTGGTGGACGTCCTGGCCAGCTCGCTCCACGTGCTCGTCGAAAAGCCACTGTGCACGACCGTCGATGACTGCCGCGCCGTGCTCGACGTCGCCGCCGCCGGCCCGGAGCAGCGGGTGGTGTGGATGGGACTGGAGTACCGCTACATGCCCCCGACGCGGCGGCTGCTGGGGGAGGTCCGACGGGGAACGGTCGGCCGGGTGCAGATGATGTCGATCCGCGAGCATCGCTTTCCGTTTCTCCACAAGGTCGCCCACTGGAACCGCTTCAACCGCAACACGGGCGGCACCCTCGTCGAGAAGTGCTGCCACTACTTCGATCTGATGAACCTCGTCGTCGGAACCCGGCCACGCCGGGTGATGGCCTCGGGGGGCCAGGCGGTCAACCACCTCGATGAGACCTACGACGGTGAGCGTCCCGACATCCTCGATCACGCCTACGTGGTCGTCGAGTACGACGGCGGCGCACGAGCGGCGCTCGACCTGTGCATGTTCGCCGAGGCGAGCAAGAACGAACAGGAGCTCTGCGTGATCGGTGACGAGGGCAAGGTCGAGGCCTTGGTCACCGAGGGCGTCCTGCGGGTCGGTCGTCGCGCCGATGGCGTCGGGACGGTCACCGATCACGACACCGCCGACCCCGCCGTGCGGTTCGAGGGCTTTCACCACGGCTCGAGCTATCTCGAGCATCTCGACTTCCTCGACGCCATCCGGACCGGCGGCCCCGCCACGGTCACCCTCGACGACGGTCTCTGGTCGGTCGCGGTGGGGCAGGCCGCGCACCGCTCGATCGACGAGTCCCGTTGGGTCGAGCTGTCCGAGCTCGTCGCCGAGGAGCCGGCCCGATGACCACCGGTCGCCTTCACCGGCTCATCGCCGGTCAGCCGATCCCCTACGGGGGCGACCGGGTCACCCACGTCGACGAGCGCCTCGCCACCGACTTCGTCGACGGGGACCGCCTGGTCGTCGTCCAGGACACCGGTGACCTGCTGCACATCCCCGCTGACGCCCACGACGCGGCGGCGGCCGCCGTCACCTCGGCGACCGCGTCATTCGCCGGCCTGGCCGGTGTCGACGACGACGCCATCAGCGCGTTCTTCGACGACTTCGCCGGTCGTCTCGACGACGACGCGACGTTGGCGCCGGTGCTCGCCGCCAACGACGCCGATGTCGCACGAGCGGCCGCCGCCGGTCGCTCGACGACCCGGCTGGTGCTGACCCCGGGGATGCGAGCCGACATGGCCAGCGGGCTGCGCGGCTGGGCGCGCTCGCCGCTGCGCCGCGACGGGCCGCTCGGCGAGCATGTCCACGACGGCTGGCGAGTCACCGCCCGCCGAGCCCCGCTGGGGGTCGTCGGATTCGTCTTCGAGGGTCGCCCCAACGTGTTCGCCGACGCGGCCGGTGTCGTGCGGACGGGCAACACGGTGGTCATGCGGATCGGCTCCGACGCCCTGGGCACCGCCGACGCGCTGGTGGCCGCCGCGCTCGATCCGGCGCTCGCCGCCGCGGGGCTGCCGGCCGGCACGATCAGCCTCGTCGCCTCGCCCGCTCGCGCCGCCGGGTGGGCGCTGTTTTCGGACCGGCGCCTGGCGTTGGCCGTGGCGCGGGGCTCGGGGCGCGCCGTCGCCCAACTCGGCGCGGTCGCCCGCCAGAGCGGAGTACCGGTCAGTCTTCACGGCACCGGTGGGGCTTGGATCGTCGCCGGGGACTCGGCCGGTGCCGATCGCTTGCACGCGGCGATCGTCAACTCGCTGGACCGCAAGGTCTGCAACACGCTGAACGTGTGTTGCCTCCCCGCCGGTCGGGCCGACCTGGTGCCGGTCGTGCTCGACGCCGTGCGCGAGGCCGGCCGGCGTCGGGGCACCGCCAGCCGCATCCATGTCGAACGGAGCTCGCGACCGGCGTTTCCCGATGAGATCTTCCGCGCCGAGGTGGACGTCGTGCGCGCCGACGGCATCCATGTCGAGCCATTTGCGTCGCCGATCGAGGCCGACGAGCTTGGTCACGAGTGGGAGTGGGAAGCGTCACCCGAGCTGTCGGTGGTGGTGGTCCCGACCCTCGACGACGCGGTCGCGCTGTTCAATCGTCACAGCCCACGTTTCGTCGCCACCCTCATCGGCGACGATGCCGAGCAGTTCGAGCGCTTCTACGCCGCGGTCGACGCGCCCTTCGTCGGCGACGGCTTCACCCGCTGGGTCGACGGCCAGTACGCGCTGTCGACGCCCGAACTCGGCCTGTCCAACTGGCAGGGTGGCCGGCTGCTCGGGCGCGGCGCGATCCTCTCCGGGGATTCGGTCCACACCGTGCGTCATCGCGCCTCGATCGAGGCGGACGACCTCCATCGCTGACCCGACGGCGACGGCTCGGGCGGCCGGACACTGCCGGTGCGCACTTGTACGATCCGACCGGTGAGGTCTGCGGGCGCCCGAGGCGTGACGGTGTGCGCCTTGGCTGGCGGTCTGGTGCTCGCCGCGTGCGCCAACGACGCCGGTGTCGACACCCTGCGCTCGGACACGTTGGTCGTCACGACGCCGACCGTCCGCCCGTCGCCGCCCGCCACGCCCGAATCGTCGCCCGGGGTGCCGCCCGGCGACGTCTCCTTCGAAGCCGAGTTCCCGTTCCCCGACGACCTCGACCTCGACCTCACCCAGGATCTGTCCGCGACCCCGGCGTCGGTCGACGCCCAACCCCCGACGACGAACGAGTCGACCGACCCCGGCGTCGCCAGTGCCGGCGACAGCCTCTACCCGGAGCTCGGCAACCGGGACCTCGACGTGATCTCCTACGTCGTGCGGATCGACTACGACCCGGCGGCACCCGAGATCGTCGGGCGGGTGACGATCGAGGCAGTGGCGACCGCGGCGACCGACCAGATCGCGTTCGATGCCGTCGACCTGGCCGTCGAGGGGGTCGAGGTCGACGGGGTCGACACCTCGTTCACCACGACCGATGACGAGTTGGTGATCGATCGGGCGGTGGCGCTCGATCGTGCGGTCAGCGTCGAGATCAGCTACCGCGCCGCGCCCTCGTCGCAACCCGGGCCGTTCGGCGCCGAGATCGGATGGTTCGCCACCGCCGGTGGGTCCTATGTGCTCAACGAACCCGATGGTCTTCGCTACTGGATGCCCGCCGACGACCACCCCGCCGACAAGGCGACCTGGCGATTCGAACTGACGGTTCCCGACGGCCTGGCCGCGGTGGCCAACGGTGAGCAACTCGCGTCCGTGGACGCCGGAGGTTCGACGACCTGGATCTGGGAGCAGCGCGAGCCGATGTCGACCTACCTGGTGATGCTGCTGACGGGAGACTACGTCGTGATCGACGGGGGACACGTCGGCGAGATCCCGATCGTGCACGTCGCCCTCGCCGCCGACGTCGACCAGATGGAGCCCTACTTCGCAACCGTTCGGCCACAGATCGAGTTCTTCGAGACGGTCTTCGGGCCATACCCACTCGATCGGTACGGGCTTGCGTTCACCGACAGCTATGGCGGGCTGGCGATGGAGACCCAAGGGCGCTCGCTCTTCGCCGCCAGTGACTTCCCGCCCCTCGACGGCGACGTGATCGGGGGGTTCGAGGACCTGCTGCTGGCCCACGAACTGGCCCATCAGTGGTTCGGCAACGCCGTGTCACCGGCTGACTGGGCCGACATCTGGCTCAACGAGTCGTTCGCCACGTACGGCAACTGGCTCTGGTTCGATCATGTCGGGCGCCAGCCGATCGAGGAGGCGGCTGCTGTCGCGCTCACGGCCCGGCATGGGACGTCGAACGAGCCGACCGGCACGCCATCGGTGGAAGCGATGTTCGGGTTCGAGCGCTACGACGGTGGGGCGGTCGTGCTGCACGCCCTCCGGCGCGAGATCGGCGACGACGACTTCTTCATCATCCTCCAGCGTTGGGCCGCCGACAACGATGGCACGAGCCGCACCTCGGCCGACTTCATCGATCTGGCCGAAGAGATCGCCGGTCGCTCGCTGGCGGGCTTCTTCGAAGCGTGGTTGTACGGCGCGGTGCTTCCCGACGCCTATCCGGGCTGACGACCTCGCCCCGTCAAGGGCGGCTGAGGCGCGAGAGGAGCCCCCGCCACGCGGCAGCTCGGCGTCCGCCGCGGCGACGGGTCTCGGCCCGGTCGGCTCGGCCGGCCGCGACCCGGGCGGCGTTGATGCCGAGCCACCTCCAGGGTTCGCTCTCCCACGCCGGCGAGTGGTGGTGGACCCATGGCAGCATGGTCCGTTCGGTCTCATGACCGGTGATGAGCTCGGCCAGTGTGCGACCGGCCAGATGGGCCGCAGCAACGCCGTCACCGGTGTACCCACCGGCCGTGGCCAGTCGGCTGGCGTGGTCGAAGCGCACGCCGGGGTGCCAGTCGCGTGGCACGCCGAGCGGGCCACCCCAGTGGTGCGGGAAGTCCACGTGGTCGAGCGCCGGGAACAACTGCCGTGCCGTGTCCATGAGCCGCCGCCGGAGCCCCGAGTCGGTGTCGAAGTCCTCGCTGATACGCGAACCGAAATGGTAGGGGGCGCCACGACCGCCGAATGCCAGCCGATCGTCGATGGTTCGTTGGCCGTAGATGATCAGGTGGCGGGCGTCGGTGAAGGTGGCACGGTCGTGAAGCCCGATCGTGTCCCATTGGGCCGCTGTGAGGGGAGCGCTGCCAATCATCATCGAATAGACCGGCGCGACCTGGCGCCGGCGACCCGGCAGGCGGGCCGTGTACCCCTCCGTCGCGACCACCACGATCTCGCTGCGAATCATCCCGCGGTCGGTGATGACACGCTCGGGTTCGATGGCCTTGACCAGGGTGTCGGTGTGGATCACCACGCCACGCCGGCTCGCCGCCCGGGCCACGCCGTGGACCAGTCGGAGCGGGTGGACCGCGGCGCAGTGAGGCGACCACAGTGCACTGCGGGCGCCCTCGGCTCGACATCGTGCGTCGAGCTCGTCCGGGTCGAGAACGCGTAGGTCGTCGTCGCCGAACCCGAAGCGACGGGCCGTCGCCAGCTGCTCGCGGAGGCGGCGTTCCTGGGCCTCGTTGCGGGCGATCGTCAGCATGCCACCGTGCGCCGACCCCGCCTCGATCCGTTCCTCGTCGAGGATCGACAGTGCCTCGGCGACGTTGTCGAACATCGCCCGCTGCAACGCCACGGCTCCGTACCGTCCGTGCATGCGGGCGAGCTCATCGAGCCCGATCGGCAAGAGACCCGACAACCAGCCGCCGTTACGGCCGCTGGCGCCGGCCCCGACGCTTGACGCCTCGACGACCTTGATCCGCAGCGCCGGATCGAGACGAGCGAGGTGGTAGGCGGTCCACAGCCCGGTGTAGCCGGCCCCGATGACGGTGACGTCGGCCGTGGTGTCACCGTCGAGCGGCGAGCCGTTCACCAGCAGGTTCGCCGGCATCGTCGCCGTCCACGTCGAAGCCGCCATCGCGTTTCTAGACTACGCCCGTGGGTCCACGTCAGGTTGGAGCGTGACGGGGGGGCGGTCGACCCCGCCGCTCAAGGCGAGTTGGGGCCCACCGAGCGGACGTCCCGCGGGCTGGTACCCGGACTCGACCGGCCTCCCCGTCGAGCGGTACTACGACGGTCGCGCCTGGAGCGACGGGATCCGTGGTCGCTTCGCCGAGCCTCGCGGGGTCACACCCACCCTTGATCCGCGCGCCGCGGTCGGTGCCGTGGCCGTCCTGCTCGTGTCGTTGCTGGCCAGCCGCTGGCTGGTCGAAGCGCTGCTCTCGCAGCGCTGGCCGATCCTCGCCTATACGGCCGTCTCGGTGATCGTGGGCTACGGCCCGTCGGTGGTGTGGGGCTGGTGGGCGTCACGCCGGTTCGGCACCGGCCACCCGGTGCGTGACCTCGGCCTCCGACCGAAGTGGTCCGACATCGGATGGGGCCCCGTGGTGTGGCTGTGCGTGCTTGGCGGCCAACTGCTCGCCGGGCTGCTGGTCGTGGTGCTGGACGTGCCGTTCACCTCCAACACCGAGGGCGTCGAGGGGCTGGCCCACGACCGCACGTACGTCATCTCGTTGCTCGTCGCGGCGGTCGTGGCCGCACCGCTGGTCGAGGAGGTGATCTTTCGCGGCGTCGTGCAGCGGGGCTTGCGGAGTCGCTGGTCGGCGCCGGCCGCCATCGGCACCCAGGGGATCGTGTTCGGTCTCGTGCATGTCGACCCGGTGCGTGGGGCCGGCAACGTCGGGCTGGTGATCGTGCTCAGCACCGTCGGTGTCGTGCTCGGGGCGGCCGTCGAGCTGCTGGGCCGGCTCCCACCGGCGATGATCGCCCACGCCATCCTCAACTCGATCGCCCTGGCCATCGTGCTGATCCGATGAGCGGCTGACCCGCGGGCCTGTCATCAAGGGCCGCTAGCGTCGCTCGCCGTGGCCGGGCGCTGGCGATCAGGACTGGTGCGGCGGACGTGGGCGATGATCGAACGCCACGGCGCCATCGGCCCCGGGGCGGCACGCGCCCGTGGCTTTGGCGGCTTCGGCGACGGGAGCATGATCGCCTTCCCGACGACCGCCCTGTACAACGAGCGGTACATCCGGATCGGATCCGACACGCTGATCGGTCCTCGCATCACGCTGTCGGTGGGCATGGTGCCGGGTCAGACGATGACCGCCGACACCGTGGTCTCGATCGGTGACCGTTGCCTGATCGGCCAGGGAAGCGGCATCGTCGGCCACCTGTCGATCGACATCGGCGATGACGTGTGGACCGGCCATCACGTGTACATCACCGATCAGAATCACGGCTACGAGGATTTGGACCGGCCGATCTCGGTCCAGTTGCAGCCCGAACGCGCCGTGCGAATCGGCACCGGGTCGTGGCTGGGGCACGGTGCCGTGGTGTTGCCGGGCGCCACCATCGGCCGCCACGTGGTCATCGGTGCCAACAGCGTCGTGCGTGGTGAGATCCCCGATTTCACCGTCGCCGCCGGCAACCCGGCCCGGATCGTCCGGCGGCTCGAACCCTAGGGGCCCGCGTCGGCCGGGTCAGATGTCGGTCGGCGGCGCGCAGGTCGGCATGTCGTTGTCGTTGGCGAACCGCTCGATCCGCTCGGTGATCGGGATGCCATCGACGGCCGTCTGGCTGAAGGCGGTGTCCTCACCGGCTCGCAGCGTCTGGGTGTACGAGCGCCGATCGGCGATGTACCGGCGGTAGTCGGCCTCCCACTGCGGGACGATCTCCTGGCCCTTGTCATCGGCGGGCTCGACGGCGACGATCTCGTCGAGCGCATCCTCCACGATGTCGGTGGCCTGGTCGATCAACCCGGCCCGTTCGCTGAGCATCGCGTCGTTGCCCCGCTCCATCTCGCGAAAGTCCGCCAACGCCTCTCGTTCGTCGCGAGCGGCGACACAGATGCCCTCGGCGCGCTCGGCCCACGCCCGATCCTCGATGCGGTTGATCGACTCCTTCGACGCGAAGAACAACGCCCAGGTCCAAAAGGCGACACCGGCGAGGATCGCCACCAGTGCGGCGATTCGTCCGGCCCTCACGACGGCGCGGGCGGCCGGTACGACACAGCCAGTTGGACCAGCGCGGCACCGACACCGACCACGGTGGTGATGACCATCCCGGTCCACTCGCCGGGGACCCAGGACTCGTCGAGCCCGACGGCGTGGTCGAGGCCGTACTCGCCGGAACCGATCGACCCGACGGCCCACGCGGCGACGGCGATCGCCGCGGTGTACTCCCATCCCTGGCCCTCGTTGAAGATGAAGAACCCCTTGTCGCGATGGGTGACCCACAAGGCGACCAGCATTACGGCGACCATCCCCGCCGCGGCGAACGGGGTGAGGAACCCGAGCGCGAACAACACACCGGCCCCGATCTCGGTCCCCGCCGCCAACCGGGCTTGCAGCGCCGGCCAGCGCATGCCGATGGCACCGAACCACCCGGCGGTTCCGCTGAGGCCACCGCCCCCGAACACCTTGTTCCAGCCGTGCGCGGCCAGACCGATGCCGAAGGCGACGCGAAGCACCAGCAGGGCCAGATCGATGGGGTTCATCGCGCCCGAGGCTACGGGCTGATGGGGATCGGAACCCAGGTCGGCACGGTGCCCACCGCTTGGTAGAACGTCCGATGTGGGGCGATCGGTGAGCAGTTCGTCGCGTGGGCATGCCGCCATCGCGATGTTGCGGGGCGAGATCTCGCTGCACCCCAAGCCGTTCGCCGCAGCGGTGACCGGGGCCGCGGTGTTCGCGGTCGGCACCGTGGGATCGAGCTTCGCCGTGCAGTGGGTGATCGACCACGTGATCCTGCCGCGCTTCGAGGACGGCCGGGTGGCGACGGGCACCGTCGTCGGGGGCATCGCGCTGCTGGTCGTGATCGGTCTCGTCCGCGCCCTCGGCATCGTGTGCCGCCGCTCGTACGCCGGGATCGCGCAGTGGCGGATCGCCGGCACGCTCAGCCGTCAGGTGATCGACCGTCTGGTGCGGCAACCGATCGGATGGCACCAGCGACGCGCCGACGGTGATCTGGTGGCGCGCGCCGGAGTCGACGTCGACGCCGCCATCTCGGTGCTCGCACCCATCCCGTTCGCCACCGGCACCGTGCTGATGATCGCGATCTCGGCGGTCTGGCTGCTGGTGTCGGATCTTCTGCTCGGGCTCTGCGCCGTCGCGCTCTTTCCGATCCTGCTCGGTCTCAACGTGACGTACCAACGCCGGGTCGATCGCTACTACACCGCCGCCCAGGATCACCTCGGCGCACTGTCGGCGGCGGTGCACGAGAGCTTCGAGGGGGTGCAGCTGGTCAAGGCCTACGGTGCCGAAGCTCGTGAGACCGAGCGTCTGGGGCTGCTGGCCGGCCGTCTGCGCGATGCCAGGATCGGCGCCGTCAGGATCCGTGGCACCTTCGAGTCCCTCCTCGACGTGGTCCCCGCGCTATCCAACACGATGCTGGTCGTCGTCGGCGCGCTGCGGGTCGAGGCCGGGGCGATCAGCGTCGGTCAGCTCGCCAGCTTCGTGTACCTGTTTACCCTGCTGGTGCTGCCGCTCCGGCTCATCGGCTACGTGCTATCGGAGGTCCCCCATTCGCTGGCCGGATGGCGCCGTGTCCGGGCGGTCCTCGACGAGGCGGTGGAAGCCGATCCGAACGAGGCCGTGATCCCGGCACCGCCGGATCTCGCGCTGCGATTGATCGACGTCGAGTTCTCCTTCGAGGACGCTGGTGCCGACGCCCGTCCGGCCCTCGACGGTGTCTCCATCACGGTGCCAACCGGCCGTGTCGTCGCCATCGTCGGGCCCACCGGTGGCGGCAAGAGCACGCTGGTGGAACTGATGGGCGGTCTGCTCGCGCCCACGTCGGGCACGCTGGAACGCACGCCGGGCGGCACTGCGCTGGTGTTTCAGGAGCCGTTCCTCCTCGCCGGCTCGATCCGTGACAACCTGACCCTGGGGCGGACCGAGTCCGACGACGCGCTCTGGGCCGCACTGGCGCGCGCCGATGCCGCCTCGTTCGTCGATGACACCGCGCACGGGCTCGACACCATCGTCGGAGAGCGCGGGGTCAGTCTCAGCGGCGGGCAGCGCCAGCGGCTCGCTCTCGCCCGAGCTCTGCTCCGCGATCCGGCGCTGCTGCTGCTCGATGACACCACCTCGGCGCTCGATCCGGCGACCGAGGCTCGGGTGCTGACCAACCTGCGTGACGCCGAACACCAGGCGACGGTGGTGATCGTCGCCTCTCGCCCGTCGACCATCGCGCTCGCCGATGACGTGATCCACCTCGTCGGTGGCGCCGTTGCCGCTCACGGCACCCATCAGGATCTGATGACGCGGCACCCCGGCTATCGACAGCTCGTCGAGGCGTTCGAGACCGATCGAGCGGCCGCCGAGGGTGTCGCGCTGAGCGGGTCGGGAGGGCTCGGTGGCGCCGTTGGATGATCCCGCCGCGTCGATGCGTGTCGCCGAGCCGATCGGCCGGTTCTCGGCGGTGCACACGCTCAGCCGTGGCTTGGCCGAGGCCCCCGTGCTGCGCCAAGGGCTTGGCGTCACCTGGTTGCTGGCGGCGATCGGTGCCGGTGGCCGAGTGGTGACACCGATCCTCCTGCAGCAGGCGATCGACCGCGGCATCCTGGGTGAGGGTGGGGTGAGGACGTCGTTCGTCGGCACCCTCGGCGCCGTCTCGATGGTGGCGATCGTCGTGGCCGGTGTCGCCCAACGCCAGGCCGTGGTCCGCCTGGGCCGACGGAGTGAATCCGCGCTGTACCAGTTGCGGATCCGGTTGGTCGAGCACATCCACCGGGTCTCGCTGGCCGATCACAACGAGGAGCGGCGAGGGTCGCTGGTCGCCCGGGTCACCAGCGACATCGAGACACTCGGGCAGTTCTTCCAATGGGGTGGGTTGGCGTGGCTGCTCAACGGCCCGTTGATGCTGATCGTTGCCGGCGTGATGCTGGCTTACGACTGGATCCTCGCCGTCGTCGCCTTCGCCGTTGCCGCCCCACTGGTGATCGTGCTGCGAACCCTGCAACGACACCTCGTCGCGGCTTACGATCGAGCCCGGTCGCGCAATGGCGAGATGCTGGCCAGCATCACCGAGGTGGTGAGCGGCGCCGAGACGATCCGGGCCTACGGCGCCGGTCCGACCGTCGAGGGGCAGGCTGACACGGCGGTCGACCGGCGCGTCTCGGCACAGATTCGTGCCGGGATCATCGGCGCCTTCCTCTTCCCCTCCGGTGAGGCGTTCGCCGTGCTCACCGTCTCCAGCGTGATCGCAGTCGGCGTGGCCCGTGGGCCCGGAGGCGGGCTGACGGCGGGTGCGATGGTCGGGTTCGTGTTCCTCACGTACCGCTTCCTGGAGCCGATCGCCGAATTCACCGAGGTTCTTGACCAGACCCAGACCGCGGTCGCCGGCATGCGCCGGGTGCTCGGCGTGCTCGACCTGCCGGTCGGTCCACCGCCGCCGAGCGACCCGCGACCGCTCCCGGCCGGTGGGCTGGACGTCGATGTCCGCGACGTGACGTTCTCGTATCCGACCCGCGGGCTGGCCGACGACGTCGACGCCGCCGTGCTCCGCCATGTGGACGTGCACATCCCCGCCGGTCAGCAGGTCGCGCTCGTCGGCGCGACCGGATCGGGCAAGACCACCCTCGGTCGGCTGATCGCTCGCTTCGCCGACCCGACGATCGGCGAGATCCGGCTGGGCAACGTGCCCTTGCAGTACGTGGACAACGCCGAGTTGCGTCGGCGTCTGGTCGTCGTCAGCCAGGAACCGTTCCTGTTCGATGACACGATCGCGGCCAACGTCGGCTTTGCCCGTCCCGGCACGTCATGGTCCGACCTCGACGCCGTCGTCGACCTGCTCGATGTCCGCGACTGGGCCGACAGCCTCCCCGACGGTCTGGCCACCAGGGTCGGCGAACGCGGTGAGCACCTCTCCGCCGGTGAACGCCAGCTCGTCGCCCTGCTGCGCGCCGGGGTGGCCGATCCCGACGTGTTGGTGCTCGACGAGGCCACCTCGTCGGTCGACGCGTTGACCGAGGTGCGCATCTCGCGGGCGCTGGCCCATCTCGCCGAGGGCCGTACCACCATCGCCATCGCCCACCGGTTGTCGACCGCGGCACGCGCCGATCGGGTGCTGGTCCTCGATGACGGGCGCCTGGTGGAGGACGGCTTCCACGCCAGCCTGGTCACCGGCCACGGGCGGTACCGACAGCTGTATGACGCATGGATGGCGGCCACGACGGCTCACTGAGCCGGCCTGGTGACGGTTCAGCCGGGGTCGAAGCCGAGCGGCAACGGTCCGTGAACCTCGACGAGGTTGCATCGCGCCGCCGTCGCGGCGTCGGTGCGCGCCGCCAGCTGGTCGCTCCAGTCGACGATGGC
Organism: Desertimonas sp.; assembly: GCA_047972065.1. Classification (GTDB taxonomy): domain Bacteria; phylum Actinomycetota; class Acidimicrobiia; order Acidimicrobiales; family Ilumatobacteraceae; genus JALZMG01. Next base: position 25,376 of record JBKEAH010000255.1, read on the forward strand.
GCCGGCAGCCACGTCGTCGACTTCGACCAGCCGGCGTCGGGAGCCGCCGTCCCATCGGATCTCGAGACGCAGCGTGTAGGACGCCGTGCGGGGCGAGGTGTTGGCCAGGGTTCCGCCGATCTGGATCATTCCCTCGGTCAGGGCGCAGTCGAGGACCGCGACGTCGTGACGGGCCGGGTGTTCGTAGCGCTCGACGGCGTCGACCAGCCAGTTGGTCATCCAGACCCCACCGATCGACAGCGCGAGGCCCAACGGAGCGAGGATCAGCCCGGCGGTTGCCATCCCGCCACCGGAACCGGTCGCGCCGGCCCGGCGACGCCCGGCGATCCCGAGGGCGAAGCCGACGATCGCCGCGGGCACACCGAGGTAGGCGAAGAACGGGACCCAACCCCCGGCGACAACCACGATCCCGACCACCATCGACCACACGGCCAAGCCGTTGCGAGTCGCCCCAGCGGGCCGCCACGTCGACGACGCCGACGGCGCCCGGATTGTCGAGGACGTCGCCGGGTTCCCGGTGTCGACGGCTTGTAGATCGACACGACGGCGACCGTCGGCGGAGACATCGGCCGTCCACGACTGACCGTTGAAGTAGCGGTACTCGAATCGTCCGGTGGGATCGGGATACCACCCGGAGCCGCTCACGAGGTCCGACTGTAGAAGGCGGCGCGGTCCGGGCGTCGTCGTTCCGTAGTCTCGGTCACGTGGAGATCGTGCTCGTCCGGCATGCCCAGCCCGAGTGGGTGCGCGGCGGCCTCAACGTCGTCGACCCACCGCTGACCGAGTTGGGACGGCGGCAGGCCGAGCGTTTGGCCCCGGCACTGCTCGACGAGACGTTCGACGAGGTGCTCGTGTCGCCGCTGATGCGGGCCCGCCAGACCGCCGCGCCGTACCTGCGCGCCGCCGGCCGCGAGGAGGTCATCGCCGGCTGGCTGGAGGAGATCCGCGACCCCAAATGGCACGGCACGCCGGTCGAGCGGGCGGCGGAGGCCTACGCCGAGTTGCGCGAGCGGCCGGCGCTCGCCCGCTGGGAGGGACTGCGGGGCGGCGAGTCGACCCGTGACTTCGTCGAGCGGATGCGTCTCGGTGCCCAGCACTTCCTGGCCGAGCGGGGGGTGCACCGGGTGGAGCACGAGCTACCCGTGTGGGACGTCGCCGAGCCCGGGAGACGGATCCTGCTGATCGCCCACGCCGGCACCAACGCCGTCACGATCTGTCACCTGCTGGGGTTGGCCCCGACGCCGTGGGAGTGGGAGCGCTTCGTGCTCGGTCACGCCTCGATCAGCCGGGTGGAGGCACTGTCGCTGGGCGACGGGTACACGTTCGGTCTCTCGACGCTGTCGGATGTCGAGCATCTGCCGCTCGGCGACCGCACCCGCTGACAGCAGCTGGCAACCCGTCGGGGGGCGGCGCAACCCGCCCGGTCAGGGCCGGATCTCGTAGAAGGCGTTGACGCCATGGTCGACGTCGAGCCGACGAAAGCGGGTGAACCCGGCCTGGCGCGCCATCGCTTCGGCCCGCGCCGCCGACAAACCCAGCGTGCCGAGGCCGGCACCAGCCGGCTCGCTGAGCGCGGAGGACATGCACGACACGACGCTGATCCCGTACATCAGCGCCGCCATCGGGTTGCGCTCGACGTTGCCGGCGAAGGTGTCGGCAGCCTTGATGTCCACCAGCAGCCACACGCCGTCATCGGCCACCGCCTCGCGGATCGCGGCCATCACCGTCTGCGGATCGGTCATGTCGTGGACGCAGTCGAGCGTCAACACCAGCGACAGCGAACGGTCCGTGGGCAACGGGTCGACCCGCGGGTCGCGGAACGACACGTTGTCGAGCCCGGTCGTGGCGGCCCGCGCCGCCGCCCGTTCGAGCGCCAGCCGGGAGATGTCGTAGCCCGTGACCGTGCACGCGGGGAACGCCGCCGCGAGCGTCAACGCGGCACCGCCAGGCCCGCAACCCACATCGGCCACCGCACCACCGCAACGCAGCGCGTCCTCGACGCCATCGAGGTGGGGGAGTACGTCGGGCACGAGATGCTTCCGGGTCCACGGTTCGAAGCTCAGCTCCAGACCGGCCAGCCCGTCGAGGCCATGAGCGTCGTAGTCGAATCCGATGCCCGACCGGAAGCTCTGGGGAAGATCCCGCACCCGGGACATCGTCTCGGGCAGCGAGCGGAACATCCCCAGACCCACCACGTCCGACTCGGGGTCGGCCAGCACCGCGGCACCCTCGGCCGACAGCGAGAACCGCTCGACCTCGCCGTCGACGGTGGCGTCGATGACCCGCGCCGCGCCCTGGTTGTAGGCCCACTCGCGGACCCATCGTTCCTCCAGCCCGACGCGTTCGGCCAGCTCGCTGGTGGTCATCGGGCCGTGACCGGCGAGCGCACGATAGAGACCGAGCTCGTCGCCGAGGTGGATCATCGCCGCCGTCATCGCTCCCTCGAGCTTGGAGAAGACCAGCAGTTGGAGGGCGATCAGTCGGTCGCGATCGAGAGTGGCCACGTCGAGAAGGTAGTCACCGCTTCGGGCGCGGCTCACCGCCGAGCCGCGCCCGTCGGAGTGCTCAGTCGGCCATCTCGACGGCCAGGAAGTCGGCCTGGCCCGTGATGAGGGTGCCGAAGCTGGTCACCGAGTCGTTCCACGCGTGGACCGCGAAGTCGTGGACGATCGGCACCTGGAGCGCCTGTTCGACCACCACCGCGACCTCATCGTGGAGCGCCGTCACCCGTTCGTCGGGGTCGACGGTGGCCCGGGTCCGGGCGTTGGCCTCGACGAACTCGGGCGTGGTCTGATCCCCCGGGTTGCCGAACGCACCCTCGCTGAACTGGAGCTCCAAGGTCATCTGCGGATCCGGCCGACCACCCCACTGCGACAGCAACGCATCACCCTGCTCCTGGGCGAAGAAGATGTCGGCGCTCTGAGCCGCTTCGACCTGGGTGATCTCGGCGGTGACGCCCACCTCGGCGAGCTGGGCTTGCACGGCGGCCCCGGCGCTGGTGTAGACGTCGAGCGCCGTGACCAGCAGGTCGAGGGTGAACCCGTCCGGGTAGCCGGCCTCGGCGAGCAGCTCGCGTGCCCGCTCGGGGTCGTAGTCGTAGTAGTCGCCGGGGAAGTCGGGGTTGTAGGCGAAGTAGCCCTCGGGGAACGGCTGCACGGCGGGTGCGGCGGCCCCGAAGTAGACGGCTTCGGCGATCGCCGCCCGGTCGATGGCGTGGTTGAGGGCCTGGCGCACGAGCGGGTTTGACAGTTCCTCGCCGCTGCGGTTGAGCAGCAGCGCCAGATAGGTGAGCGCCGGCCGGCTGTCGGTGCTCAACCCCGAACGCTCGGCGTCGCTCAGCTCGGTGGCCCCGATCTGGGCCAGGTCGACCTGTCCGGAGGTGAGCGCGTTGAGCCGCGTCCGCGAGTCGGGCATCACCGACACCTCGATGCGGTCGGGGCCGCCGACGGCGGGATCCCAGTAGTCCTCGAACCGCTCGTAGACGATCCGGCTCGACTCGACGTATTCGGTGACCCGGTATGGCCCGGCGCCGACGGGCGCCTGGTCGAGATCCGGATTCTCGAACGCGGTCGGACTGACCATCGCCCCGGCCCGGTGGGAGAGCATGCCCGGCAGCATCGAGTTCGGTGCGCTGAGGCTGAACACGACGGTCGCCGGGTCGGGCGTGTCGATGGACTCGATCTCCACGAGGTCGCTTGCCACCGAGGAGCCCTCGAGCGATTGACCGCGCTCGATGTTCAGCTTGACCGCCTCGGCATCGAAGGGCGCGCCGTCGTGGAACACGACGCCCTCACGCAGGGTCATCGTGAAGGTCAACCCGTCGTCGCTGAACTCCCACGAGGTTGCCAGGCCGGGCACGAGATCGCCGGCGGAATCGAAGTGCACCAGCCGGTCGTAGACGGGGGCGAAGTACCGGATGTCCTGGCCGATCGACGAGCGGTGAGGATCGAATCGGCTCGGGGTGTTGGCGTGGGCGTAGCGCAGGGTGCCGCCCTGGTTCGGCCGCTCGTCGTCCACCTCGGCGGATGCCTCGGCCGATGGCACGGCCGTCGGCTCGGTCTCCTCGGTGGCCGCCGCCGCAGTCGCGGCGCTGGCCAGGAGAAGGGTGCTGGCAATCAGGGTGGTGGCCGTGGTTCGCATCGAGGTCTCCCGTCGCGCTGTTGAGATCCGCCGACCGCCCCCGTTCGACGTGAGAAAAGACCCGCGGAACCTACGGGGCCGGCCTCGGTGTCGACGAAGCGGACGGGTTCGGCCGGGTACGGCTCCGGATGGCCGACGTCGGTACGTTCGCCCACATGACCCGTCTTTCGACCCGTTCTCGATCCGTCAGCGCCAAGCGGGTGCTCGTCACCGGTGCCGCCAGCGGGATGGGCCGGGCCACCGCCCACCTGTTCGCCGACGAGGGTGCTCGCGTCGCCGTCAACGATCTCGACCCGGCCGCGGTGGACCGTGTCGTCGGAGAGATCACCGCCGCCCACGGCCCGGGCGCGGCGATCGCCGTGCCCGGCGACATCGCGGCAGCCGGTGGGGCCGAGCGCATCGTCGAGGCCACGGTGTCCGGTCTCGGGGGCCTCGATGTGCTCGTCAACAACGCTGGGGTCGCGCTCGGCAACTCCGCCTTCATGCCGCTTGACGAGTTCGACACGAATTGGCAGCGCTCGATGGACGTCAATGTCACCGCGCAGGCCCGGCTGATCCACCTCGCTCGGCCGCACCTTGCCGAGTCGGGGGAAGGGCGGATCGTCAACATCGCCTCGACCGAGACGATCGTGACGACCGCCGGGATGGCGGGGTACGCGGCATCGAAGGCCGCCGTCGTGGGGTTGACAAAGAGCTTCGCGGTCGAGCTCGGGCGGCACGGGATCACGGTCAACTGCATCTGCCCGGGGCCGATCATCACCGGAATGACCGCCGAGATCAGCGAGGCCGACAAGGAGACCTACGCTCGGCGTCGCGTGCCACTGCGCCGCTACGGCGATCCCGAGGAGGTCGCCCAGATGACGCTCAGCTGCTGCCTGCCAGCGGCCAGCTTCCTGAACGGGGCGATCATCCCCGTGGACGGTGGGATGACCATCCGCCACACGTGATCGATGGGGTCCGAGGGCCGCTGATCGGCGAGGTGGCTGGGCACCGCGACGTCAACCCAGGGAACCTTGCTGCCACCGTCGGCGTCCGAGGAGCATGACCGCGCCTCGGTGGACAACCCGCTCGATCGTCTGCGCGCTCGGGCTGACGACGCTCGTCGGGGTCGGGCTGATCGACGACGCCGGAGCGGCGGTACCGCCCACGACGACGGTGCGATCGAAGGCACCACCCGACACGGTCGTCGCCCCGCCGGTGACCGACACGACGCCGGTCACCGCCCCGCCGCCGGTGACCGAGACGCCGCCGGGGGTCCCGGTCGACATCGGGGCCCGGCCCAGCGCCTTCGTGCCGCCCCACACTCGCACGGTCGGGGACGTGATCGGAGCGCTCGGCTTCGAGTCGATGCCATATCCAGCCGACGCCACGTTGTTGGGGGCGACGATCGGCCACGACCCGGTCGACGCCACCCTGCAACGCACCTGGATGTTCGCGGCGACCCTCTCGACCGATCCGGATACCGCGCTGTCGGCGTTCCAGCAGCAGTACCCCGACGACACCGGGTGGCACAGCGACATCGTCGATCATGAAAACGGGCGAATGCTGCGGGTCTCGGATCTCGCCGAGCTGAACACCGGCGCACCGAGCCCGACCCAACGACCCTGGATCGTGCAGATCCGAGTCACCCCACGGAGCCGGCCAGGCGAATTCAACATCGTCATCAACGAGTCGTGGCACGGTGTGACGGAACCGCCTCCGGCGATCACCCAACATCTCGAGGCCCCCCTCGAGGTGATCGCGACCGTCGGCGCGACCAAACACCGCGCGACCTACTACTGGGGTGTCGACCGCACCGACACGGCGATGAACGAATATGTCACCATCTCCTTCGACGCCCCCGGTCTGGACAGCAATGGGCTCGCCCAGCTGGTGCGCGACGCGCTCGCGGGAACCACCGAGGAGCGCTCATACCCCTCGGGTGGCGGAGGGTTCACGTTCGACGACGCCACCGGCACCTCGTGGTACTTCGACGCCGATGGCATGGCCCACGCGGAGGTGCTCCTGGCGGAGACGTGACCCTCGTCCGCCGAGGCCTCCTAGGCTGCGGGCGTGAAGATCTCGCCCGCCCGGTACCGTCGGATCACCGGTGTGGCGCTCGGGCTGCTGGTGTCGATCGTCATCACCGGTGCCGCGGTGCGCTTGACCGGGTCGGGCCTCGGTTGTGACGACTGGCCCAACTGCAACAGCACGAAGCTGATCGACGTCTCGTCCACCCACGCCGCCATCGAGCAGATCAACCGGCTGTTCACCGGGTTGGTCTCGGTCGGGGTGATCG